>NZ_JACJDP010000100.1:0-630 GCF_014163575.1 Psychromonas sp. SR45-3
CAAGGTAGCCCTAGGGGAACCTGGGGCTGGATCACCTCCTTACGTAAAGAAACACACATTAAGTATTTGCGTAGCAAAAACTTAACCCGAGAGTAGATTTGCGTAGCAAATGTGCGTCGGAGCAATGAGTGCCCACACAGATTGTTTGATTAGAAAGTAGAAGAGATTAGATAGACTTTTTATTGGGTCTGTAGCTCAGTTGGTTAGAGCGCACCCCTGATAAGGGTGAGGTCGGCAGTTCGAATCTGCCCAGACCCACCAAAATCACACTAGTACTGCGTTATAAAGCGCGTCGTTTAGTGAACTAAACGTCCTTGCTTTATGCCTTGTTCTAGCATGATTTGGTAACAAATAAAAAACTATCTATACCATGTTGGGGCTATAGCTCAGCTGGGAGAGCGCCTGCCTTGCACGCAGGAGGTCTGCGGTTCGATCCCGCATAGCTCCACCACTCATTCTTAATAAGAATAAGTGTCCGACATGTTAGAAGCCTTAGATAAGTTATCCTATTTATCTAAGGCTTTTTTTAACGAAAAAGTCTGCTCTTTAACAATTAGGAAAGCTGATAAATGTTCTTATTTATCGCACAAAAACAATGGCACTTTGGTGTTGATTGGTGTGATAAATAAA
>NZ_JACJDP010000101.1:0-606 GCF_014163575.1 Psychromonas sp. SR45-3
TCGGTGTGCCTTTTTCTTTGCTCTTGTAGGTATGGGGTTCTTTTGGGCATGCAAAAGAAAGTAACCCGCCGTTAGGGCGGAATACCAAGTGATAAACAAACTTAAAGTTACGGCGAGCGCAGACGAGCCTACTTCTAAAAATATAAGGAAATATGCATTCCCACGCAGAGCATGGGAACGAGTTAAACCTTAATCATTGCGGCTACGTTCATTCCCCCCGTTGAGTTTTTCTGAATCAATGACTACCTTTAGAAAGCTAAGATAGCGAATGATACGACAGTATCGTGTTTTATGAGCAGGCGTTGCTAGCTCAGTTCGCCACATGGATGTGGCGTATGAGCGGTGCATTAAGAAGATAGTCATTTATTCAGATTAAAAAACGATCGGGGCCAATCTCTTTGAGTTCTTTACAGTTATAGGTTCCCGAAGTCGCCGACAGGGCGAAACTTAAGCAAATAACATTCGAAACGAATCGACGAGCACAGACGAATTACAACTCAATGCGGCTACAACTACCCCACCGTTGAGCTTTCCCAAACAATTAAGAACTTTCAGCAACAGCAAACAGGACGTTTGCTGTAAGTTCATTTAGCACATGGATGTGCG
>NZ_JACJDP010000102.1:0-603 GCF_014163575.1 Psychromonas sp. SR45-3
CAATCAGGAGGATATACAATGAAAGAAATCGGTGATCATTTCAAAATACATTATTCATTAGTAAGCCGTATTATATCGGCTGATAAAAAGTAAGGTAATCGGTAATGCAAAATGAAAGACCTGACCCTCAGCTTCTCAGCTTGTGCATAGAGCGTAATGGAACGTCTCCCAATAGGCAAACTTGCACGTAATAATTGTTTATCGACACATTTAACAGGAGACCAATCAATGATGATGGGGAGCTAGTTTCTGTAAAAATGGCGGGCAACAAATGCATATATTTTACTTCGCTCTCTTTAAAAAACAAATGGGGTCAGGTCTTTCATTTTGCATTTTGCATTTGTTGATTATTTAAATTAGATTTACCTTATTCAATTTAAGTTTGTAGGGGTATTTATGAGTCGTCCTTTACGTTTAGAGTTTTCAGGTGCGCTTTATCATGTCACATCGCGTGGTAATGAAAGAAAGGCTATTTACCTAGAAGACAGTGATTTCGAGATATTCCTTAATTTATTAAATACCGTTTGTTCACGTTATAACTGGGTTATTCACGCTTATTGTTTAATGGATAATCACTACCACTTACTTGTAGAGACTCCCGAT
>NZ_JACJDP010000103.1:0-600 GCF_014163575.1 Psychromonas sp. SR45-3
TCATCATCTAAACCAAGCATTGATAATAACCTAGGTCGTTGATTTGAAATAGCACCTCGTTTATCTTCCCTTATTATTCGCCCACTCCAATCAACTAACTCAATATAATCTAATAATGAAAATGGAGAGAAAAACGCGGACATCCATTAATTTAAACGACCAAAAACAAAGCTATTTTCATTAGTCAAAAATAAAAGTAATTACGAAAATAGTTTATTTAATCGTAAGCTATATAAATTTGAGGGAGTTTGTGACAAATTATGGCCTTTTCAAATATGAAAAATTTTAGCGGTAGCTAATAGATGAGTTTATTATGTTGTGAATAGAAAAATGTACTGGTTAATGCAGTCGTAATTGATTCTTACTCGCTATCCAGCGTTTACCCGTGTTGCTTGCATAAGCCGCTAATGCTTCTAACGACCCCACTGCTCCGTGATAATCTTTACCAAAATTACTCGCTAGTGATAACCAAGTATCATCATCTAAACCAAGCATTGATAATAACCTAGGTCGTTGATTTGAAATAGCACCTCGTTTATCTTCCCTTATTATTCGCCCACTCCAATCAACTAACTCAATATAATCTAATAATGAAAATGG
>NZ_JACJDP010000104.1:0-422 GCF_014163575.1 Psychromonas sp. SR45-3
TCTGCCAACTGAGCTAAAGAGAAATTCCTTATTTTGCTAATGTATAAGTAGATCATAAATTTTAGGTAAAAAAAAGCCCGAACAATGTGTTCAGGCTTTTTAATGTGGCTCCTCTTGCTGGGCTTGAACCAGCAACACACGCTATATCTTATAAACAGGACAGTCCGTTGCTCTGCCAACTGAGCTAAAGAGAAATTCCTTATTTTGCTAATGTATAAGTAGATCATAAATTTTAGGTAAAAAAAAGCCCGAACAATGTGTTCAGGCTTTTTAATGTGGCTCCTCTTGCTGGGCTTTAACCAGCAACACACGCTATATCTTATAAACAGGACAGTCCGTTGCTCTGCCAACTGAGCTAAAGAGAAATTCCTTATTTTGCTAATGTATAAGTAGATCATAAATTTTAGGTAAAAAAAAGCCCG
>NZ_JACJDP010000105.1:0-512 GCF_014163575.1 Psychromonas sp. SR45-3
CGAGAAAGATCCCGCATCGCTTCATCTTCTGGCTCAGGTACGTAAATAGGTGTAAGGTCTTCAGATTTAAGTAACTTTGCAAGATTCAATGCATCACGTTTATCTGTTTTTACACGGTCGCCAGGTTTCTTTGGAATGAGTGAAGGAGCAATCACGTAGCAACATTGGTGTAAGCTGGTGAGTAATCGATATATCCAGTAACCACAAGGGCCAGCCTCATAAACGAAATGCAGTGTTGCTTGCGGGTATTTAGATTGCAGTTGCCTAACGAGTTTTTTAAATGCTGATTTGTTACTGAGTATGCGACCTAAATGTTGTGGTTTTGCACCACGAACATCTTCGATATATGCGACTTCAGTAAATGTTTTGTGAGTATCTAACCCAATGAAAAGTATGCTATGTTTATTCATGCTAGCCTCCACATTATATTGTTGATAGATATATTATGGCTCTGGTTGAAAAACTAACCCACTGTAGAGGCTAGCACCTTAGTGGGAAGTCATTATGTCTAT
>NZ_JACJDP010000106.1:0-488 GCF_014163575.1 Psychromonas sp. SR45-3
GATGGTGATGTAGAAGGTTGGTTCACAGACGATACACCTAAGCGTTTTGAAGCTTACGGATGGCAAGTCATTTCTGTTGATGGGCATAACCCTGAAGAAATCAAAGCCGCTATTATCTCTGCAAAAGCAGAAACCACTAAACCAACCATGATTTGTTGTAAAACAATTATTGGTTTTGGCTCGCCTGCTAAGCAAGGTACACACGATTGTCACGGCGCACCATTAGGTCACGATGAAATTGCTGCAACACGTAAAGCATTAGGTTGGAACCACGGTCCATTTGAAATTCCTACCGATATTTATGCCGGTTGGGATAACAAAGTACAAGGTCAAGCTGCAGAGCAATCTTGGGATGAAAAATTCGCAGCTTACGCAGCGGCTTATCCTGAACTAGCTGCTGAATACAAACGTCGTGTTAACAACGAATTACCTGCTGAGTGGGAAGCTAAGTCTTCTGCTTACATTGCTGACTTACAAGCTAACCAAGG
>NZ_JACJDP010000107.1:0-487 GCF_014163575.1 Psychromonas sp. SR45-3
GGAGATATAAGTTTGGGCCATTTGAACTTATGCTTATCTAACCGCTTATACCAGAGTGCAAAGCCGGTATTATCCCAATAAAGTAGTTTGAGTTTGTCACGGCCTTTATTACAAAACACAAATAGCGCCCCACTGAGCACAGGTAATTCAAGCTCTGCTTCTACCAACGCCGCCAGTCCATTAATCGATTTACGAAAATCGACGGCATCGGCACATAAATAAACGGTGGGCACATCGACAAACATCCTCATACTGCTAGCCCCTTAATGATAGCCACAATATCGGTTGTTGCTAAATCGACTGACAGGGTAAGTTGGCCTGTACGCGTATCAAACTGTATGTTGTTTTGGTGAGTTTGAGCGCTGATTTCAGTGGTTTGTTTTACCTGGACAAAGCGTGATGCTGTGGGTCTTGGCGTTTGTGTTGGTAAAGGTGTTTTAGGCAAG
The DNA here is from genome assembly GCF_014163575.1 of Psychromonas sp. SR45-3. NCBI lineage: Bacteria > Pseudomonadati > Pseudomonadota > Gammaproteobacteria > Alteromonadales > Psychromonadaceae > Psychromonas > Psychromonas sp. SR45-3. Next base: position 447 of record NZ_JACJDP010000107.1, read on the forward strand.
CCCTCTGTCAATAAAGTGCGCTGTTTATAATAAGTGGTAAT
>NZ_JACJDP010000108.1:0-434 GCF_014163575.1 Psychromonas sp. SR45-3
GTAAATTCAGGTAAGGCTGCTCCGCTGTTAACCAGCGCCGCGCCCGCTGCTGTTAAGAGAACCTCATTGCCCACGACCTGGTAGTTGATGATGTCATCCACCGTGACCGTGACATCATTACCATCTTCATCAGAGGTATCAAACGTCGCCACTACCGCATTTTCTACTGCGCTGCCGTCGTCTTCGGTAAATGCATTGGTGTTCGTGATCGTCACTTCAGGTGCATCGTTAACCGTATTCACCACCGGGGTGGCCGAATCCGTTTCACCATTAATTGTGCCGTCGTTCGGTGTTAATGTAAATTCAGGTAAGGCTGCTCCGCTGTTAACCAGCGCCGCGCCCGCTGCTGTTAAGAGAACCTCATTGCCCACGACCTGGTAGTTGATGATGTCATCCACCGTGACCGTGACATCATTACCATCTTCATCAGAGGT
>NZ_JACJDP010000109.1:0-418 GCF_014163575.1 Psychromonas sp. SR45-3
CTCTCGCAACCAACTTCTAATTCTTTTAGAAGGTAAAACCCAACAATAAAACTCCCAATATTGATACACGATAAAGCAGTCTAGCATCTCGTCGGGCTCAACTCTCTGTAAACAATGGCGAAGGTCATAGATTCAAATCCTGCTCTCGCAACCAACTTCTAATTTCTTTAGAAGATCCCTTAAAAGAAAACATCATATTTTTAAATAAAAGTAATATTTTTTTTGAGTCGTCTAGTACCTCGTCGGGCTCAACTCTCTGTAAACAATGGCGAAGGTCATAGATTCAAATCCAGCTCTCGCAACCAACTTCTAATTCTTTTAGAAGGTAAAACCCAACAATAAAACTCCCAATATTGATACACGATAAAGCAGTCTAGCATCTCGTCGGGCTCAACTCTCTGTAAACAATGGCGAAGGT
>NZ_JACJDP010000010.1:0-117449 GCF_014163575.1 Psychromonas sp. SR45-3
TGAAATCACATCAACAACAAGTGCTCACACAGATTGTTTGATTAAATTGTTAAAGAGCGTGCCTTGCGGCTAGGCGGCGTATATTACGCTAACCTTGAACCTTGTCAACATCTTATTTTAAATTACTTTAAAAGTTTTTGTTGGCTCAAACTCTAGGAGTTTGTTGGTTCGGACTTGGTTAGTAACTTGCGCTACATCCCGTGTCTGTGGGGCGCATTATAGGGACTCAGATCACATTAGCAAGTATTAATTAGTGTTTTTTGTGATTATTAAATTGAATGATTATTTAGCGAACAACTTGCTTTATTTTCATACTAATTACGCACTATATTGCACATATTTACGCGTTATAATGAGATGCTGTTTTTATAAATTCATTGTTTGTTGTTTTGTTCCTATATAGAGAGATAAAATATTGTGATTAATATAGATATATTAGTAGGTAGTACATTGGGTGGAACAGAGTATGTTGCGGAAGCTACCCAACCTTTTTTAGAAAAAGCAGGTTTTAGCACTCAAGTTCACTTCTCTCCTGATTTAACCATGTTGAATATAGAAGAAAAAAACATATGGTTAATTTGTTTAGCTACACATGGTGCAGGTGACTACCCTGATAACTTTAAACAAATAGTAGAACAGATTAATAAAATGCAGGGTGATTTGTCTAACATTCATTTTGGCTTAATCGGTGTTGGTGACTCGAATTACGACACTTATTGTTATGCTGCAAAACAATTCGATCTTCTGTTACGTGAAAAAGGAGCGCATCGGTTAGGTAATATATTCAATATTGATGTTGTTGAATCACCGATCCCAGAGGACCAAGTTGAAGATTGGATCCCTTTCTTTATAAAAGATCTTAATTATTTAGCTATTTAATTGATAAGTTACCCACAAGTTTCTGTGCATAATTCATTTATAACTACTGAATTAGTTTTGCGTAATCACTTTATAAAAATGTGCATAAATTGGGCTGTTGATAAAGTACTTTTCTATACTCAGGTTGATCGCATTAAGATCCCTTATTATGCACACGATCGGATCTCTTTTAAGATCCTGATCTTTAATCGATTAAAGTTGTTTTACACAGAAATTCAATTGCTTAATAAGTATAGTAATAAAAGATCTTTAAAGATCTATATATAATACTAATACTATTGTTTTCTGTTAAAACAACCTTGTTGCTTTCCTTTATTTTTTAAACGGGTAAAATCTAACTTTAATTTTATATAGCTGTATTTGGAATATTATGATTTACCATGAACAATTTGACGTTATCGTTATTGGCGGTGGCCATGCAGGAACTGAAGCTGCTGCTGCACCTGCTAGAATGGGATTAAAAACCCTATTATTGACTCACAATATTGAAACATTAGGTCAAATGTCATGTAATCCTGCAATTGGTGGGATTGGTAAAGGACACTTAGTTAAAGAGATTGATGCCTTAGGTGGTTTAATGGCATCGGCTATCGACAAAGGTGGTATTCAATTCAGAACGCTTAATTCAAGTAAAGGGCCAGCTGTTCGTGCTACTCGTGCTCAAGCAGATCGTCTTTTGTACAAAGCAGCTATTCGTGAAAAATTAGAGAATCAAGAAAATTTACAAATTTTTCAACAAGAAGTTGAAGATCTGATTATTGAAAATGATCGCGTTGTTGGTGTTATTACTAAAATGGGCGTTCGGTTTTCTGCTAAATCAGTTGTATTAACCGTAGGTACTTTCTTAAACGGTTTAATTCATATTGGTTTAAAAAATTACAGTGGTGGTCGTGCAGGCGATCCAGCTTCGATCACTTTATCTGATCGATTAAAAGAAATGCCATTACGCATGGGTCGTCTAAAAACAGGTACACCTGCTCGTATTGACGCACGAAGTATCGACTTTTCTGAATTAGAGGTTCAACACGGTGATAATCCAACACCTGTATTTTCTTTTTTAGGTAATCGTTCTGAACATCCACGTCAGATCCCTTGTTATATCACTCACACCAATGAAAAAACGCATGATATTATTCGTGCTAATTTAGATCGAAGTCCAATGTATTCAGGTGTGATTGAAGGTGTAGGGCCTCGCTACTGCCCTTCTATCGAAGATAAGATCATGCGTTTTGCTGATAAGAATTCACATCAAATATTTGTAGAGCCTGAAGGTTTAACAACGCATGAAGTTTACCCAAATGGTATTTCTACAAGTTTACCTTTCGATGTTCAACTTGCTTTCATTCAATCGATGAAAGGTTTTGAAAATGCATTTGTAACACGTCCTGGCTATGCGATTGAATACGATTATTTTGATCCCCGAGATCTTAAATCTACGTTAGAAAGCAAATACATTGATGGTTTATTCTTTGCCGGACAAATCAATGGCACAACGGGTTATGAGGAAGCTGCTGCTCAAGGTTTATTAGCAGGTATGAATGCTGGCTTACAAGTACAAGACAAAGAAGGTTGGGCTCCTCGACGAGATCAAGCTTATATTGGTGTATTAGTTGATGATTTATCGACACTAGGTACAAAAGAACCTTACCGTATGTTTACTAGCCGTGCTGAATATCGATTATTATTGCGTGAAGATAATGCTGATACGCGTTTAACAGAAAAAGGCAGAGAGCTAGGCTTAGTTGATGACGTACGCTGGGAAGCTTTTAGTAAAAAACAAGAGCTTGTAGAAACTGAATTAAAACGTTTAAAAGGGCAATGGGTTAACCCTAATTCTATTAACGCTGACAAAATTAATGAATTATTGAAAAAACCTATGCAACGAGAAAGTACATTGGAAGCAATGATTCGTCGACCTGAAGTGACTTATGAAAGCTTGATGAAAATCGAAGGTTTAGGTCCTGCAATTGCTGACCCTATCGCTGCAGAGCAAGTTGAAATAAATATAAAATACCAAGGTTATATCGATCGTCAGTTAGATGAAATTGAAAAATTGAAACGTCATGAAGATACGCTTTTACCGAAAGAATTAGATTACTCAGAAATCAAGGGTTTATCTAACGAAGTGACCGCGAAGCTAAATGATTTAAAACCAGAAAGTATTGGTCAAGCATCGCGTGTATCAGGGATCACCCCTGCTGCTATTTCGATTTTATTAATACACTTAAAGAAAAGCGGCGTTCGTCGTAAGGCTGGTTAATGAGTTTACGACTTCAGTTAGATGCGCTTATTGCGCAAACGGATCTTGTCATTACAGATCAACAAGTATCTCAATTAGTACAGTTAGTTGAGTTGTTAGCTAAGTGGAATAAAGCGTATAATCTCACTTCTGTACGCGATCCATCACAAATGCTTGTCAAACATATTATGGACAGTATAGTCGTATCACCTCATTTGCAGGGAGATAGCTTTATTGATGTTGGAACTGGACCTGGCTTACCAGGTCTACCGTTAGCAATTTTAAATCCTGATAAACATTTTGTTTTATTAGACAGTTTAGGAAAACGTTTACGTTTTATTCGACAAGCTATCCTCAGTTTAGGGTTAAAAAATGTTGAGATAGTACAAAGCCGAGTTGAAGAATATCAACCTGAAACTGGTTTTGACTGTGTCTTGAGCCGTGCCTTTGCATCATTAGAAGATATGTTATCTTGGTGTTATCACTTACCGAATACAAGTGGTCACTTCTTAGCGCTTAAAGGGCAATATCCTGAATCTGAAGTTAATAATTTAGATTCTAAATTTAAATTTATTGAGTCGGTTACATTACAAGTCCCACAATTAGATGGTGAACGCTGTTTAGTGAAAGTTAAGCGTGTCTCGTAATCACTCAAATACATATTAAGTAGGTTTTTGTGGGTAAAATAATAGCGATTGCAAATCAAAAAGGTGGCGTTGGTAAAACGACTACTTGTGTTAACTTAGCGGCTTCAATGGCGGCCACTAAACGTAAAGTTTTGATTATTGATCTTGATCCTCAGGGTAATGCAACCATGGGTAGCGGGATTGATAAATATGAAGTTGCTCATACCGCATATGACCTGTTAATTGATGAGCTTCCCCTTGCTCAAGTCATTGAGTCTGAAACGACGGGGGGATTTGATTTAGTCGCTGCTAATAGTGATGTTACTGCAGCTGAAGTTAAATTAATGAGCTTTTTCTCACGCGAGACACGTTTAAGAACTGCTCTAGAAGGCGCTAGGGATGTTTATGATTACATCTTTATAGACTGCCCTCCTTCGCTCAATATGTTAACAGTTAATGCTATGACAGCTGCTGATTCAGTGTTGGTACCTATGCAGTGTGAATATTATGCGTTAGAAGGTTTAACTGCATTAGTTGATACGATTAGCAAACTCGCAGCCGTGGTTAATGCAGATCTAAAGATCGAAGGTATTTTGCGCACTATGTACGATCCTCGTAATCGATTATCTACAGATGTATCAGATCAATTAAAGAAGCATTTTGGTGATAAAGTTTACCGCACTATTATTCCTCGTAATATTCGCTTAGCTGAAGCACCAAGCTTTAGTAAGCCAGTGATGTATTATGATAAAAACTCTACCGGAGCAAGAGCATATTTATCATTAGCGGGTGAAATTTTAAGGCGAGAAGAACAATCTATCAGTACAGAACAGGAAGTTATTTAATATGTTAGGCAAAAAAAGAGGCTTAGGTAAGGGACTGGATTCATTATTAAGCAGCAGTACCGTCACGCGTAATAAGCAAGTCTCACATGATGCGAATGCAGAACAAACACAGCAGCGTATTAATCAAGATCAAGGAGCCTTACAAGACATTGATATCAATCTGTTGCAAGTTGGTAAATACCAACCTCGTCGAGATATGTCATCGGATGCATTACAAGAATTAGCTAACTCAATTCATGCACAAGGCATTATTCAGCCCCTTGTAGTTCGTGAGACCGGTCATCAAAAATTTGAGATTATTGCCGGCGAACGTCGTTGGCGAGCAGCAAAAATAGTTGGACTTGAATCGATTCCTTGTTTAATAAAAAATGTGGAAGATGATGCCGCTATTGCAATCGCCTTGATTGAAAATATTCAACGTGAAAATCTTAATGCAATGGAAGAAGCGATTGCTTTAAAGCGCATTGTTGATGAATTCGAATTAACCCACCAAGAAGTTGCTCAAGCCGTTGGAAAATCACGTACTGCTGTTAGTAACCTACTACGTTTAAATAATCTTAACGAAGATGTTCAAACATTATTAGAACATGGCGATCTAGAGATGGGCCACGCACGCGCTTTATTAGTGTGTGAAGGAACACTACAATCTGATCTTGCTAAAATAGTTGTAAGTAAAGCATTAAGTGTGCGTGAAACTGAAAAATTAGTTAAAAAATCGCAAGCACCAGAGAAAGTTAAAACGCCCCCTCTTTTTTGTGAAAAAACTGAGTTATTTGTTACAACTTTAGAAAATAAATTTGGTCTAAAAGTAACAGCTAAAAATAGTAAAAATGGATCTGGTAAATTAGTCATAGATTACAGTTCTATAACAGACTTAGATGCATTGATCACATTAATAGAAAATAAATAAAGAAAAGCGAAGGTTTTCGTTACTTTATTGTTTTAGATCATATGCAGTTTCCTCTGCTTTATATTAAATAATCATGAAAGTTTCCCGATTCTACTACCTCAACGCATCGCTCCATATTGCATTGACATTTTTTGTCGGTATAATTTGCTCAAGTTTTAATTTGGGCGAATAATTGATTATTTTTTATCATTTATTCATGCTTTGAATTAGCTAGTAAAAGGAAATCAGAGTGGTTGATAAACTAGCAAAAAAAGGTCAGGTTTCAGGGCTGAAATTGGTGGCTTTTCAATTATTATTAATGCTAATTATTGCATTGGTTTCAACAGTGTTTTTTTCGATTAAGTCTGGTTATTCAGCCTTAGCTGGAGGAGTCACTTTTTTGCTTCCTAACCTTATTTTTGTTTTGATGGCATTTGCACACGCAGGTGCGAGACAAACTAAAAAAGTACTTAGGGGGTTTTACGCAGGGGAGGCTATTAAACTCTTTTTAACTGTGCTGCTGTTTGTTGTGTTTTTGAAATACGTGTTGTTATCACTAACAGCTTTCTATATTTCATTCTCATTGCTGGTTGCCTCACAGTGGTTAGCGCCTTTCTTTTTTTATAACAACGATGGGATAAAACATGGCTGGTCAAGGTGAAGCTCTAACATCATCAAGTTATATTCAACATCATTTAACAAACCTTACATGGAGTGTTGATGGTGGTTGGAATGCGCATGATGCTGGTTTTTGGACTTTTCACGTCGATTCTCTACTGGTTGCAGTAGGCCTCGGTGTATTATTTCTTTGGTTGTTTCGTAGTGTAGCAAAACATTCAACAGTTGGTGTACCTGGTAAGTTACAGTGTTTCATCGAAATGGTGATTGATTTTGTAGATGAGAATGTAAAAGATACTTTTCATGGCAAAAATGCCTTGATAGCACCTTTAGCATTAACTATTTTCGTTTGGGTATTCTTAATGAACCTAATGGATTTAGTACCTGTAGATTTGCTACCTCATGCTGCGCAAACTATCGGAGTACCTTATCTTAAAGTTGTACCTACAACTGATTTAAACGTAACACTTGGTATGTCATTGAGTGTGTTCGCTTTAATCATTTACTACACTGTCAAAGTAAAAGGTTTCGGTGGGTTCGTTAAAGAACTGACTATGCAACCATTTAACCATTGGGCATTCATCCCGGTAAACTTCTTACTTGAATCTGTAACGCTATTAGCGAAGCCTGTTTCATTAGGACTACGTTTATTTGGAAACTTATATGCTGGTGAGTTGATATTTATTTTGATAGCACTACTGGGTTACTGGCAATTACCACTTTACTTCCCGTGGGCCGTATTCCATATTTTAATTATTGTTCTACAAGCCTTTATCTTTATGATGCTGACCATTGTATATCTCAGCATGGCACACGAAGATCATTAATTAATTTTTAGGTATGACATTAATTTTTACTTTTTAAGTAATTACTTTTAAACATAAAACAATTTAATTTTATTTGGAGAATTTTTCATGGAAACAGTATTAGGTTTTACTGCAATCGCTGTAGCACTTCTAATTGGTTTAGGCGCTGCTGGCACAGCTATCGGTTTTGGTATCTTAGGTGGTAAATTCCTAGAAGGTGCTGCACGTCAACCAGAAATGGCACCTATGTTACAAGTTAAAATGTTCATCGTTGCTGGTCTTATCGATGCAATCGCAATGATCGGTGTTGGTATTGCATTATTCTTCACATTTGCAAACCCATTTGTAGCTCAACTAGCGGGCTAATAACGGATCCTAATTTACTTAATTACTAAGGAGCTGTTATGAATATTAATGCAACCCTAATTGGCCAAGCTATCGCATTTGCGATATTTGTTTGGTTCTGCATGAAGTATGTGTGGCCACCACTTTTAGACGCAATTGAAGCGCGTCAAAAGAAAATTGCGGATGGTTTAACGCAAGCTGAACGTGCAGGAAAAGATCTTGAACTTGCGCAAGCTAAAGCAACTGATAAGTTGAAACAAGCTAAAGCACAAGCGGCAGAAATTATCGATCAAGCTAATAAGCGTCGTACACAAATTGTTGAAGAAGCTAAAAATGAAGCTGAAACTGAGCGCAGTAAAATTATTGCTCAAGGTGAAGCGGAAGTTGAAGCTGAACGTAACCGTGCTCGTGAAGAGTTACGTCAACAAGTTGCTGTTCTAGCTATTGCGGGTGCTGAAAAAATCATTAAGCGTACTATTGATAAAGAAGCGAATAGCGACATTATTGATAAATTAGTTGCTGAACTATAAGGAGCGAAGTTATGTCTGAATTGACTACTGTAGCTCGTCCTTATGCAAGAGCCGCTTTTGAATTTGCAGTTAGTAATAACAAAATCGAAGCTTGGTCTACGATGCTGTTTTTTGCCGCTGAAGTTGCACAAGATGCAACCATGGCAAAGATACTAACACGCGATAAAGCACCAAAAGAGTTAGCTGATCTGTTTATTAATGTTTGTGGAGACCAACTCGATGAGAATGGTCAAAACTTTATTAAAGTATTAGCTGAAAATGGACGTTTGAGTGTTTTGCCACGCATTAAACAACTTTTTTCTGATTTAGAAACTGAGTATAAAAAAGAGATCGACGCTGATGTTGTCTCTGCTTATGCACTGTCTAAAGTTCAGTTGAAAGAGTTGAGTATATCGTTGGAAAAACGCCTCGCACGAAAAGTAAACCTAAATTGTAGTATTGATAAATCGTTAATTGCTGGGATGGTTATTACCGCCGGTGATTTAGTGATTGATAGCACCGCTAGCGGTCAACTATCTCGTTTATCACATACTTTACAATCTTAATGGGAAGTTAGCATGCAACTGAATTCCACTGAAATTAGCGATCTTATCAAGCAACGAATTGGAAAATTCGAAGCGGTAAGCGAAGCGCGAAATGAAGGTACAATCGTTTCTGTAAGCGATGGTATTATTCGCATCAACGGCCTTGCTGAATGTATGCAAGGTGAGATGATCGAACTACCAAATGGTAGCTTTGCTATGGCACTTAACCTTGAGCGTGACTCGGTAGGTGCTGTTGTAATGGGACCTTACCGTGACCTTAAAGAAGGTGAAAAGGTAAAATCAACTGGTCGTATTCTTGAAGTACCAGTAGGTAAAGGTCTTCTTGGTCGAGTTGTTAACACAATGGGTGAGCCGATTGATGGAAAAGGACCTATCGAAAACGATGGTTTCTCTCCAATTGAAGTGATCGCACCTGGTGTAATCGATCGTAAATCAGTTGATCAACCAGTACAAACTGGTTGGAAATCAATCGATTCAATGATTCCAATCGGTCGTGGTCAACGTGAACTTATCATCGGTGACCGTCAAGTAGGTAAAACTGCTATTGCAATCGATGCAATCATTAACCAAAAATCTACAGGTTTATACTCTATCTATGTTGCGATTGGCCAAAAAGCGTCAACAATTGCAAACGTAGTACGTAAACTTGAACAGCATGGCGCGTTAGAAAATACTATCGTTGTTGTAGCATCTGCTTCTGAAGCTGCTGCATTACAATACCTTGCTCCATATGCAGGTTGTTCAATGGGTGAATACTTCCGTGACCGCGGTGAAGATGCACTGATTGTATATGATGATCTTTCTAAGCAAGCTGTTGCTTACCGTCAAATTTCACTATTGCTTAAACGTCCACCGGGCCGTGAAGCATATCCTGGTGATGTTTTCTACCTTCACTCTCGTCTTCTAGAGCGTGCATCTCGTGTAAGCGAGCATTACGTTGAAACCTTTACTAAAGGTGCAGTGAAAGGTAAAACTGGTTCATTAACAGCATTACCAATCATTGAAACACAAGCGGGCGATGTATCTGCATTCGTACCGACTAACGTAATATCTATTACCGATGGTCAGATCTTCTTAACAACTGAACTCTTTAATAGTGGTGTACGTCCAGCGGTTGATCCAGGTATCTCTGTATCACGTGTTGGTGGTGCTGCTCAGTGTAAGGTGATTAAAAAGCTTTCTGGTGGTATTCGTACTGCTTTAGCGCAATACCGTGAATTAGCAGCGTTTGCACAGTTTGCATCTGATTTAGATGAAGCTACGCGTAAACAGCTTGAGCATGGTAAAAAAGTAACTGAATTAATGAAGCAGAAACAATATGCTCCTATGTCAGTTGTTGAACAAGCGTTATCACTATTTGCTGCAGAGAAAGGCTTCTTAAATGATGTCGATGTTGAAAAAGTATTAGACTTTGAAGCATCTTTAATCTCTTACGCTAAAAATGAGCATGCTGAGTTTTATGCTCAAATTAATGCATCTGGTGATTACAACAAAGAAATCGAAGGGCAATTTAAGTCTCTTTTAGAATCTTTTGTTGCGACGCAAACCTGGTAATTAATTAACGGCGAAAGTCGTTAGTTAGCATTAATTAGGAGTAAGAAATGGCCGGCGATAAAGAAATTAGAAATAAGATCGCGAGTGTGAAAAACACTCAAAAAATCACTGGTGCCATGGAAATGGTTGCAGCATCAAAGATGCGTCGTGCGCAACAACGCATGCAAAGCAGTCTTTCTTATGCAACTACTATGCGCAAAGTGATTGGTCATATCGCACTAGGTAACTTGGAATACCACCACCCTTATCTTGAAGAAAGAGATATTAAGCGTGTTGGTTATATTGTCATTTCAAGTGATCGTGGTTTATGTGGCGGTTTAAACATTAATTTGTTTAAACCGGTTATCCAAGAAATGAAAAAACACAGCGAAGCTGGTGTTGAAGTTGATTTAGCCATTGTCGGTTCTAAAGCAAAAAGTTTCTTTGGTAATTTAGGCGCTAACATTGTTGCTCAAGCTACGGCTTTGGGTGATGCACCGTCGATTGATGACTTGATCGGTTCGGTAAAAGTAATGTTAGATGCTTATGATGCAGGTGACCTTGATCGTTTGTATATAGTGAACAATAAATTCGTTAGTACCATGGTACAAGTACCTACAATCAGTCAGTTATTACCTCTGCCAAAAGCAGAAAGTGATAACGAAGTTGCTGCCCATCACTGGGATTACATCTACGAAGGTGATGCTAAAGATATTTTAGATTCATTATTAGTTCGTTATGTTGAATCTCAAGTGTATCAAGCAGTAGTGGAAAACTTAGCGTGTGAGCAAGTTTCACGTATGGTTGCAATGAAAGCAGCAACCGATAACGCAAGTGACTTAATTGAAGATTTACAACTTGTTGCCAACAAAGCACGTCAAGCTGCAATTACTCAGGAACTATCTGAGATTTGTGGCGGTGCGGCTGCGGTATAATTTTAAAATAAAGATTTTAGAGGATCAGAAATGAGTTCAGGTAAAATCGTACAGATTATCGGTGCTGTTGTGGATGTTGAATTCCCACAAGAAAGCGTTCCGAATATATACAGTGCACTGATCGTGACTGAGAAAAACCTAACAATGGAAGTGCAGCAACAAATTGGCGGCGGCGTTGTACGTTGTATCGCTATGGGTGCTTCTGAAGGTTTGAGTCGTGGTTTAGAAGTTACTGATACTAAACATGCAATCACAGTACCTGTTGGTACGGCTACATTAGGCCGTATTATGAATGTATTGGGTGAGCCGATTGATGAATGTGGTCCTGTTGTTTCTGATGAACAATACGAGATTCACCGTGCAGCTCCTTCTTATGAAGAGCAGTCAGCATCAAATGAAACACTGGAAGTAGGTATTAAAGTTATCGACCTAATCTGCCCATTCGCAAGAGGTGGTAAAATCGGCCTGTTCGGTGGTGCTGGTGTTGGTAAAACAGTTAACATGATGGAGCTTATCAATAACATCGCACTGAAACATTCAGGTTTGTCTGTTTTTGCTGGTGTTGGTGAGCGTACTCGAGAAGGTAACGATTTCTACTTTGAAATGCAGGAAGCTGGCGTTGTAAACGTTGAAAAACCTGAATTATCAAAAGTGGCAATGGTTTACGGTCAAATGAATGAGCCACCAGGAAACCGTTTACGTGTTGCCCTGACTGGCCTTACAATGGCTGAGCGCTTCCGTGATGAAGGTAAAGACGTACTTCTATTCATTGATAACATCTACCGCTATACACTAGCAGGAACTGAAGTATCAGCTCTACTAGGTCGTATGCCATCAGCCGTTGGTTACCAACCAACACTTGCTGAAGAGATGGGTGTTTTACAAGAGCGTATTACCTCTACTAAAACGGGTTCTATCACTTCTATCCAAGCGGTATACGTACCTGCGGATGATTTAACGGATCCATCTCCTGCAACAACCTTTGCTCACTTAGACGCAACAGTTGTACTTAACCGTAATATCGCATCAATGGGTCTATACCCTGCGATTGACCCGTTAGATTCAACTTCACGTCAACTTGATCCATTAGTTGTTGGCCAAGAGCATTACGATATTGCACGTGGTGTACAAGGTATTTTACAGCGTTATAAAGAGCTGAAAGATATCATTGCTATCCTAGGTATGGATGAGCTTTCTGAAGAAGATAAGCAAATCGTATCTCGTGCACGTAAAGTTGAGAAATTCCTTACTCAGCCTTACCACGTAGCTGAAGTATTTACAGGTGACCCAGGTATTTACGTACCACTTAAAGACACATTAGCTGGCTTTAAAGGTTTAATTGCTGGTGAATACGACGACATTCCTGAGCAAGCGTTCCTATACGTAGGTGCAATTGAAGAAGCTGTCGAAAACGCTAAAAAAATGTAACAGCTGGAGGTTACTATGGCTAAAGCAATGACCACACATTTAGATGTTGTAAGTGCTGAAAAATCTTTATTTAAAGGATTAGTTTCACATTTATCAGTATCTGGTCAAGAAGGTGAACTAGGCATTATGCATGGTCACACACCACTTCTGACACCAATTAAACCAGGAATGGTTCAATTAGTTAAGCAAAATGGTGGCGAAGAAGTCATTTATATCTCAGGCGGTTTTCTTGAAGTACAGCCAGGTGGTGTTACGGTATTAGCCGATACTGCAATTCGTGGTCAAGATCTTGACAAAGCGAAAGCAGAAGAAGCTAAACGTGCAGCAGAAGCACAAATGTCAAATCCTTCTAAGGATATTGATTTTGCACTGGTTACTGCACAACTTGCGCAAGCAGTTGCGCAGTTACGTGCTATTAAGTTAACACGTAAGTAGATATTTAAACTTTCGTTAAAAAAAGGCGACCTTATGGTCGCCTTTTTTATTGCTGTTAATTTTGGGTAACTAACGAGGCTAATAGTAATAAAAGTGAAATTTATATTTTCAAAAAGCCATTTTTATAGGTCAAGTCTATAACATACCTTGCAGGCTTGTTCTCAACGATTTTCTTCTCTCGTCTAAAATTCACCTATTGATTGTTGATTAAAGTGCTTGAATAAAAATACTAATATGCAACAAATTTTGATATTTTTATATGTGCTTTTAGATTCAGATCACAATCGTATTAAATACTATTATTGTCTATAATTCTTTGTTTTCTTTTAATAAATATTCTTCTAGAATATTTTTTCAGTGTTTAATTAGTTGGTAGTTGTAATATATTTATTATGCTATTGTTAACATATTGTTTACATGACAACTTAATGTGAACAGGTGTCAAAATAAAGTATTAATCACTCTTCGATATATTATTAAAGGATTTATATATGAAAAAGTTAATTGCAGTTGCAGCGCTATCTTTATTACCATTTACAAGTGCGATGGCTGACCAAGATATTGGTTGTGGTCTGGGTTCAATGGTTATGGCAGGCCAAGAAGGTAAAGTATTTAAAGTGTTGGGTGCAACGACAAATGGTACTTCTGGTAACCAAACTTTCGGTATTACTTTTGGTACATTAGGTTGTGATGGTACTGATACAGTGACTTCAACAGCTAAAGTATCTCTATTTATTGATGGAAATATGGATAACTTAGCACGTGACATGTCTAAAGGTGAAGGTGAAACATTATCAACACTTGCAGAAGTTTGGGGTTTATCAGCTGAAGATCAAGTGACATTTAATCAACTTGCACAAGCAAACTTCTCTGATGTTTTCACTTCTGAAAATGTAACTTCTCAAGCAGTATTAGAGAATTTGAATGCATTGATGTCTAATAATGCAGATCTTTCTGCATACACTCTCTCTTAAGCATTTCTTTATATACTTATAATAAAAGCCCCTATTGGGGCTTTTTGTTTAGTGGCTATGAATAAAAAAAGTAAAATACTCTTCTGCATCTTGGCTTTCTTCTCTATCCCATTACTGGCAGATTCTTCTTTAGCAAAATTATCACAAGATAGTTATTGGTTACAGCTTGGACATTATAGAACCGCTGTTACAAGTGATTGGAAGAGTGAAGTCGATGAGTCTTCTTTTTTTATTGCGACACAGGGAAAAACAAACCCTAAAGCTGAATTACTCGCAACCATTGATGCGTTTAATGGTAAAAACTTAAATAGTGAAGAAACTAACGTAATGATCTGTCGCTTTCCCGCTCGTTTTAACTGGTTAAAAACTAAAGTTGATAATGATTGGGGTGAGTTAGATTGCCCTGAATTGCAGCGATGGAAAACGGTTATTGACCCTGCTGGTATTACCTTAGTCTTCCCAACTGCTTTTATGAATAATCCTTCTTCAATATTTGGCCATACTTTATTAAGAATCGATGCCAAAGATCAAACCCGAAATAAAGAATTAGTAGCATTTGCTGTTAATTTTGCCGCAGATCCAGATTTACATGATAATGCGGCTACCTACGCTTATAAAGGGTTAGTTGGGTCTTATCCTGGGCGTTTTTCTTTAATGCCCTATTATCGTAAAGTACGAGAATACAACGATTTAGAATCTCGAGATATTTGGGAATATAAACTGAATTTAACACCTATTGAAGTTGAGCGTGTGTTGTTGCATTTATGGGAATTACAATCAACTCACTTCGATTATTACTTTATTGATGAAAACTGCTCTTATCAGTTACTTTCTTTGTTACAACTTGCACGTGAAAATATTGATTTAACTTCTTCGTTCACGATGCAAGCTATTCCCTCTGATACTGTTGCAGTATTGAGAGATAATCAATTATTACAAGAGCCTAATTATAGACCAGCTTTTGGCACTAAGTTATTCCATTATTCACAACAACTTTCTGATACTGAATTAAAAGCCGCGCGTTCTTTGATGGAAGGCGGCGAGCTAGATGAAAGCGCATATACTATTCAACAGAAAGCAGCCATTTTAGAAATGGCTTATGAATGGTTAAATTTTGAATTTTATGATCTAGGGTTAGACCGTGACATCGTTGCACCACGTACTAATCGTTTATTAATGGCGCGAAGTAAAATAAAGTTACCATCACCTTTCACTCAACCACTGAAACCTAGTATATCGCCAGAGCAAGGGCATGGTTCATCACGTTTTGGTGTGTCTATTGCCGATACTGACAGTGATCAAGCTCGTTATAGTATATCTTATAGGCTGGCTTACCATGACTTATTAGATCAATCTGCTGGTTTTATCCCTGGCGCCCAGATTAGTTTTTTTGATATTGAAGCGAGCATTAATAATGCAAATAATAGCCGCTTGGAAAAACTGTATTTTATTGATGCAATGGCATTGCCTGTTGATAATAGAATTTTTGATAGCTGGTCTTGGAATATACGCATGGGATTTGATCGACAAGCTGATAAAAAAACGCAAAGTGGGCATTGGTTCACACAAGGTGGTTACGGCAAATCAATTGGTGATCCAAACCAATTACAAGCTTATTTATTAGGTTCTTTTGAACTAAACGGCGGTGACATCACCGATAATGATTTAAAGGCTGGAGTAGGCTCTGAATTAGGTGCTATTTGGCAAGTGAATACATCCAATAAGGCCGCTTTAATGGCGAATATAATGTATTTACCTGACTCCGATGTAGATTATCATTATCAGGTTGATCTCGACTGGAATTGGGCTTTTGAGCGCAATTGGGCGCTACGCAGTAAGTTGCGTCATCAAAAGTGGCGTGCTCAAGAGTCGATGGTTAAATTAACGTTATATCATTATTTTTAAGTTTTATAGCGACTCAGTTGTGGTGAACTCTTTCGCTTTTAGTAGCCACTCTGGTAGTTCTTTTTTACCTTGTTCTGATAATTGGTAAGTTCCTCTTTCTATTTTTTCAAACCAACCATAATAATCGTCACTTAAAAATCGTGTTGCCTGTGGTTCAGTGATGGCTTTATTGATATCCGCGCCTTTAGCTATTGGTTGTGCTAGAAAAAACTCTGCAACGCGAATGCAACGTTGTCTGTATGCAGTTAATCCTGCTTTAGAGCGTGTAGAGCCGCCTTTTTGCGTGTCACCTACTCGTTGGTTAAACTCTTTTAATAATCCGGACTGTTTACGTTTATTTTTGCGTGGCATGTAGTCTTGAGGATCAAATACCACCTCCACATATTGTTGCTCTTGTTGGATATCTACGACAATTAAACCGATTGCTAGTCGTTTAATTAGCTTTTTAACCTGTTTATTTTGTTTTTTATAAACAGTGCATTGTTTGGGTACTGCAATATAAACGATATCAGACAAACTAAATCTATCTACTGCTTGTAATAACAAGGTGATATTTAAATTTAATTTTAATTCTACAATAATAATCTGGTCATTCTTTTTAGCGACGATATCGCAATTTTTTATCTCACCCTTAACTTCATAGTCTAAACATTGTAGATAGTTCTTAATCGGCAGATATAAATCACTTTCTTTTATTTTATTAGGCATTCTTAATAGTATTTCGCTTAAATTATATAGTTTGATTAGTATGTTACCTCAATCCCTGATAAGCAAATCGATGGTGTGCCGTTATTTTCCGTATCTATGTGTTAAATAGCCGTTCTTACTGTGATTATTGTTTTGATCATTTACCGCTAATTACACCAGATTAACTATGTCCCGGTGATCTAGGCGGTAATCATTATTAACTTTATGCTTTTATCGTTGCAGAGATAAGCAGGAGTGATCTCCCCATCATAATTAGACATCGCGACAGGTTTAAGTGTGAGCGCGATGCGTTAACTAAAACGACACTTTAGCCGGTGGGGTACCACAATATTAATTATGTTATCTGCGCAAAATTAGAGTTTCTTAGTGACCCATGTTTTGATCGCTGCCATCGTTATTGTTGTGATTAGTAAGTTGATACAGCAAGTAAGATTAAAATTGATTTATCATTTATTAAAGCTGACGGCTGAAAGTGAGTACTTACTTCTTATTATTTTTTTAAGTATTTTTCATATTGAATTGGTTGTTTATGTTCTATGTTGTTGGTAGTTAGGTATGGTTTAAATAGCTAGTCACTTAACTATAATTAGTATTATTTTTACACTCAGTCTGATAGTAGATCTATATAGTATTAAAATTATTCGATTTTGTTTGATCTACTTCTCTGCTATTCGCTTGTAAAGTTAGTCTATACCGCTATTGCCATTGGTATAATTGGCTCCAATAGGTATAATAGATTTCATTTTTTTCAATCAACTCGAAGCCTAAATCATGCAAAAATTCGATACAAAAACATTCCAAGGGCTGATTCTTGCATTGCAAGACTTCTGGGCTCGCCAAGGTTGTGCAATAGTTCAACCGCTTGATATGGAAGTTGGAGCTGGAACATTCCACCCACAAACCTTTTTACGTTCGATTGGTCCTGAGCCAATGAGCAGCGCTTATGTACAACCTTGTCGCCGTCCTACTGATGGTCGTTATGGTGAAAACCCAAATCGCTTACAACACTACTATCAATTCCAAGTCGTATTAAAACCATCTCCTAAAAATATTCAAGAGTTGTATTTACAATCGCTTGAAGAAATTGGTATCGATACCTCTATCCATGATATTCGTTTTGTAGAAGATAACTGGGAATCACCAACGTTAGGTGCTTGGGGACTAGGCTGGGAAATCTGGTTAAACGGGATGGAAGTGACACAGTTTACTTACTTCCAGCAAGTGGGGGGACTTGAGTGCTCTCCTGTTACCGGTGAAATTACCTATGGTTTAGAGCGTCTTGCTATGTATGTTCAAGGTGTGGATAGTATCTACGATCTCGTATGGACAGATGGCCCAATGGGTAAAGTGACTTACGGTGATATTTTCCATCAAAATGAAGTAGAACAATCGACCTACAATTTTGAATATGCCGATGTTGATGCATTATTTACACAGTTTGATCAATGTGAAAAAGATAGCCAAAAATTAATTGAAGCTAGCTTGCCGTTACCTGCTTATGAGCAAGTAATGAAAGCATCGCATGTTTTTAACTTGTTAGATGCTCGTCATGCAATCTCTGTTACTGAGCGCCAACGTTATATATTACGTGTGCGTTCGTTATCAAAAGCTGTTGCAGAGGCTTATTACGCTAAGCGTGAAGCACTTGGTTTCCCACTTTGTAAAAATTTAAATTAATAGAGGCAAGTTTAATGTCACAAGAAAATTTATTGATTGAGTTGGGAACCGAAGAGTTACCACCAAAATCACTTCGCAAACTTGCTGAGTCATTTGCTAGCAATATCGAAGCTGAACTAAATAAAGCTGAATTAACATTTGAAAAAGTTAATTGGTTAGCATCTCCAAGACGTTTAGCTGTAGTCGTCACTAATCTAGTCGCGACTCAAGCAGATAAAATAGTTGAAAAGCGTGGTCCAGCAGTAAACGTAGCATTTGATGAAAATGGTGTTGCGACTAAAGCGGCACAAGGTTGGGCACGTTCTAATGGCATTACCGTTGAAGAGGCTGAACGTTTAGTCACTGATAAAGGTGAATGGCTATTATTTAAGTCTGCGGTGAAAGGCCAACATATTAACAGTCTTATCCCAGCGATTGCGGAGTCGGCATTAGCTAAATTACCGATTGCAAAACCAATGCGTTGGGGAAGTGCAAGTACACAATTTATTCGCCCTGTACATACCGTAACTATGTTATTTGGTAGTGAATTAATTCAAGGTGAATTATTAGGTGTTGCTTCAGATCGCACTATTCGTGGACATCGTTTCATGGGGGAAGCTGAGCTAACGCTATCTCATGCGGATCAATATGAATCGTTATTAGATGACTCGGGTAAAGTTATTGTTGATTATGAACGTCGTAAAGCGATCATTCGTGAACAAGTAGAAGCGCTTGCAGCCCATGAAAATGGTGTTGCTGCAATTGATGATGAACTATTAGAAGAGGTTACCTCTTTAGTTGAATGGCCAGTAACATTAGTGGGATCGTTTGAAGAAAAGTTCTTAGCAGTTCCTTCTGAAGCGCTTATTTACACGATGAAAGATAATCAAAAATACTTCCCAGTATTAGATAAAGAAGGCAATTTATTACCACGCTTTATCTTTGTTTCAAATATTGTAAGTCGAGATCCTAAGCAAGTTGTTTCTGGTAATGAAAAAGTAGTGCGCCCTCGTTTAGCGGATGCAGAATTTTTCTTTGAAACGGATAAAAAGAAAACATTAGAAAGCCGTTTAGCATCGCTATCAACTGTATTATTCCAAAAGCAATTAGGCACGTTAAAAGAGAAATCTGAACGTATCAGCGCCGTTGCTGAAAAAATAGCGACTAGTATTCAAGCAAATCCTGAACATGCACAACGCGCTGGTTTATTATCAAAAGCGGACTTAATGTCTGAAATGGTAATGGAGTTTCCAGACGTTCAAGGTGTAATGGGGATGTATTATGCTCGCTTTGATGGCGAACATGAAGATGTTGCAGTGGCTTTGAATGAGCAATATTTACCACGTTTTGCTGGTGATAAACTACCTACTTCTTTAGTTGCTTGTGCCGTTTCATTGGCAGATAAATTAGATACGCTGGTGGGTATATTTGGTATTGGACAAGCACCTAAAGGTGACAAAGACCCATTTGCATTGCGTCGTGCTGCTATCGGTCTATTACGTATCATTACAGATAAAAATTTAGACTTAGATATTGTCGATTTAGTTGAAATAGCTAAGACAGAGTACGCAGATAAATTAACAAATGATAACGTCGTTATTGATGTTGTTGATTTCTTATTTGCTCGTTTCCGTGCAACTTATCAAGCAAACGGATATTCAGTTGAGTTAATTCAATCTGTATTAGAACGTCGTCCAACTAAACCTGTTGATTTTGAAAAGCGTATTAAAGCGGTTGCTAAGTTCCAAACTTTACCTGAAGCAGCTCCGATTGCTGCTGCTAATAAACGTATTAGTAATATTCTTGCTAAAGTGACAGAACAAATTAGTAATGAAGTTAGTCAAGATTTGCTTCAAGAAAACGCTGAAATCGCACTTGTTGAAATTTTAGGCGCCCTAGAAAGCAAGCTAAGCCCTTTATTTTTAGTCGGAGACTACGAGTCAGCCTTGTTTGAGTTAGCTAGCTTACAGACGCCTGTAGACGCTTTTTTCGATAATGTGATGGTAATGGCGGATGATTTAGCTGTAAAAAATAACCGTTTAGCCTTACTAAATCGTTTACGTAACTTATTTTTACAAGTTGCTGATGTATCGGTGCTATAAATATTATTATCGATTAATCCGAAAACGGTGAATAGTTATTATAAAAAGCTCAGTACATACTGAGCTTTTTTGTTTCACGTGAAACAATACTTGAAATCTTAATTATCTAAGAGGCTATTTAAGTTTGAAATAGCTAGATTCATTTTAAGGCTAAAGCATATTACCTATCATTATTGGTCCTATCATTTAATATGTTAGCTCGTAAACCAGACAGATTGCTTAAAATATTACTCAAATTTAATAAACTGTTTGGTTGAATAATTATTAAATTTATAATGCATCTTTATTACATTTTAAATTTAATCGTTGTTGTCTGTAATTGTTTCACATGAAACAATTGTTTTTTTTAAATTAATATTTTATTTTAATTCTCATTTTATATTCAGGATTTTTGCATGCCCTATTCAACATTTGGAAATAAATTTACACAGCACTCAGGCATAACAGAGTTAATGGATGATCTAAATAAAGGCGTAAAAGGCGGTGATGATATTTTAATGCTAGGTGGTGGCAATCCCGCCTCTATTCCGGCTATTCAAAAACGATTCACTGACCTAATGCAGGACTTATTAAATGAAGGGAAGTTAGTTGATACGCTCGCTAATTATGATGGGCCTCAAGGGAAAGATAGTTTTATTACTGCACTGGCAGAACTATTTAATGACTTATATGATTGGAATTTATCTTCTGAAAATATAATGTTAACTAATGGTAGTCAAAATGCATTTTTCTACCTATTTAATTTATTAGCGGGTGATTTTAGCAATGGAAAAAAACGTAAAATATTATTTCCATTAGCACCTGAATATATTGGTTATGCTGATGCCAGCGTTTCAGAAGCATCATTTGTTGCTGTTCGACCTAAAATTACGGAATTAGAAAATCAACAATTCAAATACCATGTTGATTTTGATGCGTTAGAAATAACTGATGATATTGGTGCTATTTGCGTATCTCGTCCTACTAATCCAACGGGTAATGTTTTAACTGATAGTGAAATAGAGAAGTTAGATAAGCTAGCTAAACAGCATAATATTCCGCTTATTATTGATAATGCTTACGGTACTCCTTTCCCTAATATTATTTTCGAGAATGTTAAGCCTCATTTTAATAACAATACTATTTTATGTATGAGCTTGTCTAAATTTGGTTTACCTGGTGCACGTTGCGGTATTGTGATTGCCAATCCAAGTATTATTAAAGCCATGTCTAATCTATCGGGCATTATGGCACTATCCCCTGGCGGAATTGGACCTGAAATTGTATTGCCTCTCGTAAAAACGAAAGAAATTATTACGTTGAGCGACAATGTAATTAAACCTTTTTATCAACAAAAATCTCAAATAGCTATGTCGTTATTATTGAAAAAAATAACTAATAAAAACTTCAGAATTCATAAAGCTGAAGGTGCATTATTTCTTTGGCTTTGGTTTAAAGATTTACCTATTAGCTCGAATGAACTTTATAAGAGATTAAAAGAGAAAGGTTTGATTGTTGTTTCTGGGCATTATTTTTTCCCTGGACTTGATCAGGATTGGCAACATACACATGAATGTATTCGACTCAATTATGCACAAGAAAGTGATGTTGTTGAACGTGGTGTTGATATTTTAGCATCGGTTGTGAATGAGTTATATCAACAGAAATGATAATAAACTTTGGATAGGTTGTTTCACGTGAAACAACCTATAGCGACTTTTAAAGCAAAGAGTATTTTTAAAGGAAAGAATTAAAATATAAACTCAAATCAATAAACTCAAATCAAGGTGAAGACCAATTCACTAACCTTTTCTTTATAAATACTCTCTTCCTTTTTCCCTCTATTTCTTATTAATATTCTTAGTGTTTTAATTTTACTATCAATGAGTTTAATACTTCGCTGATTGTTTTAATGCTGGCACTTGATTGATTAATTTTTTGTAGATGTGTACTGACTTGATGAGTGTGCTTTTCAATCGTTTTCGTGTTTATTGCAACCTCATTAATAGTGATTGACTGCTGCTCTGTTGCGGTTGCTATAGTATTGTTATGTTCATATATACTATCAATAATATGGGAAACTGAATTTAGTTCTTCTTGTACTGATAAACTATGGTTTGCACAATCAATTGCTGCATTACTTTGTAATAACACCATCTCGTTTGCTTCAGTCGTTGTTGATAGTAAATGATCAATGATGGTTTGTATTTCTTTTGTGGAATGTGATGTTCTAATTGCTAAAGCACGTACTTCATCAGCTACTACAGCAAAGCCTCGGCCTTGCTCTCCTGCCCTAGCCGCTTCGATAGCTGCATTTAAAGCTAATAAGTTAGTTTGTTTAGATACGTTATTAATCACTTCTAATACATTATTAATAGAGGCAGTGTCGGCAGTTAATTTTGTTACTACTTTACTTAACGATAAAATATTATCAGATAGTTTTTGAGTTCTATTTACTTGTAACGCTAATGTTGTACTTGCCATATCAACTAGTTTAACGGCTTTATTTGTCTGCTGACAAGTTTCTGCTGCACTCTCGGTAACATCAGTAAATGAATTTGATAGAGCTAAAATGGAGTACGTTACTAACTCTGTTTGCTTTTGTTGCTGTTGACCGCTCTCTGCGGCTTGTAGAGTACGTTCTTGTAATAAGTTACTCTCTATTAAGGATTGTTCTGATTGTGCCTTTAAGGCACTTGTAAGGTCCATCAAATATCTTTGTAATTGCTCGCAACGGAGAGTCACTGAAGTGAATTCTGATAGTTGGCTTTTGATAGTGAATTTTTTACTAAAATTTCCCGTTGTTAATGCATCAAAAAATGGCAAAAGCTGGCGAATAAAATGTAAGCTTTTGAACTGTAGCCATGCAGATATTGTTAGGATCAAAATAAATATTAGTAACGTAAAGGTGCCAATTAATTTTACTTTTTTGGTTATTTCCTGTTTTTGTTGATCGACCACATTTGAATATAAGGTAAAACTTCGAACTAAATTATTTAAAGCGAGTGTTATTTGTTCTTGGCTGCTCACTATGGCCGTTAATATTTTAGTTGTGTTGGTTAGTTCTTTGGGATAACGCCTACTTAAACTGCTTAAATCATTAATGCTTTGCCTCGTTAAATCAACAGTCTCTGGCTCATCAAAACTAAATTCGTCGACTTCTTCTGTGGTATATAAAAGTAAACTAGGTAAAGCATCGAGTTGATCAATATTACTTTGAACTATTTCATTTTCTGTTAACAGTTGTTGTTTTGTTTGTGAATTATTTAGTTGTAAATAGCGTTGTCTTAATAACCCAATTTTTTGTAACTGTTGACTTAAAGTTAATAATTGTTGCAGATATTGTGTTTTAACTATCATGCTAACGTCGGATTTTTTAGTTAAAGCAATTAAATCAGATATTAGATCATGTCGTTCTACTTCGTTATTTATTAATAAAATTTCTGGATTTGCAGCCAATTTCCCTGCTGCTCTTGCCTGTTGAATCGCTTTCTGTAATTTTGTAATTAGTATAATGACTGAGTCTGATTGCCTTTGTTCAAGCCAGTCTATAGGTGTATCACGTAGTTTTTCTAGTTTATTACTTGCATCAAGTAATTTATTAGCATCACCTGAAGCAAGGTAATGTTGTAAAGAAAGTGTTACATCAGAGGCTAATTCCGATTTTATAGCATGGTAAGACTGATTGATTTGATATGGCTTATCCATCTCATGCCATGCCCATATTATAAAAGCACTGATGAGAATAAGTAATAAGGCAATACAACAAGAAATAAATTTTGTAAGTAAGTTAATTGACATTATGCGATGCTTATAAAAAAGTTAAAAGCAGAGCATACAACTTGAATATTGCAGTTATATTGCAAAAAATAACCATTTAGAGGTGTAAATGAGTTCTCTAGAAAGTGTAGAGTTTATTTAGATATATTTATCAATGGCATAAAAAATCCAGCTGCTAGGCTGGATTTTTATATTCTTCAATTTTAACAACCTTTAAAAGTTGCTAATTATATGAAGCTTAGATATCAATATTTCCGACACGTAGTGCATTTTTCTCGATAAATGCACGACGAGGCTCAACATGGTCACCCATTAAGGTTGTAAATAATTGGTCCGCACCAACAGCATCATCAACCGTCACTTGAAGCATGTGACGCGTACTAGGATCCATCGTTGTTTCCCATAGTTGACTTGGGTTCATCTCTCCCAGACCTTTATATCGTTGAATATATAAACCACGTTTTGATTCATGCATTAACCAGTTTACTGCTTCAATAAAGTTTTCCACTGGTTTAGTACGTTCACCACGTTGAATATAAGCACCTTCTTCTAATAGGTTCTGTATTTCTACACCTAAAGCAACTAATGATTTGTATTCAATTGAACCAAAGAACTCTTCATCAAAAGTATAAATAGTATCAACACCATGTTTACGTACAGTAAACAAAATTTTGTTGGTTAATTCATCTTCTGACTTAACGACATTAGCTTTATAGATGGTCCCTTCTAAATCTTGGCGGTTTAACACCTCAATAATAGTTTCCATCCATGTTGTTACTTTATCTGCATTCACTAGATCTTCAGCTTTTAATTCAGGCTGATAGATCAGTTTATCCAATACAACATTTGGGTAACGACGTGTTAAGCGAACAATCGTTTCTTGTGCAGTACGATAACGTTCAATCATACCTTGTAAAAATAAGCCGGTGATACCAGGTGCATCAGCACTTACGTGTAAAGATGCGCCTTCCATTGCGAGAGCAGTTAAGTAAGCTTGTAACGCTGGATCATCTTTTAGGTATTGCTCTTGCTTGCCTTTTTTCACTTTATAAAGCGGTGGTTGAGCAATGTAAATGTAACCATTTTCAATTAACTCAGGCATTTGACGATAGAAGAACGTTAATAATAGCGTACGAATGTGAGAACCATCGACGTCGGCATCGGTCATGATGATGATGCGATGATAACGGGTTTTCTCTGGGTTATATTCGTCGCGGCCAATACCACAACCTAATGCTGTAATTAGCGTTGCTACTTCTTGTGAAGATAACATCTTATCAAAGCGTGCTTTTTCAACGTTAAGAATTTTACCCTTAAGCGGTAAAATAGCTTGGTTCTTACGAGATCGGCCTTGTTTCGCACTTCCGCCAGCCGAGTCCCCTTCCACTATATATAGTTCAGAAAGTGCAGGGTCTTTTTCTTGACAATCTGCCAATTTACCCGGTAAACCTGCTAGATCTAATGCGCCTTTACGACGAGTCATATCACGTGCTTTACGAGCTGCTTCACGTGCGCGTGCGGCATCAACAATTTTACCAACAATGATTTTTGCTTCCGTTGGGTTCTCTAGTAAGAACTCTTGCAAGCGTTCATTCATTGCACCTTCAACAATTGGTCTTACTTCAGATGACACTAAACGGTCTTTTGTTTGTGAAGAGAATTTTGGATCGGGCACTTTAACAGAAATAACCGCTGTTAAACCTTCACGTGAATCACCACCTTCAGTCGAGGTTTTGTTCTTATTGTTTTTAACTTTTGCTAGTTCTTTCTCAATGTACGAGTTTAAGGTACGCGTTAATGCACCGCGGAAACCCGTTAAGTGAGAACCACCATCACGTTGAGGAATATTGTTGGTGAAACAGTAAATATTTTCTTGGAAACCATCATTCCATTGCATTGCAACTTCAACTGCAGTGCCATCTTCATGTTCTGTATTAAAGTGGAATATTTTATTATGTACTGGTGTTTTGTTCTTATTTAAATATTCAACAAAAGCGTGTATACCACCTTCATAATGGAAATGATCTGCTTTATCTTCTTCACGTTTATCTATTAATTTAATAGATACACCAGAATTCAAAAATGATAATTCACGTAAGCGTTTAGCTAAAATGTCATATTGAAATGTCACATTTGAGAAGGTCGATGGGCTAGGCCAAAAACGAATCTCTGTACCGGTTTGATCTGTATCACCGATAACTGCGATTGGCGCTTCTGGCTCACCTTTTGCGTAAGTTTGTTGGTGAATATTACCGCTACGCTTAACCGTCAAACGTAGTTTGTCAGATAATGCATTTACTACCGATACACCTACACCGTGTAATCCACCCGATACTTTATAAGAGTTATCATCGAATTTACCACCGGCGTGTAACACGGTCATTATTACTTCAGCTGCAGAAACACCTTCTTCTTCGTGCATATCAACTGGAATACCACGGCCATCATCACGTACTGATACGCTGCCGTCAGTATGGATAGTACAAATAATATCGCTACAGTGGCCTGCTAGAGCTTCATCGATTGAGTTATCTAATACCTCAAAAACCATGTGGTGTAGACCCGTACCGTCATCGGTATCACCGATATACATGCCAGGGCGTTTGCGAACCGCATCTAACCCTTTTAGTACTTTAATACTTGACGAATCATAACTATTCTCAGCCATAAAACTTTCACCTTTCTACTGTAATTTTACCCTGTTTCACGTGAAACAGAGTGCGTTCTTGCGTAAATAAATCTCCGATGCTCTGCGCTGAAATAGCGCTAATAAACACCTGAGCATCGGACTCTATAATATGTTTTGCTAATAGTGTTTGCTTGTTGCTATCGAGTTCAGAACTGAAGTCATCAATTAAAAAAACACACTGCTTATTGTCGATGGAATTTAAAAACAACCCTTGTGCTAAACGTAATGCATAAACAAGTAGCTTTAACTGCCCTCTCGATAGAACATCAGAAACAGGTAAGTTATTGATTTTTAATTTTAAATCCGCCTTTTGGGGACCAATACTTGTATAACCTAATTGCTTATCTCGATGAAAATTGTCGGATAAATATTGTGCTAACGGCTTATTGTTTTTGTCCCAACCACAAAAAAATTGACTTTTGATAGTAAACTCGGGCAGAAAATCTGCAATAGTTTGTACTATTAAAGGCTCTAATTTCGCAAAGTAATCGGCTCTCTGTGCGCTTATTTGCTCACTCAAGACACAAAGTTCATTATCCCATACTTGAAGCTCTTTGTAAGCGTTACATTGCTTTAAAGCGGCATTCCTTTGTTTTAAAAGTCGCTTTATGCGAGACCAGTTACTATAAAACAAAGGATCATGATAAAAAACGCCCCAATCTAAATAAGCACGGCGATTTTTAGGACTTCCTGATAATAAAGAATAGCTTTCAGGCGTGATTAATTGCATCGGAATGTATTGTGTTAATGACGCTAACTTCTTAACTATCTGACCATCGATTTTAAGGGTAGTTTCACCGCCTCTCGACTTTTGTAAACCGATTGGAAAAACGCGCTGCTGGAAATTGATTTCGCTATAAAGTGTAAAATGAGCTTGGTCGTGTTGAATAACTCTATTGGTTAAATGAGTTCGAAAAGAACGGCCTAATCCAAGTAGGTAGATAGCTTCCAGTAATGACGATTTGCCACTACCATTTTCACCAACAATTAAATTAATTTTGCAGTCAAAGATGAGTGTAGCGGAGTCGATATTACGGAATTGGTTAATGATTAATTTCTGTAATGACATTAATCAATTCCTTAAATAAAACGTGATAGGTGCAATTGTTAATCGTTAAAGGCGCATTGGCATTAATACGTATAGTGAGTCATCACTATCAAGAGATTCTATCAAAGCACTGTGATCAGATGTACTGAAGGTGATTTTTACTTGTTCGCTTTTCAAGGTGTTTAATACATCCAATACATAACTTACATTAAAACCTATTTCTAACTCTGCAGAATGATAATCTACATCGATATACTCTTCTGCTTCTTCTCGTTCTGGATTATTGGCGGTAATTTTTAATAAGTTTTCAGATAGTGTTAAGCGCACGCCGCGGAATTTTTCATTGGATAAAATGGCTGCGCGAGTGAAAGCTTGTTTTAGCGTTTCACGACTAGATATTAATTCTTTATCACCATTTCGCGGAATAACACGTCGGTAATCAGGAAAACGTCCATCGACTAATTTAGTGGTGAATACAAATCCATCAATCACAGCACGTAAGTTGTTTTTACCTAATTGAATGGTAACGTTAGCTTGCTCTTTATCTAATAGCTTAACCAGTTCTAAGACCCCTTTTCGAGGCACAATAACGGATTGCTCTTCAATCGCTTGGTCAATATTAATAGAACAGGATGCTAAGCGATGCCCATCAGTAGAAACACTACGTAAAGTATTACCTGACACTTCAAAGAACATACCATTCAAGTAATAACGGACATCTTGGCTAGCCATTGCAAACTGCGTGAATTCAATGAGCTTTTTAAATTCATTTTGCGGTACGGTTAATTCGATCAAACTTTGCCATGTTTCAATATTTGGAAAGTCAATCGAAGGTAAGGTTGAAAGTAAATAACGGCTTCGACCAGATCGAACGGTTACCCGTTCATTTTTTACTTCAAAAGTGACTTCACAGGGATCGGCTAATCCGCGACAAATATCTAATAATTTACGCGCTGGTACAGTAATTGCTCCATCTTCAGATGCTAGATCTAATGGAATTTGTGCCATTAATTCTACTTCTAAATCTGTACCCGTTAGGTTTAAAAAGTTATCTTTTACTTCAATCAGTATGTTACCCATAATAGGTAAAGCTGGGCGCCCGCCCGCAACTGAGCCGACTACTAATTGTAGTGGGCGTAATAAAACTTCACGAGAGATAGTAAATTTCATCAGATAACCTTTTCTTACATGGATAATGTGCGGATAAGTATTTTGTAGTCTTCTTGAATATCATTATTTTCACGACGCAATTCTTCTACTTTGCGGCAAGCATGCAATACAGTGGTATGGTCTCGACCGCCAAATGCTTCACCAATTTCAGGTAAGCTATGTTGGGTTAACTCTTTTGCTAATGCCATGGCTATTTGACGTGGACGAGCGACCGTACGAGTACGACGTTTTGAGGACATATCAGAAATTTTTATACGATAGTGCTCAGCGACGACTTTTTGAATGTTATCAACCGTAGTTTGTTTGGTATGAACTGCTAACATATCACGCAGTGCATCTTGTACTAGCGGAATAGTAATATCCTGCCCTGTAAATTGTGCTTTTGCTGAAATATTCGCAATCGCTCCTTCTAAAACACGTACATCGGTAATAGTTAATCGTTTTGCGATAAAGAAGGCCACATCATCGGGTAAATGTAAACCACGCTCTTCCGCTTTAGTAATTAAGATTGCAACACGCGTTTCTAATTCTGGCGGATCAATTGGAATTGATAATCCCCAACCAAAACGTGTACGCAGTCGTTCATCAATCCCTTCAATTTCTTTAGGGAAACGGTCACTGGTTAAAATTACTTGTTGATGCGCATCTAACATTGAGTTAAATGTTTGGAATAATACTTCTTGAGATCGGTCTTTACCTGCGAAGAAATGAATATCATCGATTAATAGTGCATCTAACGACGCGTAATATTCTTTAAATTGCTCAATGGTATTATTACGGATTGAATTGATCATATCTTGAACAAAACGTTCTGAACGAATATACACAACTTTGCTGTCAGGATTTTCTGCCACAATGGCATTACCCACGGCATGTAATAAATGTGTTTTACCTAAACCTGGATGTGCATATAAAAATAATGGGTTATAAACATCACCAGGATTTTCTGCAATTTGTTGTGTTGTTGCAATTGCAAAATTATTAGATTTACCTTCAACAAAGTTATCAAATGTATATTTTTTAATTAAATTGCTTTTATGCGCAACAGTTGGTGACTTTGACTCACCTTCCCACGGTTGGTTAGTATTTAAAACAGGCGCTGCTTTTTGTGCCGCTGGTTTATTAGCTGCAGCATTTGCAGTACCGACTAATAAACGTATCTTTATAGTTTGATTGGCATCTATTGCGTGGATTAATGTTTGTAATTTAGTCTCAATGATATCCATATACTTTTCACGTACCCACTCACTGGTATATTTATTTGGTGAGTATAATGACAGTACATTATTATCATATTCTGCCTGTAGAGGACGTAACCAAGTGCTAAAGTCTCCTGCTGATAGCTCATCTTTTAATTGTGCTAAACATTCTTGCCAAATAGCGAGGGACATCGTCGAACTCCAGTAGATACATTAGGGCGGATAATTCTACCGACAAGAGCGGCATTACGCCATAAGATCTGTTAACAAAAAGAAAAAAAAGATCCTTGTATTTTGTTGCATTCAATGTTTAAAGCATCCACAAGCATGTAACTAGGCAGCATCTGGCATCTCGTACTTTATCCACAACAAGATAGTTTAGCCATTCAGAAATAAAGCTTGACAAGATCGCGGAAGATCCTTGCTAATTAGCGCTGCTTATATATAATCTTGCCACCCTAACTTTTGAGTTTGGCTCGTAGAGATAATTTATCTTCTTAGTATCAATTTCTAAGGAGTATGAATTTAATCTGCCAGAAAGAAGCATCTCTGATTGACTTTTAGTCGATCAATCAATAGAATTCGCTCTCTTTTTAATCGGCTAATGCTTTTAATTATTCTTGCCTGGTTACTTTTCGAAGTAATTAAGCTTATTTTTTAAAAAAACTAGCTACTGTACAGTACTTAACAATAAGTGGAAAAGAGCATGAAACGTACTTTTCAACCAAGCAACATCAAGCGTAAGCGTTCACACGGTTTTAGAACTCGTATGGCGACTAAGAACGGTCGTGCCGTATTAGCTCGTCGTCGTGCTAAAGGCCGCGCTAGCTTAAGCGCATAATTTACCAGACGTGGTGAATTATTCGTTTTCTCGGGAGTTACGTTTGTTAACTCCCGAAGATTTTCAACCTGTATTTAAAAATGCTATTCCGGCAGTATCTCCACACTTAACTCTTCTTGCTAGAAAAAATACCCTAGAACACCCTCGTATTGGTATGGCTATTCCTAAAAAGCACATTAAACATGCTGTAGGACGTAATCGTATCCGTCGCATTGTAAGAGATCATTTCCGCCTTCAACAACATGAGCTTCCAAACATCGATATCGTCGTCGTTGCCAAAGCTGGTATTGCTGATTTATCAAATCAAGAACTTCATAAAGTATTGGATAAGTTATGGCGAAAATTAGTGCAGCGTTGCAATGGATAGCAATTAAATGTATTCGTGGTTATCAGTTAGTTATTAGTCCTATGATTGGACCTCGTTGCCGATTTACGCCAACTTGTTCACATTATGCGATAGAAGCAATTAAGAGTCATGGTATGATAAAAGGATGTTGGCTAGCGGCTTGTCGTCTTGTAAAATGCCATCCTTTTCATGAAGGAGGATATGATCCTGTACCTCCTTGTTGCGCTACTAAAAATAAACCTAAACCTTAGAGATAAAATACGTTATGGAATCACAACGCAATTTACTTTTCCTCGCACTCTTGTTTG
This sequence comes from Psychromonas sp. SR45-3, assembly GCF_014163575.1. Taxonomy (NCBI): domain Bacteria; kingdom Pseudomonadati; phylum Pseudomonadota; class Gammaproteobacteria; order Alteromonadales; family Psychromonadaceae; genus Psychromonas; species Psychromonas sp. SR45-3. The sequence goes on from NZ_JACJDP010000010.1 coordinate 31,359, forward strand.
TTAGCTTCTTGCTATATCAAGCCTGGGTTGTTGAGCAAAACCCTCAGCCAATTGCTGCTGCGCAAACGACTGAACAAAGCACTACAACACAATCATCAGTTCCATCGACTAGTAATCATAGTGCTGATATACCAACTTCATCAGATGATACTGCTTCTGTACAAGTACCAACACAAGCATCAACTAACGCGATTGCTGTTTTAGCTAACGATCAATTACGTTTAGAAATTACTTTAGTAGGTGGTGATGTCATTGTTGCTGATTTAATCGGTCATGATGATTCATTAGATTCAGGTGTTCCATTCCGTTTATTAGAAAATGATGATGGCTTTACCTACATCGCGCAAAGCGGTCTAATTGGAAAGCAAGGCCCGGATGCAAATCCTAAAGGACGCCCTTTCTATAGCGTTGATAAGACTGAAAATGTTATCTCTGAAGGCCAAGACTCGGTTTCTACTGCATTACGCTATGTAGATCAAGCTGGTAACGTATTTATTAAAACGTTCACATTAAACCGTGGCGAATTCAATGTACATGTAGATTATACTATTGAAAATAAATCAGATAGTGAAATCAATGTTCAGTTATACGGGCAGTTAAAAGAATCATTAGAAGAGCATTCTACAAATCTAATGATGCCGGTTTATCGTGGTGGTGCTTACTCCACAACTGATACTAAATACAGTAAATACAAATATGACGAAATGGTTGAACGTAACCTGAACAAATCAACTGAAGGTGGTTGGGTTGCAATGTTACAGCACTATTTTGTTTCTGCTTGGATCCCGTCTCCAACAGACAATAATTTGTTGTACAGTAATGTTATCCAGAATAAAGATGCGGCCATTGGTTTTAAATCTCCAATTAAAACTATCGCACCTAACAGCACTGAAAAATTTGCTACTAACCTTTGGATAGGTCCTAAATTACAAGAAGAAATGGCACAAGTTGGTGAGAACTTAGACTTAACTGTAGATTACGGTTGGTTATGGTGGCTTGCACAACCGTTATTTAAATTGTTGTTATTCTTCCAAGGTATTGTTGGTAACTGGGGTGTGGCAATTATTTTGATCACCTTTACAGTTAAAGGTGTGTTATACCCACTGACTAAAGCGCAATATACGTCAATGGCTAAAATGCGTTTACTACAACCTAAAATCCAAGCATTACGTGATCGTTACGGTGAAGACCGTCAAAAAGTATCAAAAGCAATGATGGAAATGTATAAAGAAGAGAAAGTGAACCCATTAGGCGGTTGTTTCCCTATCTTATTACAAATGCCAATATTCATCGCTTTATACTGGTCATTAATGGAAGCGGTTGAATTACGCCATGCACCATTTATGTTCTGGATCCAAGATTTGTCAGTACAAGACCCATTCTACATACTGCCAATTCTAATGGGTGTAAGTATGTTCTTCATTCAAAAAATGTCTCCTGCTACGGTTCAAGACCCAATGCAGCAGAAAATTATGAAGTTTATGCCTGTTGTATTTACTTTCTTCTTCTTGTGGTTCCCTGCAGGTCTAGTACTTTACTGGCTAATGAGTAACATCGTGACATTAGTACAGCAAACTATTATTTACCGTCAGTTTGAAAAGCAAGGTTTAGGACATAAAAAATAGTTTAACTATTTAGCTTTTGCTTAAAGCATCATAAATAATTATATTATTTAATCATTGAGAAAAGGCGACTATAATAGTCGCCTTTTTTATTGCCTTTATTTTTAGGAACAGAACATGATAAAAGCGACTGATACTATTGTTGCACAAGCAACTGCACCTGGCCGTGGCGGCGTTGGCATTGTGCGTGTTTCTGGGCCTGATGCAGAAGCGGTTGCACAGATTATTTTAGGTAAATTACCTAAAGTGCGTTACGCGGAATATCTGCCTTTTCACGATCAAAATAATGAAGTTCTAGATCAAGGCATTGCATTATTATTTAAAGGGCCAAATTCATTCACAGGCGAAGATGTGCTGGAGCTACAAGGTCATGGCGGCCCTATTGTGATGGATATGCTGATCAAAGCTATTTTAACCATTAAAAACCTTCGTAGCGCTAACCCAGGAGAGTTCTCTGAACGTGCATTTATGAATGATAAGCTAGATTTAGCGCAAGCAGAGGCTATTTCCGACTTAATTGAAGCTAGCTCAGAGCAAGCCGCTAAAAGTGCGCTGCATTCACTGCAGGGTGAATTTTCCAATAAAGTAAATGAACTGGTTGAAAGCCTTATCTATTTGCGAATTTATGTGGAAGCTTCCATTGATTTTCCCGAAGAGGAAGTTGATTTTTTAAGTGATGGAAAAATTGCTAGTGATTTATACAAAATTATAGACAACCTAAGCGCCGTTAAAGAACAAGCTAAGCAAGGTGCTATTTTACGTGATGGAATGAAGGTGGTGATTGCTGGGCGACCTAATGCTGGTAAATCAAGCCTATTAAATACCTTAGTGGGCAAAGAAAGTGCGATTGTGACAGATATTGCCGGTACAACACGAGACGTGATGCGAGAGCATATTCATATCGATGGTATGCCATTGCATATAATTGATACTGCTGGCTTGCGTGAAGGTGCTGATGAAGTGGAACGTATCGGTATTGAACGAGCATGGACTGAAATTAATAATGCTGATCGTATTTTGTTTATGTTGGATGCCACCACTACAGACGCAGAGGATCCACGCGAAATCTGGCCTGATTTTATTGATCGTTTACCGAATAATGTAGGCTTAACCGTAGTGCGCAATAAAGCCGATCTAACAGGTGAAACATTGGTCACAACAGAGCATGATAATCATCCTGTTTACCGTATTTCGGCTAAAACTGGTTTGGGTGTCGATGATTTAAAACAACACCTTAAAGATATTATGGGGTATCAAGGTAATACTGAAGGTGGGTTTATGGCAAGAAGACGACATTTAGAAGCCATTGACCGAGCTGAACAACATTTATTAGAAGGTAAAGTGCAGCTTGAAGAATACCAAGCCGGTGAATTATTAGCAGAAGAGTTACGTTTAACACAGCAACATTTAAGCGAAATCACAGGGGAATTTACTTCTGATGATTTATTAGGACGTATTTTTTCTAGTTTCTGTATCGGTAAATAAAGGTTTAAAATCTATTTTATTAAACCGCCTATCTGGCGGTTTTTTTATCTTAAAATTTTAACGCCTTGAAGTAAGACAAATACTCGCGACATGATTCTAACAAGCCTAAATATTATTTAAAATAAATTGAACTTTTTTAAAAATCATTAATATTAGTAATATTTTTGTCATACAAAATCCCTAGACTGCTTCTCCGTGAACAGCACTTAGCTGTTGAACAAAAATTATATTCCTTAGATATTATTTTAAATAAAACACGGATGAATCATGAAAAAAACATTATTAGCAACAGCAATTCTAGCAACCGTAGTGTCAGCAACGGCAAACTCTGCAACAGTATATGACAAAGACGGTACAACGCTAAAAGTAGGTGGTCGTGCTGAAGTACGTGCTGAGTTTATTGATAATGATGAAGGCTCGATTACTGATGAAAGTCGCGCTCGCATTAACTTTGGTGGTGAAACTAAAATTTCAGAATCATTAACAGGTTTTGGTTTCATGGAATATGAGATTAAACCAGGTGAAGAAGCTAAAAACCGTTATTTATTCGCTGGTTTCGCAACTGAATTTGGTAAATTTTCTTACGGTCGTCAAGATACAGCGAATGTACAAGTATCTGACATGACTGATATTGCTTCTTATCATTCCGGTATTCAGCAAGTATTTGATGCTTCATCGGATAAAGAAGATAATACTTTTCTTTACTCGAACAAGTTAACGGATCAATTAACGCTACAAGCTAACTATACGGCGAGTGATGTTGATGATAGTGATTCATATGCTATCTCTGGTCTGTATGAGTTCGATTTTGGTTTAGCGCTTGCTGCTTCTTACACTGATACAGAAGCAGACCAAAACCAAGCAACATTAGGTGCTGCATATACACTAGATAATCTATATGTTGCTGTTACCTACGCGATGGGGGATATTGATGCTGATAATGATTTCAGATCGATAGAAGCAGCCGTTCAATATAAATTTACCAAAGAGTTTCGCATGATAGGTATTATTGGGCAGGCAGAAGAAGCGGATGTAGATACAGAAGACTTTTACGCAATAGAAGCACAATACCGATTTAATAAATCCATCCGAACTTATGTTTCCTACGCACTCAACAACCTCGATGACAGTGACGATTCATTAATTGCAGGTGTTCGTTATAATTTTTAATGACAACTACAACAGCATTCATAAACAATCTCGGCACTGCCGAGATTGTTTTATTTTAAGGAGGATTGCAATCTGTGTAGCAATACTATTTTTTTACTAATTATACCAATCTAAGAAATTATCTAGTCATTTATGCTTGTTAAAATGAATCCTAGGTTCGTTGTTGATTTTGTAATGAGAATAACTAGTTACTGCAATCAGTGCTTTGCTATCATTCATTTTCCCTAACGCCCAAATAGACCATTTATTTATCCAGATAAGTATTAAAAAGAGTATTTCTGTTTTTCATTCAGTATTAATAGCTAGCGATTATTCAAACATGCCCTTGGTGCTACTTTTTCTCTCGTCGTGATTGTTCATTTAATTCGGTCGAATATATAATGGGACAATCAAATATCATATTTTATTACTTTATTTTTTTAGACTAGTTAGCCCTTCAGTTTACATTACTTCACGATTTCTCAATTTTTGAGTTTTTATCGATTGGGATGATTGGAGGTATTTCTGCCCCTTTAAGGGTAATCTTCACAAAATTAGAGTGTTAAATGAAGAAGTATAACCTGTATAAGCACTCCTTATTTCTCGATTTAACTGCATAATAAAGCAACAAAAATTGATCTTATTCACCCATTTATAATGATTTTTTAATCAAATACTCCACATTACTTAGCTTTACTGTTTTTCTTCTATTATTTTTTTGTGAGACATTGACCATGGCAAGTAGGGGAAATAGCACTATTTATTAGGTTTATTTAGCTAGTCATACAAATAAAACTAACGTTAAGATGTTGATTTTTAAGTGTTTGAATGTTTTCTGTTCGTGTAGGCCAATAATTAATGCAAATAAAACTGCAATTATTAATTAACAAAGACGTAATATTCATCTCGCAAACGGGGAGTTGATTTACAGGATGTAGACATCAAACCATCGCATTGTCAGGATGACAATTGGACCTCTCAGGATGAGGGTTTATAAAACAGGATGTTTTATAGTCATGGAAGAAAAGGACACTCTAGGATAGAGTTTTTAGTATCTACTAGGATTGTGGATATTAAGTCAAGATGACAAAGAAGGACACCTCCTAAGGAAAGGGAGATGATGGATAAACAGGATGTTATCTAATACGGATGTTACAAGGACGAGCCCAAAGGAGTTGGGAAGTGGACGCCTAGTATGGCATGGTCAAAAGGATGTAACGCATGGAGCATCAACTATCACGGATTCGATAGAGAGACTAAATTAAGGGCAGCTTCGGCTGCCCTTTCCTTTTTCTGCTTTTTAATTCACGCTAACTGGCTTTTCAAGCTATCTTCTAATAACTCATACTTAAATTTAAACCCTGCTTTTATCAATTTTGTTGGTCGAACATTAGTGCTCGATAATAATAATTCTTCTCCCATTTGTGCAAATAAAATCTTTACCATCAATGCTGGTAATGGGAATATACAAGGTCGTTTTAAAGTGTTGGCCAATATGACTGAAAAAGTTTGATTATCAACGGGGTTTGGAGCAACTAGATTAACAGGCCCTGACAAAGAATGATGTTGCATAATAAATAAAATGGCATTCAACTCGTCTTGTAAGTCTATCCAGCTCATCATTTGTTTACCACTACCTATTCTCCCTCCCACTCCCATTTTAAAAGGTGTTAGCATTTTAGCTAATGCTCCGTCTTTTTTACTCAAAACGATACCAGTACGTATATTAACAACACGAGTCTTAGTTTGATCGACTTGTTGACTAACACATTCCCATTGTGATGCTAATTGGCTGACAAAGTCGGTACCTTTAACTGATTTCTCATCGACGGGTTGTTGACCACTATTACCGTAAAATCCAATCGCAGAAGCACAAATAAATAAGGTGGGAGGTGTGGCAGAATTATTGATGTAATCGACCATTAATTGAGTTGATTGTAAGCGGCTTTTGCTTATTTTTTCTTTAACTTTATCGGTCCAACGTGACTTCGCTATATTCTCTCCAGCTAAATGAATAATTATGTCTGGATTAGGGTGTCCGTTTAGCTGTATTTCTTGGGCTTGAATATTCCAATAAGGTGAAGAGGTATTAGGAGTACGAGTTAAGGTATAAACATTGTAACCATGAGTGTTTAAAAGCGAGACTAATGAACTACCGATTAAACCTGATGAGCCAGTGATCAGTACATTTATTTTATTTTCAGTTACTTTACTCATAGTCACTCCTTAATCTTATTAGGACTACATACGTTAGTAATGATAAAATGGATCTTTATTTTTTAGATGAACCAGAATTATGCTGTTAATGATCGATAATTATGACTCCTTTACTTATAACTTAGTTCAGTATTTTGGTGAGCTACAGCAGAAAGTGATCATTAAACGCAATGACCAAATTAGTTTACAGGAAATTGCTGACCTAAACCCTGAGCATATCGTTATTTCCCCAGGGCCTTGTACACCTAATGAAGCGGGAGTGTCGTTAGCAACCATTGAGCGTTTTGCAGGGCAAATTCCAATCCTAGGGGTGTGTTTAGGGCATCAAAGTATTGCGCAGGTTTTTGGTGCTAATGTGATTCGAGCCAATAAAGTAATGCATGGTAAAAATTCATTGATTAAACATGATAATAGAGGGGTATTTAAAGGATTGAATAACCCATTAGATGTCACTCGCTACCATAGCTTAATTGTACAGGAAGGGAGTTTGCCCGCTTGTTTTGATGTTTCTGCAAGAGTTATCCAGAGTCAGGAAATTATGGCGATTCGTCATAAAGAGTTTGCCTTAGAGGGGGTACAATTCCATCCTGAAAGTATTCGATCTGAGCAAGGTTTAATGCTGCTTAATAATTTTATTAATCAAGATCTTGGATTGTCAAAATAAGTGCGTATATTAACCATTTATTAGGTCATTTTATTCATGTTTTAGCCAGTTAAAGGAACTCTTTATGTCAAACACTCACATTACACGTTCGCTATTTGATCAAGTTATGGTGCCAAACTATGCTCCGTTAGAAATGATCCCTGTGCGCGGTGAAGGTTCGCGAGTGTGGGATCAACAAGATAATGAATATATTGATTTAACTGGTGGTATCGCTGTTAATGCTTTAGGTCATGCCCACCCTGAATTGATACAAGCTTTGACTGAGCAAGCGAAAAAGTTATGGCATGTCAGTAATATATATACAAATGAGCCAGCGCTAAGCTTGGCACAAAAATTAGTGGATAATACGTTTGCCGAAAAGGTGTTTTTTGCAAACTCCGGTGCTGAAGCGAATGAAGCTGCATTAAAATTGGCTCGTCGAGTTGCATTTGATAAATATGGCATAGATAAAACTGAAATCATCGCTTTTTACCAAGGTTTTCATGGTCGTACATTCTTTACCGTTACTGCTGGTGGACAAGCCTCTTATTCCGATGGTTTTGGTCCTAAACCTGCCGCTATTACGCACCTTGAATACAATGATATAAATGCACTTGAAAAAGTCATTTCAGATAAAACTTGTGCGGTTATTTTAGAGCCATTGCAAGGTGAAGGTGGTGTTTTACCGATCACGCCTGAATTTGCACAAAGGGTAAGAGCATTGTGTGATAAACATAATGCGTTAATGATTTTTGATGAAGTGCAAACAGGTATGGGTAGAACTGGTAACTTGTTTGCTTATATGGGGTTAGGTGTCACTCCTGATGTATTGACGTCAGCTAAAGCACTGGGCTCAGGCTTTCCTATAGCAGCAATGCTAACTAAAACCTGTTTTGCAGAACACTTAACCGCTGGTACTCATGGTACAACATTTGGTGGTAATCCACTTGCTTGTGCCGTTGCGGGCAAGGCCTTTGACCTTATTAACACAGAAACAATGTTAACGGGTGTAAAACACAAAGAAAAACTAATACGTCAACACCTACAAGCCATTAACGATGAGTTTTCTATCTTTAAAGAAGTTCGTGGTGCAGGTTTATTGTTAGGTGCCGTATTAAATGAACAATATCAAGATCAAGCTAAAGTTTTCTTTTTAGAGGCTGCTAAGCAAGGTCTACTTATTTTAGTGGCGGGGGCAAATGTACTGCGTTTTGTACCAGCTTTAAATATTTCAGATGACTTAATCGAGCAAGCAATGCTGAAATTAAAACAAGCAGTAAAAAATATCGTCAATAAAGATACTTAAGAGCAAGGTTGTCATTCTGTAAATGAATGACGTTTTGCTTCAATTAGATTTAAAAACTGGGAGCTCATAAGATGAGACGCGAATTAGCAATAGAATTTTCTCGAGTAACGGAAGCGGCTGCATTAGCAGGATACAAATGGTTAGGCCGAGGTGATAAAAACACCGCCGATGGTGCTGCTGTAGAGGCAATGCGCCTTATATTTAACCAAATAGATATTGACGGTGAAATTGTTATTGGTGAAGGCGAAATCGATGAAGCGCCAATGTTATATATTGGTGAACATGTGGGTACTGGTGTAGGTGATGCGGTTGATATTGCTGTAGATCCGATTGAAGGCACTCGAATGACTGCAATGGGACAATCAAACGCATTAGCAGTACTTGCCGTTGGTGAAAAGGGTAGCTTCTTACGTGCACCAGATATGTATATGGAAAAGCTTATTGTTGGTCCTAATGCTAAAGATGCGATTGATTTAGAGCGTTCACTAGAGCAAAACTTAAAAGCGATTGCATTTGCCCTAGGTAAATCATTATCTGAATTAACCGTCGCTACGTTAGCAAAACCACGCCATGATCGTATCATCAAAGATATGCAGGGTATGGGTGTACGTGTATTCGCAATTCCTGATGGTGATGTAGCGATCTCTGTATTGGCCTGTATGCCAGATAACCAAGTTGATGTGTTGTATTGTATTGGCGGAGCCCCTGAAGGTGTTATTTCAGCGGCTGTAGTACGTGCTCTGGATGGTAATATGCAAGCACGCCTTATTCCTCGTCCAATGGTTAAAGAGCCGACAGAAGAGAATATTCGCATTGGTAAAGAAGAAGTTGCTCGTTGTGAAGCTGTAGGCATTGAAGTTAATAAAGTCTTAAAACTTGAAGACTTAGTGAAAAATGATAACGTTATTTTCTCGGCAACGGGTATTACTAAAGGCGATTTAGTAGAAGGTGTTTCTGTTAACGGACGTTTAGCGACGACTGAAACATTATTGGTACGTGGTAAATCACGTACAGTGCGCCGTATTCATTCAACACATTATTTAGACCGTAAAGATCCAAACTTAAAAGATATTATCCTTTAACGGTTTGTTGCTTAATAAAAAAGGCGCCTAGTGTGCCTTTTTTGTATCTATCGTATTTATAATAAATATTATTTTCGTAACTTAACCTGGCTCACTTGATGATTAATCGATTTTTTTAGAATTAAATTAGCTCGGTCACGGGTGGGGCGAATATTTTCTTCTAAATTAATCCCGTTAATTTCATCCCAAATTTTGCCTGCTATTGAGATAGCTTCACGTTCAGTCATTTTTGAATAGCTATGAAAATAAGCATTTGGATCAGTAAATGCACCTTCTCTAAATTTCAGAAAACGTTGAATATACCAAGTTTTTAATAGCTCTGTATCAGCATCAACGAAGATAGAAAAATCAACAAAATCAGAGACAAATACTCGATGAGATTGTTCTGGATCGTTTAATGCCGCAGTTTGCAATACATTCAAACCCTCTAAAATAACAATATCAGGCTGTTCAAATTGCAATGACTGATCCGGAATAATATCGTAGGTTAAGTGTGAATAAATTGGTGCAGTTATTTTCTTTTTACCCGATTTAATCGCTGAGACAAATTCGATTAACGCTTTAATATCAAAGCTTTCAGGAAAACCTTTACGATGCATTAAATTACGAGCCACTAAATCTTTATTAGGGCGTAAAAAACCATCAGTTGTTACGAGGGCAACTTTAGGATGCTCTGGCCAACGTGATAATAAGGCCTGTAAAATACGTGCCGAAGTACTTTTTCCAACGGCAACACTCCCAGCAATACCGATAATATAAGGTACTTTTTCATTATGCGCATCAAGGAATTTATCACGTACAGTATGTCGATATTGGCGTGCACCCACATATAAGTTTAATAAACGAGAAAGTGGTAAATAGATATCTATCACTTCCTGCATTGATAAGGACTCATTGATACCTTGTAATTGGGTGATATCCTCTTCTGACAGCGTTAATTTAACATTGTCTCGTAAATGCGCCCATTCATTACGCTCAAAGTGCATATAAGCGCTAAGCAAGCTTTGTTGGTTGAATGCCGCATGATTACTCATTAGGTACTGCGCTTGTTTCTTCGAAATAAATAGATTTGCTGTTACCAATTGGGTCATCGGCATAAAGGTGGTATTGCCCTGCAGGCTTAATTAGTAACTCAAATAGATTAACCAGTGCCTCTTGAGACTCTTCAATATTAGCTTGTTCATGTAGGCGTTTAAGAGCTGTATCAAAATTACTTTTTACCCAACAACTATAATCATAGAGATCTAAATACGCCTCTTGTAATAGATAAACACCTTCGATCAAGATGATATCTATATTATCAAAGTTATAATCTACTTTACGCGGGCATTCTGCATCGTCTAAGTTGACTGATGTTTTAATGCTACCAAATAATTTCAAAGGTAGTACTAACTCTTCAAACATTTCGTCAAAGCGATAAGCATTTAAATAATATTCTTCGGGGCTGTTCATGACGTTAAAGCGAATGCTTTTACTCGCTTCCCAATCATCAGTATGAATAACCGCTACATTTAAACCATCTAATCTTAGGGCTGCGGCTATTTTTTCGGTTAATGCACGTTTGCCACTGCCTTCAATACCACTAATAGCAACAACTTGTGCTTTGGTGGATTCTTTATGGTTGTGTAGTTCTTTAATAGCACTTTTCATTTGTGCCGCATTATTAAACATGGTTTTCAACGATCATCTCCCTATCTAGACGGCGCTATTATGCCACAAAAATGAAAAAAGCCACTAAAGTGGCTTTTAATTTTAGATAAGGATACTTTAGTGCCTGATTTAATCAGTTTTTTTAGTTAAAAATGTCACTAATTCAACGAACTCAGCAGTGCTTCTCACTGATCCTGTATTTACTTTATATTTACCATTAACAATCAGTGTTGGTACACCGCGAACTTTAAAGTTTTCAGTATTACGTTTCATTTGTGAAGCAAGGCCGTTAACAGGGAAACTAGCTAAAGCACCTTTTGCTTCCTCTTCAGATACACCGGCTTTATCAAAAATAGCTAGGATATCTTTTTCACCATTAATAGGTTTACGTTGTGTATGTATTTGATCAAAGATAATACTAGTCACTTCTTCTTTAACATCTAATAGATCAGCTGCAGCGAAGGCTTTAGTTACTTCTGGACCCATGTTACCACCTAAGAAGTTAACGTGATTTTTCTTAACCGCTACATCAGCTGGTAATTCGCTTTGTAATGTTTTCATTAGGGGTTCAAATTTAAAACAATGTGGGCAATAAAAAGAGAAAAACTCTAAAACTTCAGGCTTTTCTGTGGCTGTTTGTTTAATAACATCATAATGCGTGCCTTCTTTGAAATCAGCCGCGTTTACACTTAACGGTAATAAGAATAAGCCGATTAATAGAGCAAAAACCTTTTTCATATTTGTTCCTTTATTGTATTTAGAGTCGTAATTAGTATTTATTATTTTTAATTAGTACTGTGGTTGAAGTGTTAAAGGTGCTTCATCCAATAATAATAACTGTTGTTGCAAGGATTGTAGCAAGTCTTTCCAGTATTGGTCAGTTATAAACCATGGAAAGTTTCGAGAAAATGCCGGATCTGTCCACCTATTGTTGATCCAGCTCACATAATTGATGATGCGCATTGTGCGTAACGCCTCAATATACGGCAATTGTTTGGTATCGAAGTCAAATTCTTCTTGGTATCCTTCTAAAATCATTGATAACTGTAGTTGTTGTTCACTACGGTCTCCATTTAGTAACATCCAAATATCTTGTATTGCAGGGCCCATTTTACAATCATCAAAGTCGACCCAATAAGGCAGATCTTCTTTTAGCAATATATTACTCGCATGTGCATCACCATGAATGGCAATCAATTTTAATTTAGTAGGATTAGTCGCTTTTATTTTTTGTTGAATTTGCTCAATGACAGTGAAAAGAGGGGATTTAACAGTATTCGGTATATATTCACAGCTTTTTAAGTCATTTAAGGCTTGTTCAATGGTGGTGACCATATCGAAATTTGGTCGAGTGGTAAATTGATGCTGAGAGCCGATTTTATGTAATTTTCCTAAAGCTATACCTACATCATATAAACTATCAATATTATCAACTGCTAGAGTGCGAGCAGAGAGGTTATTAAATAAGGCAAAATGATAGCCTGCAAACGAGTGTAAGGTTTTGTCATCAAACATAAGTGGTACAGAGAGATTTAAACCCGATGCTAATAAGCGTTGACTAAATGCATGGTCTTCTAATAATTGTTGCTCGTTCCAACGTCTTGGACGATAGAATTTAACCACATAACGCTGTTTATTCTCATCACTAAATGAGTAAACGCGGTTCTCATAAGAATTTAACGCTAATAAACCTGTTTCAGGATAAATTCCAATGCTTGCTAAGGCGTCCAACTGACACTCGGGTGTCAACTTTCGATAGCTTAAAGGTTCGTTTTGCATTCTTTTCTCCAACAAAAAAAGGCGCAACTAACAATTAGCGCGCCTTAATAAGGTTAATTTAACAGTATTTACTTACAAGCCAAGAAAGAATGAAGCATCTTGTTGGATTACTTCGTCGCTATCATCTACGTTAGTTAGTTTGATAGTAATAGTTCTTTTTTTCTCTTTAATATCATAAGGGTCAACAGCAATGGAAATTGGTTGAGTAAAAATTTCTCCAGAGCTTATAGTTACTTGCTTCGGCCCTATCATGGTCGCATCTTTTAACCCTGAAAAAGTAATATTGTAGGTCTGTGCTTGAATCGTTTTATTGAGTACTTTTAAGGTATAAGTATTTTCTATTAAACCATCAACGTTTTCACGATATAAAGAAGTTCTATCACGTAAAATTTCCATCTCTACTTTGGTTAATGTGGCTATATTAACAAAAAACAAGACAAGCATGACAACCAACATCAACCCATACCCAATGATTTTAGGGCGCATTAGCTTGGTTTTTTTACCTTCCAATATTTGTTCTGATGTGTATGAAATCAAACCCCTTGGATAACCCATTTTATCCATGGTTTCATCACAGGCATCAACACAGGCACCACAGTTAATGCATTCATATTGTAAGCCGTCACGAATATCTATGCCTGAAGGACATACTTGCACGCATAAATCACAATCAACACAGTCACCCAACTCAGTTTCTGAACGGTCTATTTTACGTGAACGAGGGCCGCGCTTTTCACCACGTGTCGCATCATAGCCAACACTATAAGTGTTCTTATCAAACATGGCAGATTGAAAGCGTGAATATGGACACATATGAATACAGAAAATAGAACGCATCCAACCCGCATTTGCATAGGTTGAGAAAGTAAATATAAACACCATTAATAAAACAAGCATGCTACTTTGACCGGTGAAAAAATCACGATAAAGCGTTTCAACAGGAACAAAATAAGAGCAAAAAGCAAGGGCAGTAAATAATGAAACTATTAACCAACCGGTGTGCTTCGCTGTTTTTCGCCATATTTTATTAAAACTCCACGGCATTTGATCAAGTCGTTTACGTTTATTAGCCGTGCCTTCAAAGCGTTCTTCGAACCATATAAAAATAAAGGTCCAAACTGTTTGTGGGCAAGTGTAACCACACCAAACTCGCCCTAAATAAGTGGTGAAGAAGAACAGGGCAAAGGCGGCTATTATAAATACCCATGCCAGCAAGGTTAGATCTTGAGGAAATAGAAGCATGTTAAAAAGATGAAATTGTTGCTTATCAACATCAAATAAAACAGCTTGATGTCCATCCCAACGGATCATAGGAATGGTGAGGAATAATAGAATTAAACCCCAACCTGTTAATTTACGAATTTTCTGAAAAAGGCCGTAAGCTGCACGCACATAAATACGATTGCTTGGATTAAAACGATCGGCACTTTCTTTATGAGTTGTCTTGATCTCTTTAATTTTAATTTTCTGCGTCATTTGTAAACACCTGCTGTAAATAATACCGCGATTATAAAGGAATTATGAGTGAATAAATGCAACAGATAAAACAAAAACTATGCTCAAATTACTGCTTTATAATAAATACTTAGCTATAAATGGTAATGATTATTGTTTAACTTATTTTTGCTCTGAATGAGCTTGATTTGGAAGATTAGTTCGCAGTTTGTTTAACAGTAGACAAATCATTATTAAATTTAAATCTTTGGGATAGATCATTTAACGAAGAAAATCGTGGTATTGCATGGTTTACTTTATTTTGAGCTGAAGTAATTAAAGCTTCGCAATAAACAAAGCTTTATTTAATACTAATGCTTATAGTGTTTCACTACAGCCTTTCGCACTCATTACTGGTATTGCAGTCGCTTTTGCTGTGTTGTAAGCACTGTCTAGTTTTACTTTTGTACTTTCAGTGCTGATACCTGCTGCTGTAAGCATGCTTGAACCTGACTCAAGGTTGGCTGCTTGTGCTTCGTAAGTAACAAAAGTTTGCTTGATTGCAGAGCAACTTAGACTAGGGAAGTTTGTATTAAGTAAGTTGCTTGTTAAGCTGCTAACAGAGCTAGTAGCGCCGTCAGTGGCAGAGGTCGCTGCTGAGTTAGCTGTTGAAGTAAGGTCTGAGCTAGTAGTTTGACAACCAGCTAGTAGGGCGCCACCTAATAAAATTAAAGCAATTTTTTTCATTTTTTAGTTCACTTATAGTTTAAAGAAATAGAAGTGTATTTTTTAAAATGAAAACAATCAATAAGGTAATAGGATGTTATTGATATAATATCCTATTACCGACTTACTAGGATTGCTTTGTTGATGACCTTTATTGCGGGGAATGTTGTTTAAACTGATGGTGCTCCTGATCATAAAAAAAGTCATGCTTTGCCAGTCTTTCTACTAGTAGTGACTTTTCAATTTCATAGGTAACACAGAGATCTTCAAGTGTTTCACTTTCATTTCTTAATTTCATATTAACGATGCTAAGCAGCATATTAACATCCATTTTTTTATAATTTTCTAACATTGCCTTCATCCTTTTTATTGATTAAGTCTATGTCCGTTTTATAATAAACCGCGTGCTTTTAATAATGCAGTTTGAAAGTCATCTTCACAATCTTTTGCTATGCCAGGAATCATGTCACCTTTTGCAGTTTGATCCATTTTTAAATGATAAATAATCACTTCATCTGTTAACTCTGCAACCGATTTATCAAACCCTGATTCAGTTGCTATTAACTGTAATACTTCTAATAAACTCAATTCTTGATTTTTTAACCAATAAGGCTTTATTAGCGCTAAAATTTCATTGATACGATGAGTTTGCATATATTAGACTCCTTGTAATGGATACATAACTTAATTAAGCCGTGATCAGGATTTCTCCATACTCACTAAAAGCTTGTTGATTAATTAACTCTTCTGCGAGATCTTCAATATCAAAACGAGCGCCATCAAATAACATTAATGCTAATTTTTCATTAGCTTTTATTGGCATACTAAATTGCTCACTTAATTTTTTTAATGTTTCCCAAGAGATAATACATCTAATTAAGTGCCCTTGGCATTGAGCTTGAAACTCTACTTGTTGTAACTGAGCGTTATAGTATTCGTTATCTGCAAAAATAATACTTTGATTCATATTAAATTAACCGGCTAAATTATGACGTAATTCATTTAACACTTGTTTCGCGCCAGGTTTGACACCGCGCCAAATAGCAAAGCTTTCTGCCGCTTGGCCAACTAACATACCTAAACCATCAATGGTTAAGCGAGCACCATTCTCTTTTGCCCATGCATTAAATGCCGTTACTTGAGCATTATAAGTCATGTCATATATGGCTGTTTCTGGGGTGATCAATGCCGTGGATATATTTGGTAAACTACCGTGTAAACCTGCTGAGGTAGAGTTGATAATGAGATCAAATGGACCTGATAAATCACTAAATTCAGAGGCATTAATATTACCTAATGCTTTGAAAATAGAGACCAAGGTTTCAGCCTTTTCAAAAGTACGGTTTGCAATCGTTAACTGTGCAGGATTTTCTGCTAAAAGCGAACTACATACACCACGTGCAGCGCCACCAGCGCCTAATAATAAAATGCGTGCGCCGGTTAGGTTTACATGGTTATTTTTTAAGTCTAAAACTAACCCTGCACCGTCAGTGTTATCACCAATAATTAACCCGTCATCAGTTTTCTTTAGTGTATTTACTGCACCGGCTAAACGTGCACGATCCGTTAATGACTGTGCAAACTGAAAAGCTTCTTCTTTAAAAGGGGCAGTAATATTGCAGCCTTTTGCATTACTATTAAAAAAGGCTTGAACTGCTGCAGTGAACCCCTCAACCGGTGCTTCAACAATACCGTAAGACATCTGTTGCTGTGTTTGATTAGCAAATAAAGTGTGGATAAAAGGCGATTTACTATGTTTGATTGGATTGCCAAATACAGCGTACTGATCCATGTGAGCTCCGATTTCAATAAATTTAGTAAGGGTTAATTTATCATGTATGTGTTATTCAGGGTATTTTATGAGGTACTTTTCAGCGCTTTATTATAAATAAATTAGGCGTTTCTTAATAATTGAAGGTTGCTAACTCAAGCATACTTATTTTCGAGCAAGTTAGTGTTGTTAAGCTTTGCAGTTTGTTAATATAGTGGTTCATTATCTGGCATATCTTTCTGCTAAATAGCTACTTTCCTTTACTGAGTTTTTTGATTATGCCAATAACTACTTTATTAACCACTGCGTTAGCAAAACGCGAGACCCTTATTAATAATTTATCAAACGCTAATTTACCAAAAACAGATTGTTTTCGTGTTTTTCATGGCACGGTTGAAGGTGTTAACGGGCTTAATATTGATCGTTATGGTGACGCTTGGTTAATTCAGACTTTCCATCAAACACTTAATGAGGAAGAACTACAATCAATCCATAACGTATTGTTAAGTGCAGCTGATTTACCTGTTGTATATAACGATCGGTCTAATAAAAACTCTCGTGTTATCAATAAACTTGATGTAGACATTGATGCTTATGCACATTCCGATCAAGTGATCGCTGAAAATGGCATATTGTTTAATAGCAAGCTACGCCATGAAGGACAGGACCCGCTATTATTTTTAGATATGCGTGTTGGGCGTGAGTTTGTTAAAGCAAACAGTCATAAAAAAACGGTACTAAATCTGTTTTCATATACCTGTGGTATTGGCACTGCTGCTGCGGTAGGTGGCGCAAAACGGGTGGTTAATGTTGATTTTTCCTCTTTTGCATTAGCGGCAGGAGAAAAAAATGCGCAGTTGAACGGAGTTGAATTAGTTTGCCAGTTTATTCAAAGTGATGCTTTTCCGGCATTACGCCAGTTAGCTGGGCTTAAAGTCGCGAGCCGAAATAATAAAAAACTGCCTAGTTATCCTAAAATGTCTGCTTCTCAGTTTGATTTGGTCTTTTTAGATCCACCTCGTTTTGCTAAAAGTGTATTTGGTACCGTGGATTTGGTCAATGATTACCAAAGTCTATTTAAACCGGCAGTGCTAACGACTAAACAGGGCGGCACCATTGTGTGTTGTAACAATGTAGCGAAAGTTGATAAAGAAGCATGGTTTAAAAGTTTAGTCCGTTGTGTTGAAAAACAGGGCAGAGAAGTAAGTCATGTTGAATGGTTAGATTGCCATCAAGATTTTCCATCGTTTGATGATAATCATCCATTAAAAATAGTGGCCTTAACCTTATAATAATTATACTTATTATGCATATCAGTAGACACAAAAAAGCCGAGTAAAACTCGGCTTTTCTCTTCAAATATTAGAGTGTATTAACTTTCTAACAAACGTTGTGCGGCACTTTTTATACCTGGATAATTTTGTTCAGGTAAAATATCAGCCAGTTGTAACAATTTACCAGCTAATGCTGTATTGCTTTCTGCTGAGACGTTAATATGACCCATCTTACGACCATCACGTTGTGCTTTTCCATACCAATGACTTTTAACATCACTGATGCTAAGTACTTGCTCACTGATACTCGCCTGACCTAACACATTGATCATCGCACTGACTTTTTGCAACTGAGTATCGCCTAATGGTAAACCGGCAACCGCACGCATGTGGTTTTCAAACTGACTACAAGCCGTACCTTGTTGTGTCCAATGACCTGAGTTATGTACACGCGGAGCAATCTCATTGACCATCAATTGTCCATCTACATCAAAGAACTCAATTGCTAATACACCAATATAATCCATTTCTGTTGATAATTTATTAAATGCATCAATGGCTTGTTGTTGGATGCTAAGATCCATCTCAATAGCCAAGGATAAGGTTAATACACCATCCGTATGTTGATTTTCAGTAACAGGGTAAATTGCAATGTTTCCCGCTTTATCACGCGCACCAATTACTGATACTTCACGATTAAAAGGGATCATCTTTTCTGCAATAATACTATGTGGAAAACTTTCTGTACCCGTAGCAATAAACTCAGCCATTTCAGCCCAAATCAGCTCCAGTTGGTCGACTGATTTTAAGCGCCACTGGCCTTTTCCGTCATAACCCGCTTGGCAGGTTTTAATGACTAACGGTAAACCAAGTAATGAAACTGAATCAGCCAAGTGTTGCTTTTCAGTGATCAGTTTATAAGGGGCAGAAGGAACGCCAGTATTATCAAGTAGGGCTTTTTCAATACTGCGGTCGCCACCAGCTTTGATTGCGGCTTTACCTGGAAAGAACTTACTACTTGCGCAGCAAAGTGTGAGTACATCATCTGGAATATGCTCAAATTCACAGGTGATCACATCAACAAATGCGATAGCCTGTTCAAGTGTTTGCTCAAATGATTGCAACGTTAGCGGATGAATAACTTGTTTTGAGCCCACATCATAAGCGCGCACATTCAAATTTAATGGGGCAGCTTCTAAGCTCATCATACGTGCAAGCTGTCCTGCACCTAATACTAAAATGTTCATATTAAATCGCAGGATCTGGGTTAGCTAAGACAGTGTCTGTTTGTTTTTGACGGAATGCATCAACTTTAGCGAGTAGATCTGGTTGCTGACAAGCTAGAATTTGCGTTGCTAATAGTCCCGCATTGGCAGCACCCGCTTCGCCGATAGCAAGCGTACCTACTGCAACGCCTTTAGGCATTTGGCAAATTGATAATAAAGAATCGATACCTTTAAGTGCCTTAGATTGAACTGGAACACCTAATACAGGTAAGCTGGTAAAAGCGGCTGCCATGCCTGGTAAGTGCGCAGCACCACCTGCACCTGCAATAATCACTTTAATGCCACGTTCAGCAGCGCTAGAAGCGTAATCGGCTAATAGTTGTGGAGTACGGTGTGCAGAAACAACACGTGTTTCATACTCAATACCAAAAGAATCTAGCATATTTGCTGCGTGTTTCATGGTCGGCCAGTCAGATTTTGAGCCCATAATAATACCAACTTTCATGCATACTCCTGTATAGGGGATTATTTAAATATCGTTCAATGATACGCGCGATTATATACCCGTTACCCTACAAGATGCAAAGTTCGGCCTGTCAATTAGGGAATTGAGATGAGGCTAAAAATGTAGGAATTTTAGACACCTTCATTTTAACCATGAAGGTGTTAATTTAAGCAATGATTAATAGCATATTAAGCAATCAACGTAAGCGTTTACCGGTTAATGCATCATGGATTTGTGAAGGGTTTTCTAACCCCGTGACAGGCTGATCAATCACATAATCAAGAAGTGGGTGATTAACAAACATTTGCTCGACTTGTAACGTGGTAGTGCAGGCTTGTTCACCCGATAAGTTTGCGCTGGTGGAAATGATTGGCTTACCAAATGCGGTGCATAATGCTTGGACTACAGGGTGTTTGGTTACTCGGACGGCAATACTATCAAAGTCGCCGCTGACCAATTTTGATAATGAGCTTTGCACAGGTACAACCCAGGTAAAAGGGCCGGGCCAAGTGGCTTTAATATTATCCAGCTGTTCAGGACTTAATGATGAAAAGTCGGCATAACTTTGTAATTGCTCGATATTTGCGGCAATTAGAATTAACCCTTTATGGGCGGGGCGTTGTTTTAAATCGAGAATTTTTTGAATCGCTACTTCGCTATCAGGATCACAACCTAAGCCAAAAACAGATTCAGTAGGGTAAGCAATAACACCCTGTGTTGTTAACGCTAAAAGTGCTTGAGAAAGCGAATCTTCGTTGATCGTCATTAAGAGTCCCACTAATTATAAAGTTTAAGCTGTTTTAATACTAAACAGCCGATAATTATATAGGCTTACTTCGATAACCACATCCTTTTTTAGGACAGATTATACGTGTAGCGGTAGCCGTTTTCCGTTCAACTAATATAGGCCACTTACATTCAGGGCAGAACTCATTCACGGGTTTATCATTCACTGCATATTTACAATCAGGGTAATTGTCACAGGCATAAAACGTTTTACCAAAACGAGATTGACGAGCAACTAAATGGCCGTTTTTACAGCTTGGGCAGGGGACTAAGTTTTCTTTTACAGTGCTTTCTGTTGCCTTATTTTGCTCAGATAATTGCGCAGTATGCTCACAATTAGGGTAGTCACTACAACCTATAAATAATCCAAAACGGCCTTGTTTTAACACCAATTCATGCTGGCAAAGAGGACAGCAGCTACCTGTTAATACCTTTTTGATGTCGCTTTTTTCATGCAATGGCCGTAAATAATCACAGGCAGGATAAGCACTACAACCCAAAAATGGCCCTTGCTTACCGTTTCTAATATGTAATGGTGACGCACACTTGGGGCAAGCTTCTGACATTTTCTTGTGGTGTGTATCTAAATTGGCCATGTTAGTGGATCAGTCCTTCTTCGAAATCCATTAACATTGACTCTAATTGTAAGAATGCATCATCACTGACGGGGTCGTTGAATAAAACCATTAGAATCAACCATTTTACATCTTCTAAAATAAGTTCACCGTCACTGTCTAATGACATAATGCAATCAATGACCATTTCTCGCGTATGTGTTGTTAGTATTTTAGCTTCTTCTAAATAGCTAATGTAATTACGCGACTCTAATGAAATTTGGCGCTGCTCTATTTTGTTATAGATTCGATGAGAGGTTGTTTTTTCAGCAATAGTTCTGCTTTGTGGTTCTTGGTTATGCATATTAGCAAGGTTGTCTAACCAAGCTAACGCTTTGTTAATTTCTGACTTCTGAAAGCCTTCTTGCATCAATTCATCGGTCACCTCTTGTGTATCAAGTTCCATTGTTTGATCAACTTGGATATAACTTTCAAAGAGATACATGATAATTTCGAACATAACGGACCTTATAACTTAATGTAACCTTGCGGTTGGACGTTAATTATACCATTTATCTCTAATTCTATTAACTCATTTTGTAAGGTCACTACATCCCAACCGCTGCGGGCTAAAATAGTCTCAAAGCTGGTCAGGTGATAGTCGATCATGTCGAGTAAAACGTGTTGGTTTTTAGGTGTTTTATTTTCTTTTCCCAAGGAGGGGGGGGGAATGTTTAATAGCGGGAATTCTTCTAATATATCAGCACTGGTTAAGACTAATTTAGCACCTTGCTGGATCAGTTTTAAACAACCGCAAGCCTGTGGATTATCTATTGAACCTGGTAGCGCAAAAATTTCTCTGTTGTGCTCTGCGGCATAACGCGCAGTGATTAATGAACCACTTTTTACTGAAGCTTCAATCACTAACGTGCCTAAGCTTAAGCCTGAAATAATTCGGTTACGACGAGGGAAGTTACTTGGGTAGGCAGGAGTATCAGGCCAAAATTCAGAGATTAATAACCCTTTCTCACGAATTTTATGGGCTAATGATAAATGGCGTTTCGGATAAATATTATTAAGGCCGGTACCTAATACGGCAATAGTCGCTCCCGTTTCTTTTAACGCACCTTGATGGGCGACACCATCAATGCCTATTGCTAAACCGCTGGTGATGGTTAAACCTGCTTGAGTAAGTTGTTGAGCTAATAACATCGCTTTTTCTTGCCCATAGGGAGTACAACTGCGACTACCGACAATAGCAATTTGTGGCGAGTTGAGTAATGCTAAGTTTCCCTGTGTGAATAATAAGAGAGGTGGGCTGCTGATCTGTTTTAATAAGCGCGGGTAGCGTGGGTCTGCATAGCTGATAATAGCTTGATCTGGTGCACTATCCTGCCAATCGAGACAAGTCTGTATATGTAATTGATTAGGGGATAAAAAAGCATTTATTTGTTTGGGGTCAAGGTTATGTTGACTTAATTGTTTTGCATTAAGTTGGAATAACTGTTGAATAGAGTAATGTGATAGCAGTGTAAAAATTTTTCGTTTTTGTAAACCTGGGATAGCATCAAGTGCTACCCAGCAATATAGGGGATCAAGTTCGCTATCTTGTTCAAATAGATTTTTTTGAATAACAACCTCTCTTAATTAAAGAGTCTGCCTTTAAAATGCTAACCCTTAAACTTAATCTTTAGTACTTGGCTCATTACTTATTTTTTCTCGCAATATAATGCGTATACCTTCACCATTTTTAAATATATCTTCTAGAGAATGAGTCATATTTTCTAATGTTAATGCAGTTGTTTGTAAGTATTTACTTCGGCCTGGTAAGTATTTACTCCAGGATTTTTTAGGATTTGGGTGTATTAATAATTCATTATCTGAATCAACAAGGTAGACCAAAAAATCATTAGATTCAGTTAAATATTTGAGCACATATGTCATATCTAAATTGATGATGACCATGCCAGAAAAAGCGCCATCAAAATAGACAGGGTGAGCGATCCGGTAGGTAGGATTAATGAATTGCTCTATAGCCCCTTGTTCTCTATTTAAATCAAAGGGTGAGTGCCAAAGCTCTCCTGCAGGCGTTTTTTGAGTGGCGGTAAAATATTCACGGCGACTTTTATCCTGCAGTGCTGCTTTTTTAATGATCACGGGTGCTGAATCATTACTGGATTGTTCAATTCGAATTTTTTCTTGGCCTTGAGCATCTATAAAGCGAACTTGCATATAATACTTATTAATAGTCGCTGCAGTGAGAAATAACTCACTCAAACTATCTCGGTCTGATTCTTGGTTTTTAGCGATGTAGGCATTCATGAAAGGCGTATCAACCAGCGAAGTAAGTAATCTCTCCTGCTGGCTGATAATGTGTTTTAGATACTCTCGCTTTACTTCAATTTCACTAGCAGCTTTGATTCGCAATGAGCTTTCAATGTCCGATGCATTAGCGGCAGAAATAATTGAGCCGTTAAATAAGTTTACAATGAGCATTGTTAGCAAAAGTAACCATTTAGGATTGTTCAACGTCCATAAACTAAAGTGCTTAGCCGTTTTAGGGCAAATTAAAAATGCAAATTTATTGGATCTTTCTGTATCTCTATTTTGATCGTGCATTTTATATTTTTCCCAATTAATTAGTGCCAAACATTACTTTTACTCGAGTAAGCCTAAAACGTTGAGATTTTGGTTAGTGTTTAAGAGTTAGCGATGCCCATTAAAATGCTAAACCTTCAATCTCATACTTAGCACCCATCACATCTTTGCCGCGCATAATAATAGCAATACTCACTTGATCGTAGACTTTGAACACCATTAGTTCACCAACTCGTTCAGGGGGAAGTATTAAATTTGCTTCACTTATCTTATCGAATGCGTCACCATCTTCTTTATAAATGATATTCGCATCCCTAATTAATAATGCAGGCCCAGAGCGCAAGATAGAAAACATAGAGCCGATCTTGATGCTGTCTATTTTACCTTTATTAATCACCACTACATCCCACTTTCCAATGGCCGTTGCATTATTTAAAGCAGATAAAATATGTCCTTTTTTACTTTTAGGTACTGGCTGGGGAATAAAGTAAGCGGGTAAAGAGTCAAATTCAGGAATAGATAAAATTAAATCGCCCTGTCGTGCTTCGCGAGAGCTTTTAATGAAGTCATGTGGTGTAACCTGATCAGTTGTATCAACATTGGGACTTTTTGATACCTGTGAATTACCAATAAAAATTAATTTTGTACCTAAGCTATTGCCCGCTTCATCTTTATAGGTTTCACCTAAACGATAGATACCGTACAGTTTATCTTTATCGTAGTGTCCTTGAGCGTAAAAAATATCACCTTCAAAAAAACGTGGAGAGCCGAGTGCATCTCCCAATAAACGCGGTGCATTGTGTAATAAATCGGGATCAATAATATGGTCTTTTGATAAAAAGGCTGAAATCGCTTGTAATGGAATCGTTGGAATTGCTTGCGCTTTTTCTTGTAAGCGGGGTGTTGGCGATAATTTTTTTAATTGCTTACGTGTTAATCTCGGTTCACCATCTATCCAAATCAGATTTAAAACATCACCAGGATAAATTAAATGTGGGTTGTTTATTTGTGTGTTTGTTTCCCATAAACGCGGCCATAACCATGGGCTATTTAAAAAATGAGATGAGATGCCCCATAGTGTATCGCCTTTTTGCACGATGTAGGTTTCTGGGTGATCTCCTTTGAGTTTAATCTTGTCTGCGAAAGCGGTCATTGACAGAGCGACACCTAATATAAGTGAAGCAATGAGTTTTAATTTCATAACAATCCTTGTCCTGTGATTAATAAAACTGTTTTTTGCAAAGGGAAATGACTAGAATTAACATTTTTAACATTAACTATGAGTGCGATAATACCATGCCTTTACTTGAAGTATTACATTTTCCAGATGAACGTCTAAGAACTGTAGCCCAACCTGTCGACAAGATCACTCCTGAAATTAAAAAAATTGCAGCGGATATGATCGAAACTATGTATGACGAAAATGGTGTTGGTTTAGCTGCAACACAAGTCAACATTCACCAACGCATCGTTGTTATTGATGTGTCTGACGAACGCAATCAACCAATTGCTCTGATTAATCCTACTATTCTAGAGAGTTCTGGCGTAGAAGTATCGGAAGAAGGTTGTTTATCCGTTCCTGATACAAATGCAGATGTTGAACGCGCAGAGTTCGTTACTTTGCAGTATCAAGATTTAGAGGGGGAAACAAAAGTGGTGAAGGCTGATGGTCTATTTGCTGTTTGTATTCAACATGAATTGGATCATTTAAAAGGTAAATTATTTATTGATTATCTTTCTCCATTTAAACAAAAGCGAATTAAAGCCAAGCTGGAAAAATTACAGCGTCAAAATAAAAAGTTTTCATAATTTATTCTCATATCTATAAGGTTGTTTCGTGGAAAAACTTAATATCATTTTTGCAGGTACGCCTGATTTTGCTGCCAACCATTTACAAGCATTAATTGCCGCTGACTTCAATGTTGTAGCTGTTTATAGTCAGCCGGATCGTCCAGCAGGGCGAGGAAAAAAACTGACCGCAAGTGCAGTAAAAGAAGTGGCGTTAGCAAATGATATCGCTGTGTATCAACCTGAGAATTTTAAACAAAGCGAGAGTATCGAACAACTCGCTGCACTAGACGCAGATTTAATGATTGTGGTCGCTTATGGTCTAATTTTGCCAAATAGCGTATTAACTACACCGCGTTTAGGATGCTTGAATGTTCACGGGTCTTTGTTACCTAAATGGCGTGGTGCTGCGCCTTTTCAACGTGCTATTTGGGCCGGAGACAAAGAAACTGGCGTTACTATCATGCAAATGAATGAAGGCTTAGATACTGGGGATATGCTTAAAAAAGTAAGCTGTCCGATTGATGCAGATGAAACCAGTGCTTCTCTATACGAAAAAGTTGCCAAACAAGCTCCAGCGGTATTAATCGAAACAATCAAACAATTGCAAACAGGGCAATTAACCGCACAAAAACAAGATGAAAATGCAGCGACTTATGCTAAAAAACTGAGTAAAGCTGAAGCCTTAATTGACTGGAATGATCAAGCTGAGTTTATTGACCGATGTATTCGTGCCTT
Source organism: Psychromonas sp. SR45-3 (assembly GCF_014163575.1). Lineage (NCBI taxonomy): Bacteria > Pseudomonadati > Pseudomonadota > Gammaproteobacteria > Alteromonadales > Psychromonadaceae > Psychromonas > Psychromonas sp. SR45-3. The sequence goes on from NZ_JACJDP010000010.1 coordinate 57,692, forward strand.
TAACCCTTGGCCTATTAGCTACTTTGAATGGGCGGGGCAAGTCATTAAAGTACATAAAGCGACGCTAGTTGATAAGGTTAGCACTGCGACAGCGGGCACTATTCTAGAGGTTGATAAAAAGGGGATTCAAGTTGCTACAGGCCAAGGTGTGATCAACCTTGAAGTGATTCAACTGGCAGGAAAAAAAGCAATGCCAGTCCAAGATGTTTTAAATTCTCGCCGTGAACTGTTTACAGTTTCTAGCAACTTACTCGAACAAGGTTAATGATAATGAATGTACGTGCGATTGCCGCTAAAGTGTTGAATCAAGTTGTAGAAAAGGGTCAATCACTATCACAAGCATTGCCCGCTATTCAGCAAGAGCTTTCCCCTAAAGATAAAGCCTTAGTACAAATGCTTTGTTATGGCGTACTGCGTACATTGCCTCGTTTAGATTTTTTCTGTCGTTCATTAATGAAAAAACCTTTAACGGGTAAACAAAGAGATCTGCATTTTTTAATCCTCGTTGGTATTTATCAACTGCTATATACGCGTATTCCTAGCCATGCTGCGGTGGGTGAAACCGTTAATGGTGCTAAAGCACTTAAAAAGCCTGCGTTAAAGGGCATGGTCAACGGTGTGTTACGTAGTTTTTTACGTGAACAAGAAAGCTTAATTACTCAGGCGGATCAACAACCTGCTTTACTGTATTGTCATCCAAGTTGGTTAGTAAAACGTTTGCAGTCTGCTTATGGCGAAGAAAAAGCGGCTCAAATTATGGCTGAAAATAACCAGCAAGCACCAATGTGGTTACGTGTAAATTCACGTTTTCATGATCGTGAACAATATCTTGCTTTATTAACCGAGCAAGATAAACAAGCAGAAATAACAGCGTTTAATGACAATGCACTATGTTTAGAAAATGCTTGTGATGTTTACCAACTTCCGGGCTTTGAAGACGGTTGGGTATCTGTACAAGATGGTGCTGCGCAATTAGCCGCACATTATTTAGATGCACAACCGGGTGATTTAGTTCTGGATGCTTGTTCTGCGCCCGGTGGCAAAACCGTGCATACTTTAGAGTTACAACCTGAGCTGAAGCAGATGGTTGCCGTAGATTTTGATGAAAAACGTTTATTACGTGTTAATGAAAATCTACAAAGGCTTAATTTACAAGCGACTGTGATCCATGGTGATGCAGCGAAACCAGATGATTGGTGGTCAGGAGAGCAGTTTGACCGTATTTTATGTGATGCGCCTTGTAGTGCAACCGGAGTGATACGTCGCCACCCAGATATTCGTTGGTTACGACGCGATAGTGATATTAGTGAACTGGTTGCTTTACAGAAAAATATTTTACATGCGTTATGGCAAAAATTAAAACCGGGTGGGGTGTTGTTATATGCAACGTGTTCTATTTTACCCGATGAAAATGACCAACAAATTAAGGCATTTTTAGCCGCAACAAGTGATGCATCACTAATACCATTAGCTGCACACTATAATGGCCAAGCAGTAACTCGCCAAATTTTACCAAATGAAGAAAAAATGGATGGGTTTTATTACGCTAAGTTGCAAAAAGCGTTATAAGTAATCAGCGATATTCAGTAAATCGATAAGCAGTGAGATAACATGAAAATTATTATTTTAGGTGCAGGGCAAGTGGGGGCTTCTTTAGCGGAAAACTTGGTCGGCGAAAATAACGATATCACGGTGGTAGATGAAAACCACGAAGCTTTGCAAGAGTTACAAGATCGCTTTGATTTACGCGTCGTTCAAGGTAGTGCGTCAAGTCCACATACTCTAGGAGATGCTGGTGCTATCGATGCGGATATGTTGATTGCGGTAACCAATAGTGACGAAGTTAATATGGTTGCCTGCCAGATTGCATTTACCCTGTTTAACGTACCTAAGAAAATTGCCCGTATTCGTTCTCAAAGTGTGGTTATGCATGAGAAGGAATTATTTAATAAAGATGCCTTTCCGATTGACCATATTATTGCCCCTGAAAAATTAGTGAGTGATTATATAACACAGCTAATTGAATATCCGGGTGCTTTACAAGTGGCTAACTTTGCTAATGGCAAGGTTGGATTAGTGGCGATCCGTGCTTATTATGGTGGTTCTTTAGTCGGTAACGCTATTTCTGCTTTAAAAGAGCATATGCCCAATATCGAAGCTCGTGTGGCGGCAATTTTTAGGCGTGGTAAAGCCATTCGCCCGCAGGGTACAACCATAATCGAAGCCGATGATGAAGTATTCTTTATCACCGCAAGCCCGAATATTCGTGCCATTATGGGAGAAATGCAAAAGCTTGAGCACCCTTATAAGCGTATTATGATTGTCGGTGGTGGTTATATTGGTGAAAGCTTAGCGAAGCGTCTAGAAAAAGAAAACTCAGTTAAATTGATTGAAAAGAATTTTCGTCGAGCAGAGTATTTATCTGAAACCTTATCCAATACTATCGTTTTTTGTGGTGACCCTTCTGACCAAGATTTACTGCTAGAAGAACATATTGATCAGACCGACCTGTTTATCACTGTGACTAACGATGATGAAGCCAATATTATGTCGGCGATGTTAGCGAAGCGATTAGGGGCAAGAAAAGCAATGGTGCTTATTCAGCGTAATGCTTATGTGGATCTGATCCAAGGTAATATTCTGGATATCGCCATTTCACCACAACAGGCGACGTTATCCGCACTACTCACGCATGTGCGTAAAGCTGACTTAAAACACGTTTATTCGTTGCGAGAAGGCTTAGCAGAGGCGATTGAGATTGTTGCGCGAGGCGACAACATGACCTCGAAAGTGGTGGGTAAAGAGATATCACAGTTGAAATTGCCAAAAGGAACTAGTGTGGGGGCAATTGTTCGTGATGAACAAGTGTTAATTGCACATGATGATACGGTAATTGAAAGTGATGATCATGTGATCTTGTTCTTAGTGAATAAGAAGTACATTAACGACATCGAAAAACTATTCCAACCAAGTCCATTCTTCTTATAAGCTGTGTAATATGACCTATCGTCCGCTGTTTTTTATTACAGGTTTAGTACTGTCTAAAATGGCGGTCTTTATGTACTTCCCTATGTTATTAGCTTTTTACAATAACACCTTGGGCGGCGTCGAATTTTTCATTTCTATTATTATTACGCATCTTGCGTCTGCTATCTTCTTATACTTTGGTGGTGAGCAACAACATTCACATTTAGGTGTAAGAGAGATGTTTTTATTAACCACAGGTGTGTGGTTACTTTCTAGTTTATTTGCAGCATTACCCTTTGTTTTTATTGAGCATATTAGTTATAGCGATGCCTTTTTTGAAACTATGTCTGGTATTACTACAACCGGTAGTACGGTGTTACATGGTTTAGATACCATGCATCCTAGTATTTTGCTTTGGCGATCTATTTTGCAATGGTTAGGTGGTGTTGGTTTCATTGTGATGGGCGTGGCGATCCTGCCATTTTTAAATGTCGGTGGTATGCGCTTATTCCAAACCGAGTCTTCGGATTGGTCAGAGAAATCAACTGCTAAAACACGTCGTGTTGCCTTAGATATTTTATTTGTTTACGTGTTTTTATCTATCTGTTGTTTTATTGGTTATCGGATTGCAGGCATGGATAATTTTGATGCCGTCAATCATGCTATGACAACCATTTCTACTGGAGGGTATTCCACCTCCGATAGTTCGATGGGACACTTTTCGCATATTGCACATTGGAATGCGGTTATCTTTATGTTTTTAGGCGGGTTACCTTTTTTATTATTGATTCGAGGTATGAAGCAAAAGTCATTACAACCGTTATGGAAAGATGCCCAAATTCAAGGTTTTGCCTTGTTGGTGATTGCTTGTTCATTAAGTTTAAGTGTTTATTTAGTGATCAGTGGTCAGTTCTCATGGCTTGATGCCATTAGGCTGAGTGTCTTTAATGTGGTTTCGGTGGTCACCACCACCGGCTTTGGTTTAGATGATTTTCTGACCTGGGGGGATTTCAGTTTGCTCATTTTTGCGGGGTTGTTATTTACCGGTGCTTGTTCTGGATCCACTTCTGGTGGTATGAAAATTTTCCGTTTTCAAATAGCCTTCAGCTTATTAAAACGTCATCTAATGTTATTAATGCATCCGCATGCGTTGTTGACGCAAAAATACAATAATCGCAAAGTGAGTGATGAAATCTTACGTTCATTAGTGGCCTTTGTGATTGCCTATATGGCGACCATTGCAGTCTCTACTCTATTGCTTACTCTATTTGGTTCGCAGGCCATGCTGGCATTAACAGCATCAATTACTGCGGTATCAAACGTCGGGCCTGGGTTAGTTGATTCGATAGGACCATCGGGTAATTTTGCTGAACTGCCAAATGCTTCTAAGTGGATATTATCTATTTGCATGTTAATGGGACGCCTAGAGATATTAACTGTTGCAGTGATGTTTACTGGACATTTTTGGCGTCGTTAAGAATGGCAATCAACCCCATTCATTAGGTTGATTGCTGAGTCTAGTTTTATGACCAAAGCATTATGTTTGTAAATAACCTTAGTTCTGGATAAGCAAAGCGATACAACACCGCTATTTCCGCGGATTTATTCGTTAAATTATCTCTCAATAACCAGTTGTTGAGAGATAATTCGTCTTGAACTACGCGGCTTGAATTACGCAAAACTAGCGGCACTGTATAGCCAAAAAATATAATTTTATGATTTTAAATATAATTCCGCTTTCATTAACCAGAATTGAGGTTAGATATAATGCTAACGTATATTGATAACTTATTTTTGATAAGCACCACTCGCATAATGTAACTCATAACTGTGGCTATAAATTTCTAGAATATTACCAAATGGGTCTTCCATATAGATCATACGGTAAGGTTTTTCACCTGGGTAATAATAGCGGGGGGCTTTCATTCGACGCTTACCACCAGCGACAACAATTTTCTCTGCTAACTCTTCAACGTTTGGATCTTGTACGCAAAAGTGGAAGATACCGGTTTTCCAATATTCAAAGTTATTATCAGGGTTTTCTTGGTTTTTAAATTCAAATAATTCAACACCGATACGATCGCCTGTCGATAAGTGTGCAATACGAAAGCGCTCCCAGCCAGCACCAAAAACATCGGTACACATTTCACCAATAGCACTCTCATCTTCCAGTACATCGCTGGGTTCCATGATGGTGTACCAACCTAAAACTTCAGTATAAAACTTTACTGCGGCGTCTAAATCAGGGACTGAAATACCAATATGTGAAAAACTACGTGGGTAGGGGGTGTTCATGTTTTATCTCCTGCTTGCAAAATGCAAATTTGTTTAAGTGAGATAAATAATAAAGAAATGCAGTGTCTCCTTGAAATTATCATTTGTTATTATTTTAATAATATTTTGTTATAATTTAAGGCGCAATTTGAAAGCAATATTTGAATAGTGATGAAGAGTCTGCTTGTTTCGTACAATGTTCAATAATAGTGCTCAGCAAAAAATGAGGAGATAAAAAGTGATTAATCAAAAGCATTTAAATACGTTTATGAAATTGGTCGAGACTAAGCATTTTACACATACTGCTGAACAGTTATTTATGACGCAACCAGGTGTCACACAACACATCAAAAAGCTTGAGAAGCACTTTAATACCTTGCTATTAGCCCGTTATGGGAAGCAGTTTGAACTAACCTTAGCCGGTGAAAAGTTATATCAAATGGGATTAAGTATGCGCACTTTAGAAGCGCAATTAAGCGAAAGCATTAATCATGATGATGCAACACGAGGTATTTGCTCAATAACCTGCTCAGGTGCGCTCGCTAACTTTCTGTACCCCTACTTTGTGCAACAACAAAGTGTATATCCACAATTAAGTGTTTTTGTTGAAGCAGCCCCGAATCAAAATATTATTACTGACTTACTCAGTAATAAAATAGACCTTGGCATTGTCACTCGACAGACGGTACATGAACAATTGAAACAAACGCTGGTGGGGTATGAAGAGTTACAACTAGTATTACCCGCGAGTGTAGATTTAAATCAGGATTGGAATTTTGCTGCACTCAACCAAATCGGATTTATTAACCACCCCGATGGTTTACATTTTCTTAAAAAGGTTTTTTCAAGCAACTTTACGGCAGAATATAAAGGCTTGAATAGCCTTAATATTAAAGGTTATGTAAATCAGCTGCAGCAAATACTGTTACCCATTGCACAAGGAGTGGGATATACCATTTTGCAAAAGCGTGCGGTGCAGCAGTTTAGTCAACAGCAACAATTAAAGGTACTGCCATTAACTCATGCAATTCAAGAGCCTTTGTATTTAACTCAAAAGCGTTATCGCCAATTACCTTCACGCTATCAATGGTTTGAAGATAAAATAAAGCACCTTTTAGGGTGAAAAAGTATCTTCAATGATGTTATTCGTTTAACTGTTGTGGTTCAGTATTGTGCTGAGTAAGTTGCTCTGAAATTGGTCTTTTGATCGGTACACCTAATTCTTTTAATTGCTCTGCCTGTTGAATAACATTGCCACGCCCTGCACTAAGTTGTTTAAGTGCAGTGTGGTAGGTTTTCTGTGCTTTATCTAGTTGTGAGCCAACTTCTAAAAAGTTATCGCTGAATAAGCGTAATTTGTCGTATAACTTACTTGCCTGCTGCGCAATGAATTGACCATTCTTCTCTTGTCTTTCAAAGCGCCATAAGTTTTCGATAGTACGTAGGGCAATCATTAAATTACTTGGGCTGGCTAACAGAATATTATTATCGAGTGCGAGTTGTACTAAGCTTGGGTCGTGCTCTAAAGCAGTAATAAAGGCAGGTTCAACGGCCACAAATAACAATACATAATCGAGTGTGTTGGTGCCAATTAAATCCTGATAGTCTTTTTTCCCTAAGCCCTTAATATGTTGGCGGATAGATAAACAATGCGCATCAATTGCTTGTTTTTGTTCACCAATATTTTCGCTATTAAAGTAACGTTCATAGGCCACTAAAGACACTTTTGAGTCAATAATGATATTGCGTTGTTGCGGTAAATTAACCACCACATCAGGAAGAAAGCGTTGTCCTCGTGTATCCTTCAAATTAACCTGAGTTTGGTACTCATGCCCTTCACGTAAGCCTGAATTTTCTAGTATGCGCTGTAAAACTACCTCACCCCAGTTTCCCTGCTGCTTATTGTCGCCTTTCAAGGCGTTAGTCAGGTTCTGAGTTTCTTGATGCATTAGGCTATTTAAGTTAGCTAGTTGGTCTATTTCTCGTTTTAAGTTAAAACGCTCTTTGCTTTCATTGATATAACAATCGTTGACTTGCTTTTTAAAACCTTCCAGTTGAGTACTTAAAGGGTCTAATAGTTGTTTGATGGATTGCTTATTTAATTGCTGAAACTGTGTCGATTTGTCGTTAAAAATACGCTGTGACAACACCTCAAACTGTTGGCTTAATTTCGCCTCTGTTGCCTGTTGATCTTGTAGCCGCTGCTCTCCTGCCTGCAAGCGAACGTCGGACTCTCTAACACGTGTAGTTAATTTACTGACCTGTGCCTGCAAGCTTTCATTGTGTAACGATAAAGCCGCTATCTTACTGTCTAGTAATTGATTTTGTTGCGTTTGGTGTTGCAGATTTTGTTCACTTAGCTTCAGAGCTAAATACTGCTCGCTAAGATCTGTTTTGCTGTGAGATAAACGGTTAAGGGCGATTAATAAGCTGATAAAAAGTACAGCACTTATAATGCTCATTAATAATAAGCTGTTATTTGCCAATAAATCTGCTGGCATCTAATATTCCATTTTCTTTAATGTATTGATCACATGAGGGTTAAGTCTATTCCAACACAGTAGAAATAGCAGATAAATCCCGAGAATAGCCCATTTATGTAAATTTTTACCTTGGTCTAAATCAGAAAAAGAAAACGCAATATAATAGGTGTCCACCACTTCTACATAGACAGCCATAATGACAGGTAAGATCAAAACTGTTAGTAGTTTCCAAGCTAAGGATAATGCTTGAGTAAGCGGGTGATTCAACATGTTTTTTCCAATCGACAACGTAAGAACTGTAACTTTAACCAGTAATTATAAAGAAGTGAATAGGCAAGCGTAAAAAATAAGCATAGCGCACGTTATCTACGAGAGTTTAACGATCAATAAATGCAGCATTATTTTGCACCTTTTTGCTTTTAGTTTGACTAAATGATGTTGAATATAAGTTTTATGCGCGTTTATGCGTTTTTTTAAGTGATTTATGTTTAAAAATGCACTAGAGTGCGTGTTTATATAATTTGAAACTAATTACAAGGGGTAGTTTATGTGCGGTATCGTTGGTGCAGTTGCGCAAAGAGAAGTGTCTGAAATTTTAATAGAAGGGTTAAAAAAATTAGAATATCGTGGTTATGACTCAGCAGGTGTTGCCATTGTTGATAGCGAAGGTAAATTAACTCGCGTACGTCGTTTAGGTAAAGTAAAAGAATTGGCTGATGCCGTTGATGCAATGCATACAATGGGTGGAACTGGTATTGCTCATACACGTTGGGCAACACACGGCGAACCTTCAGAAGTTAATGCTCACCCACATGTTTCTGGTGCTATCTCAATCGTACATAACGGTATTATCGAAAACCACGAATCACTACGTAGTTTGTTACAAGAGCGTGGTTATGTTTTTGAATCTCAAACTGATACTGAAGTTATTGCACATTTAGTGGAATGGGAATTAAAAACTGCGGCTTCATTGCGTGAAGCAGTACAAAAAGCAGTGCCTCAATTAGAAGGTGCTTACGGTATGGTTGCATTAGATAGCCGTGACCCATCTCGTTTAGTGGTTGCACGTTCAGGTAGCCCAATTGTTATTGGTCATGGTATTGGTGAAAACTTCCTTGCCTCAGACCAACTAGCGCTATTAAACGTAACACGTCGTTTTACTTACCTTGAAGAAGGTGATGTAGCGGAAATTACTCGTCGCGAAGTTAATATTTTTGATGCAAGTGGCGAAGCGATTGAACGCGAAGTGATTGAATCTACCGTTGAGCATGATGCGGGTAGTAAAGGTAAATACCGTCACTTTATGCAAAAAGAAATTTTTGAACAGCCTACTGCATTAATCAGTGCATTAGAAGGTCGTATAAGCGAAGACAGTATCATTGTTGAAAGCATTGGTAATGGCGCAAAAGAAATTTTATCTAAAGTTGAACATGTTCAAATCATCGCTTGTGGTACTTCATACAACTCAGGTATGGCGGCGCGTTATTGGTTTGAATCACTTGCTGGCGTAAGTTGTGATGTTGAAATCGCTTCTGAATTCCGTTACCGCGATTTTGTTGTTCGTCCAAATAGCTTATTGCTTACACTTTCTCAATCCGGCGAAACAGCTGATACTTTAGCTGCGTTACGTTTAGCGAAAGAAAAAGGTTACATGTCTGCGATGTCTATCTGTAACGTATCTGGTTCTTCATTAGTACGTGAATCTGACCTTGCATTTATGACTCGCGCTGGCACTGAAATTGGTGTGGCATCGACTAAAGCATTTACCACTCAGCTTGCTGCAATGTTGATCTTGGTGACTGCGATTGGTAAAGAGCAAGGTACTATTAGCCCGCAAAAAGAAGCTGAAATTGTACATGCGCTACACTCATTACCAACTGAAATTGAAAAAGCATTAGCGTTTGATAAAGAAATTGCCGCTCTAGCCCCTGACTTTGCAGATAAACACCACACATTATTTTTAGGTCGTGGCGAATATTACCCAATTGCGATGGAAGCGGCTTTAAAATTAAAAGAGATCTCATACATTCACGCTGAAGCTTATGCTGCAGGTGAACTAAAGCATGGTCCATTAGCGTTAGTTGATGCTGATATGCCTGTTGTCGTTGTTGCTCCGAATAATGATTTGTTAGAAAAATTAAAATCCAACGTTGAAGAAGTACGTGCACGTGGTGGTTTATTGTATGTATTTGCCGATGAAAACTCAGGCTTTGAAGCATGTGATGGAATGAAAATTATTTCATTACCTCATGTAAATCCAATCATCGCACCTATCTTCCATACTGTACCGATGCAATTATTGTCGTACCATGTGGCATTGATTAAAGGTACCGACGTAGACCAACCACGTAACCTAGCAAAAGCGGTTACAGTGGAATAAATCACAAATTAAGTCTTTATTTATTAGTATGTTAAAAGCCGATTTACTTCGGCTTTTTATTAACTAAATATCCTATTTCAGCTTATTCAAGCTATGCTTTTTAGTGCTTTATTGGCAACCTATTTGATACTTATTTATTTCGGCGCAATGGGGGCCCTGGTAATTAGCAATAATATGCTCTGGTAGATTTTTAGTTGCCGAAAAAATTTACAATGAAAGATTTGGGTTTTTTGTAAGCATATGAAATAAAAGATGTAATTTATTTGGCTTGTTTATTGCTGATACTTATGTGTAAAGCTATTTAATGGTAAGTAACCAAAGGGGCTGTTCATATGAAATATTTTTATCAAATAATTTCTGCTCTTGTTTTAGTTGGAGTATGTAGCGCTACTCAAGCAGGGCCAATAAGTAACCTAGAAGATGTCACTAATGGCGGAGGTTTTTTTGCCGATGTGAGCTTTGTAAATAACGGAGTAGATACTGTTACGATTACCGCAGATATTGGTTCACCTATCAATGCTGGACTTACACAAGGTGATATATTAGGTTTGTGGTTCGATTTAGCGGACTTCAGTGCACTGTCTGGTTCCGCCAGCATTAGTGCAAATTCCGCAAGCACCACTCCTGTGATTAGCTTTAGTGAAAATGCAGTGAGTTATTCATTGGGAGGAAACGTGAATATTAATGGTTCAGGCGAAAATAATTGGGATTTAGGGCTTGTGGTTGGTGAAAATGGTAAGAGTGGCGGCTTTAATCAATTTATCAGTTTCGATCTAAAGATTGCAGGACTTCTTGAGTCTCAGTTTCAAGACCAGCGTGTTGGAATGCGTGTACAAAGTATCAAAGGGGCGACGAATTTTAGCTCAGGCTCATCAAAGCTAATCGGACCCGGAGGTACTGTTGTAATTCCAGAGCCTAGCTTATTTGTTATTTTGGGCCTTGGATTGTTTGGATTGGGGTTGACGCGACGTATTACAGCAAAACGTGTTTAGCGCTTAGCTGCATAAAACAGTCATGCTATAATTCTTTAAATATTTGAAATTATTAACGATTAATCTGTGATTTATCAGATTAATCGTATGTTTTCAAATGAACCATTTCTGCTATAAATTTTGGTAAAGGAAATAACCTGTTATAACAAGTGAAGTCTTGTTTTGTTAATGTTTTACAGCTTAGTAATGACATTCATTATTTTATCAACCAAGTCTTGGTTAGTTAATTGGCCATTTTCCAGATCAAAATTATCGTAGAAACTAGGTACTGAAATGGTACCTTTCACCTCTGCTGCAAAAAATGGTGCAGAAGCTTGTGCCGATGCTAATACGCTAGCGGCACCACCAGGGCCCGGTGAAGTTGACAGCATAATGACGGGTTTGTTTTGGAATAGCTTTTGATCAATACGAGAAGTCCAATCAAATAAATTTTTATAAGCCGCAGTATAAGAACCGTTATGCTCTGCAAAAGAGATAACAATCACATCAGCATCCCCCAATTTTTGATAAAAGGCTTTAGCTCGCGCTGGTTGTCCTAATTCTTTTTCACGGTCTTCATTAAATAGTGGCATTTCATAATCGTTGATATCTAACAACTCTACTTGTGCGTTGTTAATTTGTTTTGCTGTGTAATTAGCTAGCTGTTTGTTAATAGAGCTTTTGCTACTTGTTGCTGCGAATGCGAGTACTTTCATTATTAATTCCTGTTCTTTCTCTCAGTGGATGGATACACTTTAAATTATTATCATTTGCTGAGTAATAGTCATTTTGTGCATAGATTGTTTCCAAATGACTTGTAGTGTTCTATTTAACTAAAAGGTGATGTGATGGCGAATAACAGCAAATTATTTGATGGTATGGTTGTTTTTGTTGATGTAGCAAAATTAGGTAGTTTTACCTTAGCCGCTGAGAGTAGTGGCCATTCCACTTCTTACATTAGTAAAGAAGTGAATAAGCTAGAAGCACGTTTGGGTATTCGCCTGTTACATAGAACCACACGATCCTTGAGTTTAACGCAGGAAGGTGAATTGTATTTTCAATTGTGCCAGCAACTTATTGAAGATGCCGAACAAGCAGAAAATAGTATTAGTGGTAATCAAGGGGAGCCTAGAGGAAAACTACGTATAAGTTGTCCTATCTCCTATGGTTTGTCTAACCTGAGTCCTGTTTTGAGTCGGTTTACTGAAAAGCATCAAAAAATCCAACTTGAATTAGAACTGAATGATAGAAAAGTAGACCTTATTGCCGATGGTTTTGATGTCGTTATCAGAGCCTCTACGCAACTCGAAGATTCTAGTTTAATTAGTCGCAGGGTGAGTCAATCAGAAGCTTTAGTATTAGCTTCTCCTCGCTATTTAGCTAAACATGGTACTCCAAGTCACCCCTATGATTTAGATCGTCATAAAATCGTCAGTTATAGTAATTTGAAGCAACCTAATATTTGGCCATTCCGAGATCATCAAGGAGGAACCATTCAGGTTCATGTTGAAAGTCATGTGTTGACCAATAATGCGACCTTAGAAATAGACCTCGCCGTTGCTGACCAAGGCATTATTCGGGTGCCACAATTTGCCTTAAAAGATGAAGTGGAAACAGGGAAATTAGTAGAGATTTTTTGTGATTGGCCTAAGCCGCCAATAGGAGTCTATGTGGTGTATCCGAGCAGAAAGCATATGTCAGCAAAGGTACGTAGCTTTATCGACTTTGTGATAGCGGAGTTAGGGGATTAGAGAAATAATTTGTTCATAGAGGGTATTATTAGCTTTTCCATTGATTGATTTAAAAGTATTCATATATAAGTCAGTGAAGGTTGTTATTGTTCTAGTCTAAATTTCTTTTTTCGTGAACAGTATAGCCCTGCCAAACCTAAGTCCATAAAAGCAATACTCATTGGCTCTGTACTGAAACTGCATTTTTTCGAAAGTAGAAATGAGTGAGTTATAAATTTATTTGACACTTTTCATTTGCTCACTTCTTAAATATAAGAAAAATAGAGAGTTTGCGTTCTTCTCATCTTCGTTATTAAGGTTTTATGCTTTAGTTGACCTTTATTGCAAATCTTTAGTTCAATACTTATTCCTATTCAGAATTCATCATTTAATTATTAATGAAATAATTTTTATCAACGTCAGGTCTACTTACTCGGATCTACAGCATTTTTTATTCATTTAGCAGGGCGAGATATCTATGAAAAAAATATTAGGATTAGTTTTATCAACATTGATGCTTTTTTATGTGTCATTCGCAAGTGCTGAAAAAGCTGTATTAGCGGGTGGTTGTTTTTGGTGTATGGAATCTGATTTTGAAAAATTACCGGGAGTGACTGATGTTGTGTCCGGTTTTACTGGTGGCACCTTAGAAAATCCAACTTATCGAGGCAATCATCAAGGGCATTATGAAGCCGTTGAAATTACTTATGATGCCAAGCAAGTGAGCTATCAACAGATATTAGATCATTACTGGGTAAACATTGATCCCTTTGATGGAAGAGGGCAATTTTGTGATAAAGGCGAAAGTTATTTAAGTGCTGTTTTTGTTGCAAACGAACAGGAGCGAGCATTGGCTGAAAAATCTAAACAGGCAGTGATTGCTGAGTTCCCTAAGCAAAAAGTTGTAACACCTATCTTAGATAGCAGTACTTTTTATCCTATTAAAGGCGCCGAAAGCTACCATCAGGATTATTATAAAAACAGTCCTCTACGGTACAAAGCATATCGCTGGAACTGTGGGCGAGACCAACGCTTAAAAGAGATTTGGGGTGATCGCGCTACTCATGGCTAATCTCATGTTGCTAATTGATAGCAGCACTTGAGTTAATAAAGCAATGAATTAATAGAAAGCAATGCATTAATAGAAAACGGCTAACTCAATTGAGTAGCCGTTTTTTGTTTTTAGTGACAAAAATAAAGTAATAATATCTATTACTTATAACCATCCGTTATATCAAGCACCGTTAAAATAGTTATGACTATTATAATCTTTATTGTATTATCTTATTTAGCCGTCTATACGGCCATTTATTTTAAAGGAACTGAAAATGTTTAATAAGAAAATCTCAAGGTTATTTTATCTTTTACCCTTAGCGTTTGGATTAGCAGCCTGTGGACAAGAAGAAAACACTGAAGTGATTAAAGTAGGCGCAACCGTTGGTCCTCATGCAGAAGTTATTGAAGCTGTCGCTATTGAAGCCGCTAAGCAAGGTTTGAACGTTGAAGTTGTCATATTCTCTGATTACATCACGCCTAATGCTGCGTTAGCGGATGGTAGCCTGGATCTTAACAGTTACCAGCACCAACCTTTCATGAGTAACTTTAATAGTAACAGCGAGCAAAAAATTGTTTCTATCGGTCATTCTATTTTAATGCGTATGGGGATTTACTCGACTAAGTACAAGTCGATCAATGATTTACCTGACAACGCAAAAATTTCAATTCCTAACGATCCAACCAATGGTGGTCGTGGTTTACTGTTATTAGCTGATGCAAAACTGATCACGTTAAAGCCAGATGCTGGTGCAAAAACGACGGTTTACGATATTGTTGAAAATCCTAAAAACTTTCAATTTATTGAAGTGGAAGCAGCGCAATTACCACGTACTTTAGATGATGTTGATGCATCGGTTATTACTATGAATTACGTTATGTCTTCGGGTTTAAACCCTGCTGAACAAGGTATTTATTTAGAAGCGAAAGATGCGGAGTTTGCTGTGATGAATGTTGCTGCGCGTGTACAAGATAAAGACAATGCAACTTATAAGAAGTTTGTTAAGATCCTTCAATCTGAAGCAACTCGTCAATTTCTAGATAAAACATACAAAGGCACCATTGAAGCTGCGTTTTAACCTATCAAGATAAGCACAAATAATCACTGGCTAACATTTCAAAGCCAGTGATTCCTGCCTCCTGTCACTAACCTTCTGTTCGTGTTATTTTTATGCTGTAATGCATTTTTAAATGTTAACGGCGTATTAAGATAAGTAACCGTTTCAACCTCTGTGCTGATTTAAAACATGAGTTCAATGAGTATTGATTCCTCTAATAGCATTGCGCTTAATAAAGTGATCAATTATTCAGACGAATTGACCTAATATAAATAAAAAATTAAAAGAGATTAAAATGAACGATTTACGCTCAAACTTGAGTTTATCTATTGAAGATGATGCAGCAAAAACCAGTGCGCTAATTGGTTATGGTTTGATGATTCTAGGTATGTTTACCGGCATATTTTGGTTAATCGGTGCTATTTGGGTAATGGTTAAAAGAGAAGATGCACGGGGTACTTTGTTTGAAGATCACTATACCAATATTATGAGTACGTTTTGGTGGGTATTAGCCTGGTCAGTAGTGGGAGTGATATTAGCTTTCTTTGTTGTGGGTTACTTTGTTTTGTTTGTGACTTGGGTGTGGTCTATTTATCGTATTATTAATGGCTTAGCTAAAATCACTTCCAATAAACCTTATACAGCATAGTTAGAGAACTTATGAATTATCATTACCTGCCTATATATTTGGCTATTGTAGGTTTAGCAGTTTCTTATTTTCTTGGATACATGCCACTCTTCATTTTTGTTGTTTTTGCGGTTGCTAGCCTAGTGACTTATTTCATTTATGCAAAAGATAAAAAAGCAGCGCGTCTTAATCGATGGCGAACGCCTGAAAAAACCTTACACTTCTGTTCTATTTTATGTGGTTGGCCAGGTGCAATTATTGCACAACAAAGGTTACGCCATAAAAGCCAAAAGCAATCTTTTAGAGTGGTGTTTATGTTTACGCTGTTGCTAAATGTTGCGCTGATTGCGAGTCTTCATACGGTACAAGGTGCTACTTTATTACGTCAATTCACGCATCAATTACAAAGTCATGTAATCATTCATATCCACCAGCCACAGCTTCAACAAACGTTATCATTGCTATTAGCTTTTCGAACTGATGATTACATTTATAAACAAAGTGATACGTTTTATATTCGTGAAAGCCGCATAAAATAATGTGGCATTGCCTTGTCGCTCGTTACTATTATTAACCAATGTTATTGTCGCTCGTTTTTCTTGCTGCTAACAATTTCTAGCTGGTGGATGTCATCTTATAATCCAAATTTTTCACTGTGTGGACGTGATTAGGGTTAGATCATGATATATTCAGGCATAATTTTTATATGAAAAGCACTGGAGGAAAGATGTTACGTCTCGCTATTATTGGTACCAACTGGATCACTGAACGTTTTGTCGAAGCTGCGCTAGCATCTCAAGAGTTTGAATTAACAGCAGTGTATTCTCGAGATGCAAAGCGTGCACAGGCATTCTCAGCTCCTTTCAATGGTGCAGCTGTTAGTTTTACTGATTTAACAGAAATGGCTAAAAGCGATGCCTTTGATGCCATCTATATTGCTAGCCCAAACTCACTACATTACGAACAAAGTATTCTGATGCTAGAGAATGGCAAACATGTCATTTGCGAAAAACCTGTGGCTTCCAATATAACCCAAGCTGAACATATGTTTGAGGTTGCTGAAAAAAACAATGTAGTATTGTTTGAAGCATTTAAAACTGAATATCTACCTAACTTCGCTTTAATCACTGAACACTTACCTAAATTAGGTCGCTTACATAAAGTCAGCATTAACTACTGCCAATACTCATCACGTTATCAGCGTTATCTTGATGGAGAAAATCCAAATACCTTTAATCCTGCTTTTTCTAACGGCTCGATTATGGATATCGGCTTTTATTGTGTTTCCAGTGTTGTTGCTTTGTTCGGTGAGCCATTAAAAATAAAAGCGAGTGCGCATTTACTTGACTCAGGTGTCGATGCACATGGTGCTGCTATTTTTTATTATCCTGATTTTGAAGTGGTGATCCGCCATTCTAAAGTCTCTGATTCAGCCTTACCAAGTGAGTTACAAGGAGAGGCAGGAGTGATGTTAGTTCCGCATATTTCTGAGTGTGATCATATTTCCCTACAGCGTCGTGGAGAAGCAGCGCAAGAGTTTAAAGTTGCACAGGTTGAAAACACCATGACCTATGAAGCGAGCTTTTTTGCTCAGCAAATTAAACAGGGTAAATTATGTGAAAAAGCCAAGGCGAGAGCATTGAGTGTTTCTCGTATGACAACAGAGATCCGTCGCCAAACAGGGGTTGTTTTTCCGGCGGATAAAATTAATTAAGTTTATTAGCGATACACATAACTCTCTAATAAACGGTAAGAATAGACGCTGTTGGCGGTGACGGAAAAAGGCAGATAATGGGAACATTATCTGCCTTTTATGATTTAGCCTATACGCTAATTTTTATGCGCTAGCTGAAGTTAGCTGTTTTGCTTTACGTGCAATGCGCATTTTTTTCAATGTTACACAAACTAAAGCGGTAACGACTGTGCCCGTCGCCATGCATATAATCGCCATCACAGGTTTGTTCATTGCGCCAAGTAATACAACAACTGGACCGCCATGAGCAACACTATTAGTGATACCGAAGGAGAATGCCATTACTGCGCCGACCATTGAGCCTAGTACGTTGGCAGGAATGACTGATAGAGGATCCTGTGCTGCAAAAGGGATCGCACCTTCAGAGATACCAACTAGACCCATCGCACCGGCTGCTTTACCCGCTTCGATTTCACTGTCTTCAAATATTTCTAATTTACGGCCAATCACGGTGGCTAATGCCATACCCAGTGGAGCAATTGGAATAGCGACCGCCATTGCACCCATAAACTGAGTTTGACCGCTTGCGATCATGCCTACGGAGAAGAGGAAAGCCACTTTGTTAAATGGTCCGCCCATATCAAAGCCAGCCATGCCGCCCAATACGATACCTAATAAAATGACATTACCGGTACTCATTTCAGTGAGAACAGCGTTTAACCATTCCATTAAATTGGCAATAGGTGCACCAATGACAAAAATAAATAGCGAAGCGATAAAAATGGTGCCTAAAATGGGCGCGATCATAATAGGTACAAGTGGCGCGACCATTTTGTGGTACTCACGTGTTGCAATAAAGCGCACAAAGTAACCCACTAATAGACCTGCAACAATGGCTCCGATGAACCCAGTTCCTGCAGAAGCATCATAAAATGAACCATTATTAGCAATCCAACCTCCAATGAACCCTGGAGCAAGCGCTGCGCGATCACCAATGGCATAAGCAATGTAACCGGCCAGAATAGGGATCATAAGGGTAAAGGCAACGACACCTACATTAAGTACTTGATTCCATAGACTACCTTCAGGGATTTGCATGCCATTAGCTGTTGGCTCTCCCCCCAAAGCAAGCGATAGCGCAATCATCAAACCGCCGGTGACCACAAATGGGATCATATGCGATACACCATTCATTAAATAACGATAAAGGTTAGATCTACCTGAAGTTACAGAGGAATTGTTTTGTGATGAGTTTTTTGAGTCAGCTTGGTAAGCAGGTGCATCCAATGCTTGTTGAATAACTGCTTTACCATTACTAATCGGCGCTTTTACTGGGGTTTGAATGAGCTTTTTACCATCAAAGCGAGCCATATCAACCTGCTTATCACTACTTACAACAATCGCCACAGCGCGTTCAATTTCTTCTGCTGTAGGTGCGTTTTTTACGCCAATAGAACCATTGGTCTCTACTTTAATTTCGTACCCCATTTGTGCCGCTGCTTTTTCTAATGCTTCCGCTGCTAAATAGGTGTGAGCAATGCCAGTTGGGCAACCCGTTACACCAATAATGAAGCCTTTATCCAAGGCGACTTTATCGGTTATTTCTTTTTTCTCTAATAATAAAGCGAGCGCCTGTTTAGTTGATATTGCTTTATGCATTGCATCAATAAACCCATCTTCAATTAATTTAGAGGAGAGTTCTGCTAACACTTCTATGTGATGATCAAAACCACCATCGGGAGAAGCTATCATGAAAAAGAGTGTTGAATTTTTACCATCTTCAGCACCGTATTCAATACCAGATTTACTAATACCAATGGCTACAGCTGGTTCAATGACTGCCGAGCTTTTAGCGTGAGGTATGGCAACACCTTCTTCAAAACCTGTGTTATCAATTGCTTCACGCGCATAGACATCTTTTAAAAAGCTATCTGGGTCGCTTAGTTTGCCTTGTTGGGCTAATAGGTCGACCATCTCATTTAGTACTTCATCTTTAGTTGTGGCTTTAAGATTTAAGCATATCAACTTTTCATTAATCATTTGAGTAATCATGATTGCACCTCCTCTGTGTAAAATATTATTTTAGTTTATGGAGGTAATTGTTAGATATTTTATGGATAAAAAATAGTGTACAGTAAATTCATTTACTGGATTATTGTACCCTGAATATCCCTTTGTGAAGTGGGTCACTGGGTGGTTCTATCTGTAACAAATACCAGGGGTTACTATATTGATATCACATTTAAACTTATTTTCCATTGACAATAAAAGTGAATAATAACCATGAGCCAAGTATTTATTAATGTATTAGAAGGTGTGTTGTCTGAAATAGAGCAGTTTAATCGAGTGTGGTTTGCCAGTGACCATTCAACACCTCCTTCATTTAGTTATCAGGTCAATTTTCCGCGTATGGAATTTGTAATCACTGGTGAGTACATCAATCAAATTGAAGACCCTGAATTTGGTTTAACTGAGGTGAAAATATTACCCGGAGATATTTTATATATTCCACCTAATAGTTGGAATAAACCTGAGTGGAATAGCGACTGTAGTGTGCTTAGTTTATTATTTGGCAAGCGTCAGTTAGGGTTTAGTTTGGTGCAAAAGCGCAAAGGGGAGGAAGCCTTTTTTGATGTGCAAAAGTATAGCCTGCAAACTCGTACAGGCCATGCCTTGGATCATATTTTAAATGCGTTAAATACCTTAGCAAAAGAGAAAATTCAGCATCCAACTGGAGGACATTTATTGATGGCCCTTATGACCTATTGTCATGGTATGTTGCTATCTCCCGAGACCGCTAACCAAGGGCGCAGTGAAGATTTGTATCAGGGAGTCTGTATTTATATTCAAGAAAATTTTCATCGCCATATCAGTCGCGATAATATCGCTCATCATTTCAATGTTAGCCCCAATCATCTATCGCGTTTATTTCGTCAACAAGGACACATGCGTTTGGCTGATTACATTACATGGGTACGGTTAGAGCGTGCAAAATTTATGTTAACACGCTATTCATTTCGACTTAGCGAAGTTGCATTACGTTGTGGGTTTAATGATGTTAACTATTTCTATCGTGTTTTTAAAAGTAAATTAGGTCGTACACCGAGTGAATTTAGGGCGATCTACAGTGATCAACAACGACCTTCTTAATTCGGGTTACTGCTGTGGGGGATAAATAACCTCAAAAGGGTTATGGAGATTGTTCAATAGGCTGTTCGGTAGGCCGCATGAAACAAGCTAAAATGGCTTGTAATTGATCGCCCATATAATGATAAGTAATAAATTGTTTTTTATCAGCATTGAGTAAGTTAACTGCTAAATGCCGCACCGCTAAAATGGCTTCTTTAGTGCAAGGTTTGGGTAATAGTAACGCTACGATATGAGTCACTCCACCATGTGCCGACTGCCAGTCAATCACTGTTTTAGATGTTAAGCAAATCATCATTGGTTGATCAATATATTCACTCACTATATGCGGTAGTGCAATGCCTCCTGCCATATCAGTTGAAGACAATTGCTCTCTTTGTATGAGTTGTACCTCTATTTTTTTATAGTGTTTGATTGAAGCCATTTTGGCAATCAGTTTAAGGATGCGTGCTTTATCGACTATGGTGGCATCCTTAGCAAAGGGCATGATGTGGTAACGGTGTTTGGCGCTCATTTTATTGGGTACTGAGAAGTGATGAAACTGAAAGTTATCATTGTACATTGGAGAGCTTGAATGAATCGTTGCCGTGTATGTATCTGTCACCAATACACAGTATTGTTGTAAATATAACTTTAGTGCCTCAACCTGGGTTTGTAGATTCTCCCCAATAAGAAAAATTTGGCATAGATCAAAGGGCTTAAAAGCGAGACTAAGTACTGCTAACTGGTGTTGTACATTGACTCGCTGCAACGTATCTATTTTGATTAACTCAGCAGCGCCTTGTATGTCACGTAAGCGCTGGTTAATACCCTTAATTAACCAAGCTGTAAGTCCACTTTCCCCTAAATACAGAGTAATACGTATTGTTGACATGATGATTAACTAGTTTGCTTGATACAATCTTGAATGACTTTATTTGGGTCAGTTAAGACTTCAACGATTGTTGTGTTAATTACTTGATATTGTTGGAATCGTTCAGCGTTTTCAATGTTGATATCGGACGCAATCAGTATCAGGTCTGCTTGGTGAATATCTTGATGGGTTAATTGATTTTCAATACCCATTGCTCCTTGGGTTTCGACTTGTATTTGGATACCAAAACTGGCTGCAGATTTGATTAAAGCTTCCGCTGCCATATAAGTATGTGCAATGCCTGTTGGGCATGCAGTAACCGCCACCATTCTCATCTTATATTCCTGAATTGATTTTATTAAGGTTTACTGATTTTTTGAAAAAAACATTAACTGGGAGCTTAAGGCTTGAGAGGTGTTTATTCAATCATGTCGAGGTCTAGTTATGAAGAACATCACTAGACCTTATAAAATAGTTACTATTAAAGTTGGTCAATGCATTGTGGAATGCTAACTCCTTTTAAAAAACACTGTTTTATTTGCTGCTCTTGTTGGTCAGATAAAATAATAGGTGGTTGATGAGCGGGCTCTGATTTGACTCGAGAACTTTGATTCGCAAGGTGTCGAATGACACGGCGGCGATATATCGCTAAGCGATTATATTGCACAATGAAACCTGATATAGCAAAAATCAAACACCCACAAATAATATAAAAAATTAGCATGTTGTCCTCCTGTTTATCGTTACCATCAGTCTACTTTGCTTTGCTGCGCATTGACAAATTAATCGTATAGATAATAAAAACACGTTTAATAAAGTAGGTACCCTGATTTAGCTAGACCCTAAATGATAGCGTTGACTTAGTTCGCAATTACAATATTTAATAGCAAGGCATAACCTGTAAAATATGTTATATATCATTTATCTATAGTGCTGTTTAGCACTGTTTATTATTGCCACCTTTGCAGTTATGAAAACTTATTTCAATGGGCTTTTTCAAGCCAAATTATTACATTAAAGCTTACTTAAAGGACCTGCTATGCCTGTCGCGAGTGTTTTACGATTAATTTTATTAGCCTCTATTTGGGGCGGCTCATTTTTGTTTATGCGTCTGACTGCTAATAGTTTAGGTCCTGCGGTGTTAATTGAGGGGCGGGTATTAGCGGCGGCATTATTTTTGTTGTTAATGAGCCTCTATCTTGGTCGAAAATTACAGTTTATTTCTTATATTAAACATTTTTTTATTATTGGTGCCTTTAATAGTGCTTTTCCTTTTCTAATGTTTGCTTATGCAGCACAAACTTTAAATGCATCGACTCTTGCGATTATTAACTCAACAGCGCCGTTGTTTGGCGCTGTGATAGCCAGTTTGTGGCAAAGAGAACGTTTACCATTAAAAGCCTGTCTAGGTTTGTTAGTGGGTATGTTGGGTGTCTCGGTATTGGTTGGACAGCAAGCAATGGCTCTTGGTGAACAGGGACTACTGGCTATCTCGGCCTGTTTACTAGCCGCTTTAATGTATGGATTTTCTGCAAATTATACTAAGGTCGCACCTGTGGTAGCACCGTTTGAAAATGCACATGGTAGCATGTGGGCATCAGTGATTCTGGTACTACCATTGCTTCCTTTTATACCTATTAGAGATCCCATTACTTTACCTATTAGTCTTTCGGTATTGGTGCTTGGTGTTGTCTGCACAGGTATTGCGTATTTATTATATTTTAAATTAGTGAAAGATGATGGTCCTGCATCGGCATTATCGGTGACCTTTTTAGTGCCGTTGTTTGGGATTTTATGGGGGCGTTTATTCTTAGGGGAAGCGATTGGCTTAAATACGTTATTAGGGGCAATATTAGTGATCACCGGTACCGTGTTAGTGACAGGGTTTTCATTTAAGAAGAAGTTACGCAAGGCTTATTAGCAGTAGCAATGGAGTACTTGCAAAGATTTAAGTACTCCATTGCTATAATTTAAATAGCTATAATCTAAATTGCTTTAAAGGTTACTTGGTATTTACCTAGATCTTGATATTTAATTTCTGTTGTATCAATAGGTACTTCTATCGCACCAGCATAAGAGCCAGTGATGATAGCTTGTCCTTTTTTGAAGCCGACACCTCTATTTCGCATGAAATTAATTAACCAATAAACCGGTTTATGTGCCGATAGGTTAGGGTGCTTGCCATCGTAATTTTTTGTTTCAGGTTGTCCATCGGCTGCAATGGTAGTGAGACCAATATTGATTTCAGAGGCTTGGTAAGCTTGTTCTTTACTGATTTCAGGTCCAATAAATATACCTTGGTTAAGTAGGCAATCTGCTAAATTATCAAAGAAAACAAGGTCATCATTAGGGCTGTAACGGCGTTGTAATAATTCTAGTGCCATATGGCAAGATACAATGGCATCATCGATTTCTTGTTCAGTATAAGCTTGTTCTCGAGCAGGTAAATCTTGGCCTAGGATAAATGCCACTTCCGGTTCAATTAAGGTTTTGCCTGGTTGTGTTGGTTGGACTAGGCACTCTGCACCTTGTTGTACAGTACCTTCTAATACTGGGGCAACCACCATTTGCTCAGGGTTTAATGGCACTAAACATTTCCAGCCCTCAATTTTAGAGCCGTTTTCTTTAACTGTTGTCATCTGTATTGCGAGTGCATCATCTAGGTTCGTTGGACGACAATCAGCCGTTAACATTTCACCTCTATGATTATTTTTACGTCTTGCTAATAGCTCCTGTGCAGCTTTGATACAAGCTTGATTGCTTAATGTTTGATTATTGTTGTCAGTCATTTTCAGTCTCTTGTTAGTAACGGCAGTTGCCAGATTAAAAGGGATTATACTTCGATAATATTAACGTAAATTAATTGAAAAGTTAGTATTTGTATTATTATATGCTCGTTGTGTCACTTTACATGGAAAATATTTCAATGTTCAAAGTGTCATCTGGTGATTAATTTATCAGATCCCTGAGATAGGTTTTAATCTTATTCAATATTTTTAGCGATCGGACTGTGATTTCATCTTTGTAACTGATTAATGGAGGTACTTCATATGACTAAAAGGTTGAAGTAAATACTTTGAAGTAAAAGGTTGGAAAGTAGCGATATGTTTTGTTGTTTACTTTTAAAACGTCTAACATTTTTTATGGGCGAATTTAACATTGAAATGCATAAAGGCTATTCGTCTACCTTATTAATTAAGGGGTAGCTGAATAGCCTTTTAGAAATGCATTTTGATTGTAATTAGCATATCGAAGCATTAATGCTGTGCCTTTAATAGCATGGCTTTAATACGATACCTTTAAAAAATTACTTTAATTTTGCGATGACTCTTCTTCAATTAATATTTGTGTTGCTTGAATATTATGCTGTTGTAAAAAGCCTAGTAACTGCACCATATATTGCACATCAGCGGTTTTATCCGCTGCAATAATCCATTGTGTTGCAGGTTTTTCCTGTGTGATTTTAATTAACTTTTGTTGGAACGTTGGCCAATCTGCGTGTGCAACCCCATCAATCGCCCAGTGTGGTGCTTGATGAAGTAAATTAATGGTAATCGCCTTATCATCAACCACTTGGCTAGCACTGCTATCTGTAGTTGGTAAATCAACTTCTAATGACTGCAATTTAATATTTGCTGAGAGCATTAAAAATACCATCACAATAAAAATAATATCGAGTAAGGGAGTGAGATCAACTTGAAATGATTGTTGATCATTGGCACGTTGACTTCTAATCACGAGTTAACTTCCTGCGTTGTTGCGATAGTTGTTTTTGCAGTGCGTTTTTGCTCAGGGAAACTAACACCTTGTAACCAAAGGTTACAAAAATTAAGTGTAAATTCTAAACGATAAGTTACTTTATTTGCCCATAACCCTAATAGTTGTGCGCCACAAATAGCAGGTAATGCAATTAATAAACCCGCGGCAGTGGTGCGCATTGCAATGCCTAATCCATCAGCCAAGTCATTGGGAGTGACTGAACCTGTGGTTAAAGCTATGGCTTTAAACATCTCAATTAAACCTAATACGGTACCTAATAAACCTAGTAATGGGCTGATCACGCCAATCAAGGCTAATAGCTTTAATCCGCTGTGTAACTCTTGACGCTTATCTTGTACCCAAATGCTGGCAGTATCTTCACGCAATTGTTGGCTAAAGTGTTGATGCGAAAAAAGCATTGCGATACCGCGTTTAGCAAGATTTTTTTCTGTTTTTAGTTGCACGCTAAGCGACTGTAATTGCTCGCTTTGCTTTGGGTCATGGGCTTTCAATAATTGTGTAATTTCTTTTTTGCTTAATGAACCAAAGCTTAATAATTTTAATAATCGTTCACTTATGATCATTAACGTTAAAATCGAGCAAATTAATAATGGCCAAGTCATTAAACCAAGTTGTTGTTGTATTAAATTAAATAAAGTCATGATTAATCCAATTGAAAGCTAATAGGGACATAAATACGATGTGCAACAGTTTTCCCGTTGACACTATGAGGTGAAAATCTCCATTTTTTAATGGCTTTTAAAGCTGCAAGATCAAGTACTCTTGCGCCTGAAGAATCTTTTAATAATAATTTAACTTGTTTACCTTTCTCATCTAACCACACCTCGTAAGTGACAGTGCCTTCGATCCCTTTTCTTTTTGCTAAACGAGGATATCTAGGTGGTTTAGGTTTACTTAAAAAACGACTTTTTTGTATCAGCTGCGGTTTACCCTGTAAACCATTGTCAGTTTTTACAACTTGTTTCGCATTGACTGTCTGCTTTGCTTTTGGTGCTGCCGTTGGTTGCTCTATCTGTTTTGTTTCTTTCTTTGCCGCCGCTGTCGCGGTTGGTTTGTTAGACTGTTGTATTTTTTTCTTTGGTTTCTTTACTGGTGCCGCTTGCTTCTTTACTTTTTGGGTCGCTTTAGGAACCTGCTTTTTCTCTTGTTTAGTCACACTCTTTTCTTTAACGATGCGCTTCTTAACTGTCTTTTTGGCCACTGGTTTGGGTTTAGCTACTGTAGGTGCAGCTTCTTTTACTGGAACTGGCGGAGTTTCTGTTTGAACGGGTGTTGTTTCAACCTTTTTAGGTGTAGGTTTTGGGGTACTAAAACTAATGCTGACACTTTGCGATTGTTGGCTCATAGGTTGTGCCATTACTGGCTGATCAAACAGTGGGGCAAAAATTAAAGCATGAATCGCGACAGACAATATTCCAGCACTTAGGTAACGAAACATAACGATATAACTCCAATATAAAAATTCTATTCGGTAACAGGACTCATTATCAATTAAATTAACAATGAGATCAATTATCATTTGTATTAAGTTTATATTTTTATTAAGATATATCATCGGTGATGATAATAGCTATCATCTGGTGGTTTGTTTTATTTGTACTTAGGATAAAAAAGAGACAGATTGTTTCACTGTTTTACACAATGAGAGCTGGTTGATTGCTTTTTAAAGGTACCTAGGCAGAATTGGAAAATGTAATATACCTGTTACCAATCAAAATATATTGCATTGGTACATGGAGTATTCAATTTTCAGCTAAGGTGGCATGTAATGAAACAATCAATTGTAAATCAGTCGGCGTTAGATGAAGGAATATTAAATAAATCTCAAGCTGATCTGCTTTTAGAGGCTGAAATTCTAGATTTTATAAACGGTAAAAAAACACTACAACTAGCGACCGTTGATGTGAAGGCTAAACCTAATGCGAGCTATGCGCCTTTTGTTTACTTTGAGCAGAGTTTTTATGTATTGATTTCGGAATTGGCTAGACATACACAAAATATATTAAACAAGCCCAATGCTTCTTTGATGTTAATTGAAGAAGAATCGAAAGCTAAGAATTTATACGCAAGGGTACGCTTAACCTTTGATGCTGATGCCATGATCGTTTCACGTGAAACGCAACAGTGGCAAGATGTAATTGAATTGATGGTTAACAGACTAGGTGACACGGTACAGGGGCTGAGTCAATTCACAGATTTTCATTTGGTGAAGCTGAAAGTAGAACAGGGCCTTTATGTGAAAGGATTTGGTCAGGCTTATCAAGTGTTAGCTAATGATTTAGCTGATCAAACTCGTATTAACAAAGGTCATAACAGTGCTTAATGAGAAGTTGTTAATTTTCATTGAGCTATCATAAACTATTACCTTTTTTTTATTTTTTATCATTCGTTTATCGATGGCTACTCCGTCATCCCAGTTACTTGCTTGCAGGGGACTTAAGTCCTTAAGTTCTCTGTGAGCCTCCTCTTTATCTTTAATACCCATTATTTAAAAGTGACACTCTCTTTTACACCTTTCCTAGAAAATTAACGCGGTTAATTATTTGCACTGTCTTTGCTTATGCACTGTTTTTAGTTACACCTAGTCTTGAACTTCATGCTTGCCTCACAACTTGCCCTGTGGGTCATTAGCTCGAAAAGCAATTCTGCGTTGCAACATTCGATAAGGACTAACCATTGTCATCATGTTACGTCTTGCTGTCCAAGCTAACGACTGAATAAAGCATCTCGATTGATAACGGGTATAGTTAGGTGTGATGTGGATAACTAATTCTCTTTTTATTCACTAAACCGCTCACTTTAAAGAATTGTTTTATTAGCTTCAATCATCACTGTTGCATTATTATATTCTACAAGTGAAGAATATTGATTCGCACACGGAAGGTTACGATGAAGCAAGTGAATAAAGTAGGGCGCCCAAGTGAAAATAGAGATAATCGAGCTAAGCTGATCAGGTCAGCGAGGGAACTCTTTGTAGAGCAGGACTACGACAAAGTATCACTTCGTGAAATCGCTAAAAAAGCACAAGTAGACAGTGCGCTTATTCGTTATTACTTCCAATCTAAACTGGGTTTATTTATGGCGATGCTTAAAGAGACTGCAGCACCTGTTACCGAACAATTAAGCAAAGCAAACCAAAATATTGATGAAAAAAGTAGTGAGTTATTAATGATGACTTACTATCGAGTAATGAGTGAAAACCCCGATTTTCCTAAGTTAATGTTTAAAATCGCTTCAACCCCAATCAGCGATAAAAATATCGATTTTCAACATATTCTGGATCAAATTTTTCGTCCAAAACATATTAATTTGTTTGCTTCAATGCAGCAGCAGGGACTACTAAAAGACGGAGTAGACCCGCTGTGCGCACAAATTAGTTTTTTCAGTATGATGATTTTTCCATTTCTTATTCCTGATCGGATAAAAAATACGATAGGCATCAAAATAACCCCTGAATTTATGTTGAAGTTAGGGCAGCAAAACGCTCAATTATTACAGTTTGGTTGCTTAAATACGCCTAAAAACAACACTATTGAGAGTGATAAATAATGAAAATGAGCAGTAATAAAAAACGCTTAATGACCCTTGGTGTCTTGGTTGGGATTATTATCTTGGCATTATCAATCTTTTTCAAATCTTCACCAGCGATTCAACCTAATTTCGATAAAGCACGTTTAGTCTCGGTGCAAGCATTAAAACTACAGCCAACTGCACCTCTGGTTCTCGCCTTTGGACGTGTTTTACCTAAAACGACTTGGCAAGCGATTGCTGAAGTGAATGGTAAAGTTATTTATCGACATCCAGGGCTAGAGTCAGGTCGCTTATTAAAGGCGGGCACACTGGTATTAAAAATTGATCCATTTGAATACGAGTTAAAAAAAGCACAAGCCATTGCTAATGTTAATGCCAGTAAAGCCCAGTTAACACGTTTACAACAACAGCAGAGAAATATAAGCGCCAGTTTGGCGATTGAGAAGGAGAAATTACAATTAGTTGATCAAGAGTACCGTCGCAAACTATCGTTAAAGAAAAAGAATTTGATCTCTAATTCTGACTTGGAAACACAAAAACAAACCTTACTGGCACAAAAAAACGTAGTTTTAGATTTAAGTAGTACGTTAAAACTTTTGCCTGACGATAATAAAGTGGCTTTAGCAGAGTTGAGTGTTAATCAAGCCATGTTAGATGATGCACAAAGACAATTACTGAATACTCAAATTATATTGCCCTTTGATGCTCGTATTGCGAATGTTGATGTGGAAAATGCGCAGGTGGTTGCATTAGGTGGCGTTTTATTTGACGCGTATAAGTTGGGCACTGTAGAAGTTAAAGCAGAGCTCTCTTTGCAAGATGCAGACATCCTAATGAGTAGTGTTCAATCATTTCCAACACAAGTATCGCTGCCGAATGTCGAAGAGCTTGGTTTTGATGCCAATATTGAGTTACAAATTGGTGCAAAGCAACATCAATGGCCAGCTAAATTGACACGTATCGCCGATAATATAGATGCTGAACAAGCTACGATTGGTTTTTATCTAGAAGTTGAGCAGGATATTACACAGTTTCAGTTAGGGGCTAAGCCTCCACTTACTAAAGGCATGTTTGTTAGTGCTAATATCCACGGTTTTGCTTCTTCGCAATTTATGATCCCAGAAAAAGCATTACACGGTGACCTCGTTTATATAATGGAAGAGAATAAACAGCTTGCGATGCGTAAAGTACAAGTGCACTTTAGAAATAAACAAGGTGTTGCTATTAGTGGAGATATAAAGGAAGGAGAGTGGTTAATTTTAAATGATTTAGTGCCTGCGATCCCTGGGATGACATTAAAAGTACAGGCACCGCAAAAAGATGCGATGTCAGAGCAGGAGTCGTCTCTGTGATTAAACTTTTTACTCGTCACCCAACGCTAGCTAACTTGATCATGCTGAGTTTTTTTGTGCTTGGTTTCAGCAGCCTTAGTAACATTAAGCGTGAAACTTTCCCTGAATTTTCTTCGTCTTATGTTATTGCTAGTGTTATTTATCCCGGAGCCTCTCCCGCCGAAGTGGAAGAGAGCTTATGTCTGCGTATGGAAGATGCTGTTGATGGATTAAGTGGCATCGAAGAAGTTACCTGTGATGCGCAAGAGGGGGCTGCATCACTGAGAGTTAAAATGGCTGATGATGCAGATGTTGGCCGCTCATTAGTTGATATTCAAACTGAAATAAATGCCATTAAAGATTTTCCTACGCAAATAGAACCACCCACTGTTAAAGAGCTTGATTGGGCAGAACCAGTGGTTGATATCGCTGTTGCTGGAGACGTAAGCTGGCCGCATTTAAAGGCTTATGCTGAAGCGTTAAAAAAGCGTTTAAAGTTAGACTACGATGTTAGTTTGGTGAGCATTTCAGGGTTTTCAGATCATCAGTTTAAAGTGCAACTGAATATACAAGATATGCGCCGTTTAGGGTTAACCGTGGCAGAGGTCGCAGATAAAGTTGGCCGTCAAAATGTTAAAATGCCTGCGGGTACTGTGTCTTTAAGTGACAAGGAGTTATTACTTCGATTTGACCAAAGGAAAACAACTACTCAGGCTTTAGGCAACATGATTATTGCTTCTCTAGGTGATGGTGGTGTGGTGCGTTTAAAAGATATTGCAACACTACAGGATGCCTTTGAGTTTGAGTACAATAAGATTCTGTTTAATGATAAACCGGCGGCTATTTTAAAGATTAAAAAGAATAAAGCAGATGATGCGTTACGTATTAAAGAACGGGTTAGTGCTTTTGTAGAAATGGAACAAAAAACAGCACCCGAAGGTATCACGCTGACTTTAACTAATGATATGTCATCTTTGTTGCAAGACAGGCTATCGATGTTATTAAAAAATGGGTGGCAAGGGATCATTTTGGTCTTTTTATCGATGTGGTTATTCTTTTCGTTACGCTATTCATTTTGGGTATCCGCAGGGTTGCCAGTCTCCTTTATGGGGGGATTGTTTTTGATGAGTACATTTGGTGTCTCTATTAATGTTATGTCTTTAGTTGGCCTATTAATGGCGATTGGGATCCTGATGGATGATGCCATTGTGATTGCAGAATCGATTGCTGCACACATTGAAAAGAAACTTAGCGTTAATGACGCAGTAATAGAAGGTGTTAAGAAAGTGGCACCCGGTGTTATATCTTCTTTTTTGACCACTATTTTTATTTTTGGCAGCTTATTGTGGTTAGATGGTCAAATGGGGAAAGTATTATCTGTAGTGCCGATGGTATTAATCATGGTGCTCAGTATCAGCTTAATTGAAGCTTTTTTGATTTTACCTAATCACCTAAACCATTCATTAGCTAAACCAGAAAAAATAGATTCTACATTTAAATTCAAACGTGTCTTTTTAGCTAAATTTGAACACTTTCGGCATGTTACTTTAGTCAATAAAGTCGCCTTTGTAGTGCGCTGGCGTTACCTGAGTATTGGTATAACGATCGGTTTACTCTTAACTTCTTTTGCATTAGTCACTGGTGGGGCATTAAAATTTTTAGCATTTCCTGCATTGGATGGCGATATCGCTGAAGCGCGACTTATTTTACCGCCAGGCTCAACGTTGCAACAAACTGAAGCAATCGTCGCGAAGGTGATCAAAAGTGCACAAGTTGTGGGACAAAAGGCGACGGAAGAAAACCAGGAAAGTGAATCGTTAATAAAAGATATTACTGCACATTATAACTCCAATGCTGATGCTGGAGAAACCGGAGCACATGTTGCCACGGTGCGCTTAGATCTATTATCTGCGGAAACCCGTAATACTTTAATCAACTCTTTTATGGAATCTTGGCGTTTGCAAACAGGTGAGTTGGCAGAACCTTTGTCCTTAGTTTTTAAACAACCTGCAATGGGGCCTGCGGGTCGTGATATTGAAATACGTTTGCAACATGAAGATTTAAGCGTATTAAAGCAAGCATCGGTTGCTTTACAGGGGTATTTAAGCCAATTTTCGGGTATCAATGGTATTTTAGATGATATGCGTCCGGGTAAAGAAGAGGTGGTTATTACCCTTAAACCTGGCGCGGAAAACTATGCGCTAGATGGGCAGATGATTGCCAATCAATTACGTGCCGCGTACTTCGGACAAACCGCTGATGAAATCCAAGTGGGCTCAGAAAACATAGCAATACAAGTTTTATTAAATGAACAACAGGCAGGTAATTTACAAACACTTGCTAACTTCCCAATCATGCTAGATCAAGGAGGGCAGATTCCGTTAAGTGCTGTTGCTTTGCTGCAAAGTGATCGTTCCTATGTGCGTATACAACGTATTAATAGCCAGCGAACTGTCACAGTGATGGCCGATGTCGATAATAGAAAGGCCAATGGTAATGAAGTGATAAGTAACATGCGACTTAATTATTTGCCTGAGCTACAACAACAATTCCCTGGTTTAAAGGTTGATTTTGAGGGAGCAGCTAAAGAGTCAGCAAAAACCGGTAGTTCATTGCTAAAAGGTTTTATGATTGGTCTATTTGGTTTATTTGCTATTTTAAGTTTCCAGTTCCGTAGTTATTTAGAGCCCTTTGTGGTGATGTTAGCAATTCCATTAGCTTTAATTGGTGTGCTCTGGGGACATTGGTTAGTAGGGTATAACCTTTCTATGCCATCCATTTTAGGGTTTATATCATTAGCGGGTATTGTGGTTAATGACTCCATTTTATTAGTGCAATATATTCGACATCACATTGATCAAGGTGCTGATGTTTATGATGCAGTGGTGAAAGCTAGTCGAGATCGTTTTAGAGCGGTATTTTTAACCTCGTTAACCACCGCGGCGGGTTTGTTACCGTTGTTATTGGAAACGAGCTTACAAGCGCAAATTGTGAAACCGATTGTGATTTCTATTGTATTTGGTATTTTCACTTCCACTTTATTAGTGTTATTTATTATTCCAAGTGCGTACGCGGTTCTTGCGGATTTTGGGTTAGTACATAAACACAAAGACTTAAGTGAAGATCATTAATTTTTGCTGCTTTTAAGAAAAATAGAGCTGGCAGAAGCGGGGCGTTTTAAACACAACTTTGCACAGTTGTTTAGGGAAATTCGTCTTACTTAGGTGAAGCTGCTCTTGGTCGGCACCATGCAACCAAGGCAGTTTAAAATAGCGTTCGAAGTGTTGATAAAGCGGCGTTGTGATCCACCACACCGTTATTATCGCGAATTTGTTTCTATTTAACGAATAAATCTGCGTAAATATCGGTGTCGTATCGCTGTGCTTATCCAGAACTGAGGTTATTTAGACTTTAAACTGCTTCATCAGTTGCTGTTGTTGCGCAGATAATTTAGCAATATCTTGGCCTATTTTTTCAGCTTCTGTCGATGACTCTAGGATGACTTGACTGAGGTCTCGAATATTTGAAACATTACCATTCACTTCACTTGAAACAGAATTTTGTTCACTTGCTGCATTAACAATTTCATTACTCATACGTTCAATATCGACAAAAAATAATGAAATATCTCCCAAGCAGCTAACAGCTTGAGTTACCTGTGTTGCTGTTTCAAGAGCGAGCTGATTACCTTCAGTAATGGCACTAGTCACACTGCGAGTACCTAATTGCAATTGTTCGATGACAACCCTTATTTGATCGATAGAGTCGTGAGTTCTTTGTGCTAATTGTCTTACTTCATCCGCGACTACTGCAAAACCTCTACCTTGTTCGCCGGCCCTAGCTGCTTCGATTGCAGCGTTAAGTGCTAACAAGTTGGTTTGCGCTGAAATTCCTTCAATAACCGATAATATATCGCTGATATTGACACTATTTTTCTCAAGCGCATTAGCAATCGGCACTGCCATTGCCATTTTTTCTACCAACTCTTGCATCGAGTTTGCTGATTGCTGCACCACAAGGTGTCCACTTTCAGTTAACTTTTCAGCTTCGCTTGCCATTACAGCAGCCTTATCTGCATTTTCTAATACTAATGCAGAAGTTTGTGTCATCTCCTCTGATGCGGTTGCAACCATATCAACTTCTTTGAATTGCGATTCACTGCCTTTTCGGGATTGTTCAGCTATATTTTTTGCTTCTTTTGATGTTTTGCTCAGAGCATCTGATGTACTGATGACATCTTTAATAGTGTCTTGTATTTTATCTAGGAAGCGGTTAAACCATATTGCAAGTTCGCCAACTTCATCTGCTGAACTGACTTCAAGGCGCTGTGTTAAGTCACCCTCACCACTGGCAATATCTTTTAAACGAAGAGCAACGTTTTTAATTGGAGCAACTAATTTGAGTGACGCAAACCAAATAATAATTAAACCAATCAGGGTAACAACGAGACTTGTTAGAACTTGAACTTTAAGCGTTTGGGCGACTTGTTGTTCAATTAAGTTATTAAGCGAAAGTGCATCTGCTAATACTTCTTCTCTTGGCATTGTAATAATAATGCCCCAATTTATAGCATGTAGCTTAATAGGCATAAATACAGTTAAAAACTGTTGGTCTGCACTCCATTTAGATTGTGTTACTCCCGCACTTAACCATTGTTGTAATTGTGGCTGAGAAGTGAGTTTGCTAAATGTAGGGGTATTTCCATCTGCTGCAACTAATAGTGCATTACTACTAACAATTTGAACTTCGCCTACACCATTAAATAGTGCTTGATCTGCCTGTTGTGCAAACTGTTTTAATATGTCTATTTTAAGATCAATACCAGTTACTCCAATAATCTCACCTTGTTTACGCAATGGAACAGTAATAGTTGTTACTAAACTTCCTACACCTGCATCATTAGATAAATAAGGATCGATGATACACATGCGTTTATTATCAATACTGCAGGTATACCAACTGTTTTTATCTTGACCATTAGAAAGTGCGGATTTGTCATTTAATTGTTTTTCAGTTTTGATACTTAAGGTTGCTTCATTGTTATCATTTTTATACCAATAAGGAGAAAAGCGACCTTTATCATTTGAACTTACGTAACTGGCGTCAATATAATTACCATCTTCACTATCAAGCATATCAGGAATGAAGGTAGTGAATGCTGCATGCATGTTATCGAAGTTTTGTACGGAACGTTTCAAGAGCTCCGACACTGATACTCTTAATAGTTCACTGCTAGTAAAGTTGTCTTCGGCATTTAACTGTAAAAACAGAATACTTTCAGCTAGCATTTCAGCACGGTAAGCCGCTTCATCTAAATATTTTTGCACGATTGATGCTTGTGTATTTGCTTCACTCATTAGCAAACTTTCAGACTTATCAGCGACTGATTTACTACTCTGTACTTGTATTATTTTTTGATTAGAGGTTGAAGATACGAGGGTAAAACCGATTAATGAGATGGCTACAAATAAAATACAAATTCCAGAAAGCAAAGTTATTTTCCACTGTACTGATAATGAGTTCATGTTAATTCCTTTTAAACTAAAAAAATGGCTATTTGCTATATTTCAAACTAAACAGCCTTTATTGGGTTTCCTATCCTATAGAGAGTGAGTGAACACGTTATAATAAACAGATGTTTGATCCACAATTATGGAAACCTTATTGGGTCAGTTATAATTTTATTATTAAAAGCCAAGAGTAAGATATTATCAACTTAATTACCTAATACTAGTTATAAAAAGAGAGTGTTAGCTATAAAATTGCTTTTGTTTGTTTATTACTAGGTAAACTCAGATAGAATATCTAAGTTATGGTCATTTGGCATAGGCCTCATATTAAACACTATTAAGTTAAAAATAGCGTATCTAAAAAGTATTCCGAATCAACATAGATTTATTTAAGAAATTAAACTGAAAATAGGTTCAGATTTAGCTAAATTATTATTAAGATCACTTAACTGTTAGAATGCGACTTACTATTTTATTTTAGACTCTCTCGGAAATTACTATGTCAGCTCCTGTACTTAATTCGCTTGAAGATTTTTATCGATTACTGTCAACTCAACTTGAGAGTAATGGGGTGGTGAAGCTACTCTTGAGCAAATATCGAGGTCAAGATAAAAGCTTAAATCGGCTCAATATTCGACCACTTACTTTGCAAAATGAAGCGGTATTAAGTTTTGTCTATGAACATCAAACTAACCATATTACCAAAAACCATAGCCATCAAAATGGGCTACTTGAGATCACTGCACTTTTGGGGGATGACTTCAAAAGTGCCTATCTAACGCTGCAGGATTCAGAAATCCAATTAGAGTTTAGTAAAAAGGGTAAGTTAAAAATATCGCAACATAGAGCCAAGCAAATACAAGCTACGCCAGCTACTCATAATCGTGAGAAACATCGTTATGTAGATATTCAGCGTCCTTTTTTAACAGCACTAAAAGTCACTGATAAAAACCAAAAATTGATCCCTGCTATGTCTAATAAGTGGAAGCAAATCAATAAGTTTATTGAAATTTTTAGCCAAGCATTGGAGGTTTCTCCAAGGGATACAAGCACACCACTTAACGTTGTCGATTTTGGATCTGGTAAAGGTTACTTAACCTTTGCTATTCATGATTATTTGCGCCATACATTACAAAATGACGCACAAGTTACAGGGGTAGAGTTACGTCAAGCTTTAGCTGATTTATGTAATCAAACTGCGGCAACATTAGATCATCAGGGGTTGGATTTTGTGTGTGGTGATGTAAAAACCCATGCGCCTAAACAAACTGATGTCATGATTGCATTGCATGCCTGTGATATTGCTACTGATTATGCCATTCATTATGGGATCCGTGCTAACGCCAGTATTGTTATGTGTTCGCCATGTTGTCATAAACAGATCCGCCCACAAATGCAAAGCCCGGAATTATTTCAACCAATGTTACAATATGGTGTGCATTTAGGTCAGCAAGCAGAAATGGTAACTGATTCGTTAAGGGCTCTATTATTAGAGGCTAATGGTTATACTACTAAAGTATTTGAGTTTATTAGTTTAGAGCATACCAACAAAAATAAGATGATTTTAGCGATCAAAAAACCATCAACTAATGCCAAAGAACAAGCTAAAATTTTAACTCAGATTGCTAATATTAAAACCTATTATGGGATCCAAGAACATTGCTTAGAAAGCTTGCTTAATGAAAGCTTAATTCAAAGTTAAATAGCTTTAAGTGAACATGAGAGCTTACTTTTAAGATCACACTCCTCAATATTTCATATCATAAGAGCGATATAATAACCTCCTGTATTTTATGGCTCTTAATGCTATTTTTCTCCTTTTAAAGGTAACTTATGCGATGCCCCTCGCGAATTCGATGGACCTTATTGTATTTGCCTTGCTCAAAAATAAAGCATCTTTATACTGAAGATCGTATGTAATATAAGCAAGTGGTCATGAAATACTTACTATTTACAACATCATGCTCATCTTTTTACCATTTTTAAAGTTACTGTGAATTGTTAATTTTTATGCCCTGAGGGTATTTATTGACTCCTTCAGGAAAGCATTTTTATTATTTTTATGGCTGTTTTAAAGCATAGAAATAATGCTGGAGGTGGTTAATGAAAGAAAGACTCGCGATTATTGAAGGTTGGCGTAGCCCATTCTGTAAAGCCGGTACGGAATTCAAAGGCATGCAGGCAGATCAATTAGGGGCGGTTGTTGTCCGCGAGGTGATGGCCAACTCGGTACTAGACTATGCGGATATTGATGAAGTGATCATGGGCAACGTTGCTCAACCAGGTCATGCGGCGAACATTGCCCGAGTGATTGCATTACAGGGCGGGTTTCCTGTTTCCACTAGTGCATATACCGTCAATCGCAATTGTGCCTCAGGCATGGAATCTATGACTACTGCTGCCAATAAAATATTGGCTGGAGAAATTGACACCGCATTGGTTGGTGGCAGTGAATCTATGTCTAGCGTGCCACTTCTGTATAGCCCTAAAATGACTAAGTTCATGATGCAAATGATGTTTGCTAAAACACCAATTGCAAAACTCAAACTCCTATCTCAATTTCGTTTATCTTTTTTGAAGCCTGTGATTGGTATTGAACAAGGTTTAACCGACCCTGTTTGTGGCTTAAACATGGGGCAAACGGCAGAGGTGCTTGCTAAAGAATTCGCTATTACGCGTGAACAACAAGATCAATTTGCTTTAAATAGCCATCAACAAGCGATAAAAGCGCAACAATCTGGCAAATTCGCCGATGAAATTATTAGCGTTGCAATTGCGCCTAAGTATCAGCATATGCAACATTTAGATAATGGCCCTCGTGATAATCAAACCCTTGCCGCTCTGGCTAAGTTACGCCCTTATTTCGACCGCCTAGCTGGGAGTGTTACGGTTGGGAATGCGTGTCCTATTACCGATGGTGCGGTTGCGTTTACTGTGATGGCTGAATCGAAGGCAAAAGCCATGGGATTAACACCATTAGGTTATTTAACTGATTATAGTTATGCCGGATTAGCAGGAAATAGAATGGGCTTAGGTCCTGCCTATGCTACTGCTAAGTTATTAGATAAATCAGGTTTGGCACTTTCTGATTTTGATTTGGTTGAATTAAATGAAGCATTTGCGGCTCAAGTGATTGCCAATCAATGTGCCTTTGAGAGTAAAGCATTTGCTCAACAATATTTACAAAGAACGCAGGCATTGGGTGAGTTAGACCCGAGCAAGTTAAACGTTAATGGCGGTGCTATTGCTTTAGGGCACCCAGTAGGCGCAACCGGGGGACGTTTAATTTTAACTCTGCTACATGAGCTTAGACGTCAAGGGTTACAGCGTGGTTTAGCAACTTTATGTATTGGCGGTGGGCAAGGTGCTGCATTAGCGTTGGAGGTGGAGTAATGAAACACATTCACGTACAAAAAAATGATTGGTTAATCCGCGTTACTTTTGATTTACAAGAGCAAAAGATTAATAAGCTCTCATCTGATGTAATGCAAGAGCTAGATTCTTTGCTAGGAGACATTAAATCTTCACCACAGCAAGTTGTTAGCTTTGAAAGCGCTAAAAACAATATTTTTATCGCAGGGGCGGATATCCAAGAGCTACAAAAAATTGATAGCCCTGAAATGGCTAAAGAAAAAGCACGCTTAGGGCAAGAAATTTTTAATCGACTCGATGCCTTACCACAAACAACGATTGCAATTATCGATGGTGCATGTGCTGGTGGTGGTTGTGAGTTAGCTTTAGCCTGTGATTTTCGTTTAGCCTCAGATAACCCAAAAACTAAAATAGGCTTACCAGAAGTTAAATTAGGCATTATTCCTGGTTGGGGAGGCACGCAACGTTTACCACGTTTGATAGGGTTACCCGAGGCTCTGGCTATTATACTGCCGGGTAAGCTAGTTAGTGCAGAAAAGGCATATCGTATAAAACTTGTTGATCAAGTGGTTTCATCTGCGCAATTTAATGTGCACGTTGAACAGTTCTTAGAAAACCTCAAACATAAATCCTTTCAGGCAAGCCTATTAAAAAGAAGACAACCTAAAAGCCCCTTACAAAAAGTGACTGCCTTTGCGATGCAGACGCATCCTGCTCGCTTGCTGATCCTGAAGAAGGCGCAACAGAATGTAATGAAAACCAGCAAAGGTTTTTATCCTGCACCACTCGCAGTGCTCGACGTATATCGTAACAAATGCAGTTTTGAAGAAGGCTTAAAACGAGAGTTAGCGGCTTTTTCAGATTTAGCATCAACGGCTATCTGTAAACATCTTATCGGTTTATTCTTTCTCAATGAACAAGTTAAAAAAGAGCAATCTGAGAGTTATCCACAAAATGTAGAATTACCTACTTCAGGCGCGGTGATCGGTGCTGGCGTGATGGGCGGGGGCATTGCTTGGTTAATGAGTTATAAAGGGTTGTCGGTTCGTGTTAAAGATATTAACTGGGCATCTATTGAACTCGGTTATCAGCAAGCTGCCAGCTATTTTAGTCAGTTACAAAAGCAACGTCGTATTAAGCAAGGTGCGATTGACTATGCAATGAATCGGATTGGTGGTTCATTGCAGTTTACTGGCTTTAATCGGACACACGTTGCCATTGAAGCCGTTGTTGAAGTGATGTCGGTTAAAAAACAGGTATTACAAGAGGCGGAGGCCGAGCTGCCTGAAGATAGTTTGCTTTGTTCTAATACTTCGGCGCTATCGATCACTGAAATGGCTTCGGTGTTAGCGCGTCCTGAGCAGTTTTGTGGTATGCACTTTTTTAACCCAGTTAATCGAATGCCGTTAGTAGAAATCGTGAAAGGTCAGCAAACCAGTGAGCAAACCATTGCCAAAGCGATTGCTATTAGTAAGGCGTGGGGGAAAGTACCGATAGTGGTTGGCGATTGTCCGGGATTTTTGGTTAATCGTATTTTATTACCCTACTTAAATGAAGCCGCTTATTTATTACAGGAAGGAGCTGATATTGAAAAGGTGGATTTGGCGATTAATAGTTTTGGTATGCCGATGGGCCCCTTCCAATTAGCCGATGAAGTGGGCATTGACGTTGGTTATAAAGTAGCTGCAATTTTACAAGACGGTTTTGGTGAGCGGATGACGGTTGCGCCTGTACTGGAACATATACACGATAAGTTGAAATTATCGGGTAAAAAAGGGGGACGAGGTTTTTATCATTATAAAAATAAACAGATAGAAGTTAACGAATTATTGTATCAAGCAGATTGTGTTGCTGACAGTCAAGACTTTAGCGATCAAGATATTGTTGACCGCTTGATGCTGGTGATGGTCAATGAAGCTGCTCGATGTCTTGATGAGGATATCGTGACTAATGCGGGGCAATTAGATCTTGCCATGATAATGGGAACTGGCTTTCCAGCGTGGCGAGGCGGTTTATGCCGTTGGGCAGATAGCATTGGTTGTGATGAAGTGGTGAAACGCTTACAGAAATTACATCAACAAGTAGGAAACCGTTACGAAGTTGCTCCTTATCTGTTGAAATGTGTCGAACAGGGGCATGGTTTCTATCATTAAGTTTATTTAATGTTGAAATATATTTTAGGTTTAAGTAGAGAAACGATTGCACTTATTACTTGGATTCATGAGTAAATAGTAATGGCTGTTACCCCACTATTATTAATAGATTAACAACCATTACTTGAGTGAGTTAGTTGAATAAAGAGCTAATAACTCATTGTAAGAGATAAAATTGTTCCACTATTTGATTGGCTGGATATAAGTAGTTAGTTAAGGAGCTATTATGAGTTTTCCTGAAGATAAAAAAGTAGTGATTGATACCTCTAAGATGAGCGATGAAAAAGCCTCATCGTTAAACCTTACCGAAGCGGCACGTGAATCTGTGTGGCAGCACCCTAGTTTTGCTAAATCCTTATTTATGGGGGAGTTTAAATCTGATGCTATTTTCCCTTTCCCAACTCAAACCGCAGAAGATAAATTAGTTGGCGATCAATTGGTAGAAAAAGTAGGCATAGTATTAGCCGATACTTTAGATGCTGATTTGGTTGATGAAACGCGTAATATCCCCACCGAAGCGATGCAAGCTCTGGCTGGAATAGGGGTGTTTTCTATGAAAATCCCTAAACAGTATGGCGGTTTAGGTCTATCGCAAGTTAACTACAATCGTGTACTTATGGCTATCGCCAGTCATTGTGGATCTACCGCTGTGCTCGTTTCAGCCCATCAAAGTATCGGTGTGCCACAACCGATTAAATTATTTGGAACAGAAGAGCAAAAACAACGTTTTTTACCGCTTTTTAAAGATGGTGCTATCTCTGCATTTGCCTTAACTGAGCCTAGTGTAGGCTCCGATCCTGCACAAATGGAAACAACTGCCACCTTAAATGCCGCCGGAACCCATTATCTTATTAACGGTGAAAAACTCTGGTGTACCAATGGATTGATTGCGGATTATTTGGTTGTGATGGCCTGCACGGCGCCTAAAATAGTTGATGGAAAAGAGGTTAAGCAAATCTCTGCTTTTATCGTAAAAGGAAAAAGTTCTGGGATCACTATCAAACATCGTTGTGATTTCATGGGTATCCGCGGTATTCAAAATGGCTTAATTGAATTTAAAAACGTGGAAGTCGCTGTGGAAGATAGAATTTTAGAGGAAGGACAAGGACTAAAAATAGCATTAGCAACCCTAAACACCGGTCGTTTAACGATTCCCGCTGCGAGTACTGGTATGGCCAAGCAGTGTTTAAATATGACTCGTCGTTGGGGAGGAAAGCGTGTGCAATGGGGCTCGCCTATTGCAAAGCATGAGAAAGGTTCAAATCGTATTGCCTATATCGCGGCTACTACTTTTGCGATGGAAGGCGTTACTTGGATAACTAGTTTTATGGCTGATAAGGGCGATGTGGATATTCGTATGGAAGCTGCAATGGCGAAGCTATTTTGTAGTGAAATGGCATGGAGTGTGATGGACGAAACGGTGCAAATGTTTGGCGGTAGAGGTTATGAAAAAGCCAGTTCATTAAAAGCCCGCGGAGAGTTACCTTTCCCAGTGGAGCGCATGTTACGTGATTGTCGTATTAATCGTATTATTGAAGGCACCACTGATGTTATGGAGTTATTTTTAAGCCGTGAAGCGTTAGATACGCACTTAACTTTGGCTTCTGACCTTATTAAACCAGGCGCTGATTTCACTACTAAGCGTGATGCTGCTTTTAAACTGTTTAAAGAATATGCCTCTTGGTACCCATCACAAATCATTAATAAAGAGTTTATTACACAATTTACTCTCAGTGGCACTTTAGCCGAACATGTTAATTATTGCCAACGTACCTCACACCGTTTAGCGCGTGTTCTATTTGAACAGATGTTGTTACATCGTGAAAAACTTGAGTTGCGCCAAGAAACGTTAGGTCACTTAATGACCATTGGTTGTGAATTGTTTGCAATGGCAGTAACTTGCTCCTATGCAAAAAACCAAGTTGCGCTCGGTCATGAAAATGCGACTGCATTAGCGGATCACCATTGTGTGCTAGCAACGGAAAGGGTAGAAGCGCATTTTAAAGCATTATCTACTCCACAGCGTAGCACCGCTAAAGCAATTGCTGAAGATATTTTGAGTGAACAGTATCAATGGTTGGAAGCAGGTATTTACCCTATTGCTGAGGGAGGATAATTGCTATGCGCGATCGTCCTACATTGGAAAAACCTAGTTCTTCTTTTTTGTTATCAGGATGGTTGATCCAAATTATTGAAAAATTTACCAAGTCTTCTGTTTCTGCGGAGGGGGTTGAGTACCTAAGTAATAACCCTACTCTGTTTGTTGTTAATCACTTTACGCGTATGGAAACGGCCTTGTTACCACAGGCGTTATATAAGTTTAACGGGCAAATGGTGCACTCGCTTGCTGACAGCTCGTTATTTGTAGGTAAGTTTGGCAGTATTTTAGAGTCAGTTGGTGCGCTGCCTTTAAATTTACCCGGGCGTAATGAAAAAATTATCTCAGAGTTAATGCGTGGTACTTATAATTGGGTTATTTATCCTGAAGGTGCGATGGTTAAAAATAAAAAAGTAGTAGATAAAGGCCGTTTATCGATGCAAATATCCGATGCAACGGCACGTGCCCCGCACACTGGTGCTGCAATGTTAGCGTTACAAACCTTTCTTAAAAAAGAGGATTATAAAAAGGCAATTATAGATAATAACGAAACATTAATTAGTTACTATCAAGAAACCTATAGCTTGCATGGTCCGTCGGACCTGTCTCCCTTAGATTTACATATTGTACCGGTTAATATTAGTTATTACCCACTTCGGCCGGGTAAAAACTTGTTATCTTCGGGGGCTCAGCTTTTTTTCAAGGATATTCCTGATTTTGTGGAAGAAGAGCTTTTAGTAGAGGGCAACATTATTCTGGAAGAGTGTGATATTTCGATCTCCTTTGGGCACGCAATTGATTTACGACGCTTTACTAAACCATACCGACGCTTCTTTGCATTACTCAGTCCTTTTATTTCTCCTGCTAAACGCATGGATTATTTAATGGGAGCAATGCGCCACCGATTAACTAATGAGTTTATGTTAAGGGTGTACAGTAGCCTGACTATTAATATGGATCATCTAGTAGCAACAGCATTACGTTTTGTTCCGGCGCAGGGGATCAAAGAGACTGACTTCAAAAAAGTTATCTATCTTGCCATTATTAATATTAAAGAGAACAAACAGCGCCGTGTTCATCAAAGTTTATCGGAAGGGGTGATCAACCTTGTGTCTGGTGAACGCTATGGCCCCTATGAGTTAATCATTAAATTAGTGTTGAATGAACAAGCCGCGACTATCGAAAATGGACAAATCATGGTTAATCATGAAAAATTTGCGATGCCTTACTCTTTTCATCGCATGCGTATCGAAAGTACCGTTAGTGTGCTTGCTAATGAATTTGAAGTAATGACTAAATATGTGAAGCATATAAAGCGACTGATTGCGACATCACCTAAAAAATTATCTTTGCAAGTGTCAGCTCAAGTATTGAAAACAGATTGTTGCTTATTTGAAGATGAACGTATGCGGTCTTTTGACCGTTTACATACAAAAAGTCGTGATATTGGTAAACCCCAATATTTATCGGGTAAAGCCAACCAACCAGGGATCATCTTAATTCATGGTTTTTTAGCTTCACCAAAAGAGATGGAAGCCTTGGGACAAAAACTTAATGAATTAGGTTATGGGGTATATTTGGTACGTTTAAGTGGTCATGGTACGTTATCCAAAGAGATGCGAAATTGTACGGTTAAAGGTTGGTTAGAATCTGTTAATCGTGGCTATGCTGTTTTATCTCATTATCATCAAAA
This sequence comes from Psychromonas sp. SR45-3, assembly GCF_014163575.1. Lineage (NCBI taxonomy): Bacteria > Pseudomonadati > Pseudomonadota > Gammaproteobacteria > Alteromonadales > Psychromonadaceae > Psychromonas > Psychromonas sp. SR45-3. Next base: position 102,397 of record NZ_JACJDP010000010.1, read on the forward strand.
GGTTGTTGTCGTTGGTTTTTCAGCGGGCGCTTTATTGGCGTTGATTAAAAGCTGTGCAAATGTCGATAATATTGCCGGGGTAGTGGCAATTAATCCGGCATTAGTCTTAAAACAAAAATCAGTGTTCTTTTCTTCTTTATTAGATAGCTGGAATAATATGTTAAGCAGTTTTTCCATGGAAACTGGCACTATCAAATGGGTAGACAATGAGCCTGAATGTTCTGATAGTAATTACGACCGAATATACATTGCAGGGTTGAGGCAACTACTTTTGTTGCAGGATAGTTGTAGAGAGCATTTAGAGCGCGTTATTTTACCATTATTAGTTATTCAAGGAAGCAACGACCCAACTATTGATGTGGATGGTGCGGAGGAAATAATAGAAAAAGTATTGAGTAAAGATAAGCAATTACACAGTATCAATACGGATCATCACGTTATTGTAAGAGGGAAGCGGGCAGAAGAAGTGTATAGGCCTCTATTGGACTTTATTAAAAAAGTAACAGAGCCCTATTATTAGGTTAAGTGGCAACAATAGAGTATTAGGTTAAGTGACGTACTTAGACTTTATAAAAAAGTATGACGTTGCTTGTCTAAATTAAGTACTTTGCCTTTATCAGTATCAAGTTCAACACCTTCTTCTTGCAATAAAGTTATTTTCTTTTCTGTACCTAATGCATATTTTCCTATCGCACCGTTACTATTAACTACACGATGACAAGGCACAATAATGACATCAGGATTATTAGCCATTGCATTACCGACTGCTTGATAAGCTTTGCCACCTAGACGATGTGCAATATCTGCATAAGTGACCACCTTGCCTTTTGGTATTTGGCGTAGCAGGTCATAGCATTGTTGGTTAAAAGGCTTATTTGAATCCATTGACCTCTTGCTCCGTTAAAAAACGAGACTCACCGAGTGCTAGGTTATGATCCAATTCTACATTGCCTATTTGTTCTCTGTGTAAGGTTGTCACAAAGTTGCCTACCGCAGCAAACATACGTTTTACTTGATGGTATTTCCCTTCACTGATGGTTAACAACACCTCATGATCTGAAAGCACTTGTAGTTTTGCTGGTAAACAAGGATTCGTTTCACTTTTTAATTGAATACCTTCTGCAAATAAAGCAACGGCTTCATCGTTGATTGGGTCTTGTAGCGTTATGCGGTAACGTTTCTCACATTTTTTACGTGGGCTAGTAACTTGGTGCGACCATTGACCATCATCTGTGATTAGAATTAAGCCCGTTGTATCAGCATCTAATCGTCCGGCAATAAACACATTCTGCTTTTTTTCTATATCGATTAGGTTTAATAAGCTTGGCATTTGTTCATCAACATTAGAGCTAATATATCCTTGCGGTTTATTAAGCATAATGTAGCGAAACCCTCGGATTGTGAGCACTTTGCCTTTAAGCTCAATAATATCGTTAGCATCTACTTTATAAGAGCCACTACGTAAGGTGCCTGTTTGATTACTGATCAAGCCTTTACGGATTGCACTTTTTGCTTCGCTACGTGTTAATTCTGTTGATTCACAGATAAATTTATCGAGTCTCATTATGTTGTGTATTCTCTTCGGTCGTCGTGGTTTTTGTAAGTAAATCGCAGATACAGTTTTTTAAAAAAGTTTGCGCCTGTTTTTGTCCGCTAAATTGATGTGTTTGGACGATACTTTGCCAACTGTGATTTTGAATGATTTTTTCAATCACACACCTTTGTTGTTGCTGAGTTAACCCCTTTAGCGACGTAATATGTAATAACTCAATTAAAAGGTATTCAACATTCTCATAACCGCGATGCGCATTAATATAAGCTGATAATGATTGCTTTATATTCTGAATTGACTTGGTTACTACTATTTGTGGCCATAAAATTGCCACTAATGATGCGTCTAATTGGTTAAGTTGTCGACTAAGTTGTACTTTAACCTGTTTATGGAATTCAGTCTGTATTTGATGATGTAATTCTTCACCTTGCTGACTTAAAGGTAAATTAACCATCAATGAGTGTTGTCCGCTACTTTTATCTTTGCGGGTGCCAATGCGTAATACTTGTAACTGATTTTTTAACCAAAAACGCAGTAAATAGTCGCTTCCAGCAAAACTAGCGGATAGGTGATCAAATGCGTGCGTTGTTGCCCAATCAACTATCCAGTTTAATAATTGGCTACCAAAGGATTGTTGTTGCAGATCGGGTTGTACAGCAATGCGCTGTATACGAGCGAAACGTTGAGTAGCAGCAAGTTCGAATCCGCTATGGAAAGTCAGTGATTGCGCGATTAAGTGCCCAACAGGACGGCGCTTGCCTTGATAAATTTGTTCGCTAGTAATGTTATCAAGCCCTCCTTCATGTTTGACTAAAGCCACTGCTAATATTTTATCTTCTTGTTGCATTACAATCAGTGTTAAATCTTGATCGTTTAACAAAGCTACTAAGTCAGAAGGTTTGGTTTGATAATGGGCATTAACCAACAGCGAAAAAATTTGATTTAATAATGTACCTGATTGCAGCAATTCAGTTTTTTTGAGCACACGGATTTGAGTTTTCTGTTGGGATTCTAATGTATGCATTGCAAGAGTCGATTCCATCAAACATAAACTACTCAAAGTAAAAGCTTCTACTGGATCACCTTTGGCCCAACGCACAGGCTGTTCAAGCTGGAAAGTTCGATACTGAGGTGAAATAAGCTTTAATTGTTGTAGAAAGCGTAGTGCAAATCCTCTCCCCGAACCTTCGTAACCAAATTGAGTCGTGGCAAATACAACACGAGAATAGCGTTGTGCAAACTGAGCTAACAGTTTAATGGGGATAGCTGCCGCTTCATCGATGATCAATAAGTCACATGCTGGCTGTTCTATATTCAATGCATCAGGTGCTATGAATTGTAATCGTTGTAAATTATTTGCATCATTAATGGTTAATTTAGCGTGTTTGTATAAAGTAGTTACAGCTTGTTTACTCGGTGCACAAACAATAATCTTCATTAAGCCTTGATTAATTAATTTAGCTGCCGCCATACCAAGCGCTGCAGATTTTCCTCTTCCTCTATTTGCCGTTAATACTAAAGGACGTTTACGATGCCCTGTAACGGTTTTGATAATTTTGTGTATCGCGAGTTGTTGTTCTGGTATATCTAAATGTTGTCGTAATAGTGGGGAAGGTTTTGCAGTTACGATGTGTGGCTGTGTATTTGCTATAGATTGATTTTCTAGCAATATTGGAAATTGATGTCGTTTAAGCTGTTGTTGCATGTAATGAGAAAAACAATCTATTTCACTTTGTTGCTCTGGAAGTAATAAAACAATAACCGACCCTGCACATACAGAGCCTTCAGCAGCCGCAAACATATTGGCATCAAATGTTTTGTGCATATTCAAAATTAATAAGCACACATCTTGGCCTAGCAGTGATTTAGCATCACTGCATGTTATTGATGAGGGTGCTTCTCCACACCATCGATAGGGAAGGGCACTGTGCTCGATAATACTCAGTGCTTGTTGCTGGCACCAGAGGTCACTACCTTGCAAGCAGCATAACTGTCTGTGCGCAGATTTTTCTGCTATATGTTTACGTTGTTGGTAAAAGTTAATGGCAGCCGACACAGGAGATCCTAATAACAATAAAATGAGTATGGATTGCACGATAAGCATAAAATGTAACATAAAAAGAGAGTGTTAATACTAGCAACCACCCCTTTAACCTTGGATCCAAGTACAAATAATGTCAGACAGATCCTTTTGAATGTTTTTTAAACAAATAGGCAATAACTGCTTGCTTTAGTAAGTAGTTAATGTATTATACGCCCACTTGCCAATATGGCAGGTGGGTTTTTTTAACCCATAGCCAGATTTTGTTGTAAAACAGAATCATTGGTTATCAAAAATGTCTCCCAATTGGGGAGCTACTAGTTTGAATATACACTTGAGGTCTATCTAGGATAGGTTGTCAGGTGTATATTTGTATGTTGTATTTTTAACTAGGAGTTTTGGTCCATGCAGAACCAAAGAATCCGTATCCGCCTTAAAGCTTTTGATCATAAATTGATCGATCAATCAACGGCGGAGATCGTTGAAACTGCAAAGCGCACAGGTGCTCAGGTACGTGGTCCTATTCCACTACCTACTCGTAAAGAGCGTTTCACAGTACTGACATCACCGCATGTAAATAAAGATGCACGTGATCAGTATGAGATTCGTACTCACAAGCGCTTGATTGATATCGTAGAACCAACTGAAAAGACTGTTGACGCACTAATGAAGCTAGATTTAGCTGCTGGCGTTGATGTTCAAATCAGTTTGGGTTAGAGAGGAGTTATCGCAATGACAATCGGTCTAGTAGGTCGTAAAGTTGGTATGACTCGCATCTTCACTGAAGATGGTGTCTCTATTCCAGTTACAGTTCTAGAATGTTCACCTAACCGTGTTACTCAAGTTAAATCACTTGATACTGATGGCTACCAAGCTATTCAAGTAACTGCTGGCTCTAAAAAAGCAAGCCGTGTAAACAAGCCTGAAGCTGGTCACTTTGCGAAAGCAGGTGTAGAAGCAGGTCGTGGTTTATGGGAATTCCGCCTTGGTCAAGACGAAGGTGCAGATATTCAAGTTGGTGCTGAGCTAAGCGTTGAGTTGTTCAACGAAATAAACAAAGTAGATGTTACTGGTCAATCTAAAGGTAAAGGTTTCCAAGGTGCTGTTAAGCGTTGGAATTTCTCTATGCAAGATGCGACTCACGGTAACTCTATTAGCCACCGTGCTCCAGGTTCAATTGGCCAATGTCAAACACCTGGACGCGTATTTAAAGGCAAGAAAATGGCTGGTCACATGGGTGCTGAGCGTGTTACGACTCAAAACCTTGAAGTTGTACGCGTAGACATTGAACGCAACTTACTGCTCGTTAAAGGTGCAGTAGCTGGTGCGAAAAATGGCGACGTATTCATCAAACCTGCTGTTAAAGCATAGCCGAGGAGTTAGTAATGGAATTGGTATTGAAAGATGCACAAAGTGCTCTTGAAGTTTCTGACACTACCTTTGGACGTGAATACAACGAAGCCCTTGTACATCAGGTAGTCGTTGCATATGCAGCTGGTGCTCGTCAAGGTACTCGCGCTCAGAAAACCCGTAGTGAAGTTCGCGGTGGTGGTAAAAAACCATGGCGTCAAAAGGGTACTGGCCGCGCACGTGCAGGTACAATCCGCAGCCCAATTTGGGTTGGTGGTGGTGTAACTTTTGCAGCTCGTCCACAGGACCATAGCCAGAAAGTTAACAAAAAAATGTATCGTGGTGCAGTGAGAAGTATTCTTTCTGAGTTAGTTCGTCAGGATCGTCTAATCGTTGTCGAGAAATTTACTGTTGAGGCTCCGAAAACTAAAGAGCTTGCAGCTAAATTAAAAGACCTGGATCTTAAAGATGTATTAATCATCACTGAAGAATTAGATGAAAATCTATTCTTAGCAGCGCGCAACTTGTACAAAGTTGACGTTCGTGATGTGCAAGGCATTGACCCAGTTAGCCTAATCGCGTTTGATAAAGTTTTAGTAACTGCTGATGCAGTGAAAAAGATTGAGGAGAGCCTAGCATGATCAGTGAAGCACGTTTACTGCAAGTTATTCTAGCCCCGCATGTCTCTGAAAAGGGAACTTTATCTGCTGAAAACCATAACACTATGGTGTTCAAAGTTGCAGGTACTGCGACTAAAGCAGAAGTCAAAGCGGCAGTTCAGAAGTTATTTGATGTTGAAGTTACTGGTGTTCGCACACTAAACGTGAAGGGTAAAACCAAGCGTTCAGGTCAACGTATGGGTCGCCGTAGCGACTGGAAAAAAGCATACGTTACTCTGGCTGAAGGTGCAGATATCAGTTTCGATGGCGCTGAGTAGAGGAATTATTTTATGGCTATTGTAAAATGTAAGCCTACGTCTCCAGGTCGTCGCCACTTAGTTAAAGTGGTAAATAACGATCTGCATAAAGGCAAGCCATACGCTCCACTTTTAGAGTCAAAATCTAAATCTGGTGGTCGTAATAATGGCGGTCGTATTACGGTTCGACATATCGGTGGTGGTCATAAACAACACTATCGTTTAGTTGATTTTAAACGTAATAAAGATGGTATCCCGGCAAAAGTAGAGCGTTTGGAATATGATCCAAACCGTAGTGCAAATATCGCACTAGTACTTTATGCTGATGGTGAACGTCGCTACATCCTTGCCCCTAAAGGCATGGTTGCTGGTGATATGATCCAATCTGGTGAAGATGCATCAATTAAAGCAGGTAACTGCTTACCGATGCGTAATATCCCAGTAGGTACTACAGTACATGCTGTAGAAATGAAACCCGCTAAAGGTGCACAAATTGCACGTTCTGCTGGTTCATACAGCCAAATTATAGCTCGTGATGGTGCTTACGTTACTCTACGTTTACGTAGTGGTGAAATGCGTAAAATCCCTGCTGAGTGTCGTGCAACAATCGGTGAAGTTGGTAATGCAGAACATATGCTACGCCAATTAGGTAAAGCTGGTGCTACGCGTTGGCGTGGTGTTCGTCCTACCGTTCGTGGTGTTGTAATGAACCCAGTAGATCACCCACATGGTGGTGGTGAAGGTAAAACAAGTGGCGGTCGTCATCCTGTTTCTCCTTGGGGTGTTCCAACTAAGGGTTACAAAACTCGTAAGAACAAGAAAACTGATCAGTATATTGTTCGTCGTCGCAATAAGAAATAAGTAGAGGTATCGCCATGCCACGTTCTCTCAAGAAGGGTCCTTTTATTGACCTACACTTGCTGAAGAAGGTAGAGAAAGCGGTTGACAGTAACGAGAAAAAGCCTATTAAGACTTGGTCTCGTCGCTCTATGATCATTCCTGATATGATTGGTCTAACTATCGCTGTCCATAACGGGCGTCAACACGTGCCAGTATTTGTAACTGATGAAATGATCGGTCACAAACTGGGTGAATTTGCACCAACGCGCACTTACCGTGGTCATACCGCGGACAAGAAAGCGAAGAAATAGAGGTAATTATGGAAGCTTTAGCTAAACATTTATATGCTCGTTCTTCGGCTCAGAAAGCGCGCCTGGTAGCAGACCAAGTACGTGGTCTTCCAGTAGAAAAAGCACTAGAACTTTTATCATACAGCCCTAAGAAAGCCGCTGTTTTGATTAAGAAAGTTGTAGATTCTGCAATTGCAAACGCCGAGCATAATGAAGGCGCTGATGTTGATGAGCTAGTTATCACAAAAATTTGTGTTGACGAAGGTCCAACAATGAAGCGTATCATGCCGCGTGCGAAAGGCCGTGCCGATCGTATCATGAAGCGTTCTTGCCATATCACAGTAGTGGTATCAGACAGGGGTTAAACAATGGGACAGAAAGTTCATCCTAACGGTATTCGCCTAGGTATCACTAAAGCATTTAGCTCTACTTGGTATGCAGGCAAAAAAGATTTTGCAGATAACTTATACAGTGATTTTCAAATCCGTAAATTCTTAACAGAGAAATTGAAAAATGCTTCTTTGTCTAAAATTACTATTGAACGTCCAGCGAAAAGCGTACGTGTGACTATTCACACAGCTCGTCCTGGTGTTGTAATTGGTAAAAAAGGCGAAGATGTTGAATTGCTACGCACAGCTATTGCTAAAATGGCGGGCGTTCCAGCTCAAATCAATATCTCAGAAGTTCGTAAACCTGAACTTGACGCAAAACTAGTAGCAGATTCAATCTCTTCTCAGTTAGAGCGTCGTGTTATGTTCCGTCGTGCTATGAAGCGTGCGGTACAAAATGCTATGCGTCTAGGCGCTAAAGGTATCAAAGTTCAAGTTAGTGGTCGTCTTGGTGGTGCAGAAATCGCTCGTGACGAATGGTATCGTGAAGGTCGTGTACCTCTACATACTCTTCGTGCCGATATTGATTACTCAACATCAGAAGCATTGACTGTTTACGGTATCATTGGTGTTAAGGTTTGGATCTTTAAAGGCGAAATTCTTGGTGGTTTACCACTTCAACAAGAAGAAGCGCCAGCTAAACCAAAACGCAAAGGTCGCGGTAAGTAGGAGAAATACGCTATGATGCAACCAAAACGTATGAAGTTCCGTAAAATGATGAAAGGCCGCAACCGTGGTCTTTCTAAAGGTGCGGAAGTCAGCTTTGGCGAATTTGGACTAAAAGCAACTGGTCGTGGTCGAATTACTGCTCGTCAAATCGAAGCAGCACGTCGTGCAATGACTCGTCATGTTAAACGTCAAGGTAAAATCTGGATCCGTGTGTTTCCTGATAAGCCGATTACCAGCAAACCGTTAGAAGTGCGCCAAGGTAAAGGTAAAGGTAACGTGGAATATTGGGTTGCTCAAACTCAGCCAGGTAAAGTTCTTTATGAAATGGAAGGTGTTCCAGAAGCATTAGCTCGTGAAGCGTTTGCTCTTGCAGCAGCTAAATTGCCAGTGGCAACAACTTTCGTAACTCGTAAGGTGATGTAATGAAAGCTAACGAACTTAAAGAAAAAAGCGTTGAAGAGCTTAATGCTGAACTTCTAAACTTATTACGTGAGCAATTTAACTTACGTATGCAGTTAAACACAGGTCAGTTAGAAAAGCCGCACTCAATCAAACAAGTGCGTCGTGACATTGCCCGTGTTAAGACAGTATTAAATCAGAAGGCAGGTGCGTAATGAGCGAAAAAAACACTCGTACTCTTCAAGGTAAAGTAATCAGTGCAAAGATGGATAAATCTATCGTTGTAGCTGTTGAACGTAAAGTGAAGCACCCGTTATACGGTAAATTCATGAAGCGTACTACAAAGCTACATGCACATGATGAAACAAACCAATGTAATGAAGGTGATATTGTACTAGTAAGTGAATGTCGTCCTTTATCTAAGACTAAGTCTTGGACATTGGCACAAATCGTAACCAAAGCATAACCTACTGTTTTCAGTAAGTTAAATTTGATTACATAAGCTAAGCGGTGCTCATTTTTTGAGTGCCGTTTTTTTAGACTATCTTTCTAATAAAGTTGGTGGTATGATGCCGCTCCCTGAAAATATGGGAACACGACTCATTAGAGAGTATCAATAGTAAATAGCGGAGCACTATAATGATCCAAATGCAAAGTGTGCTAGATGTCGCCGACAATAGTGGCGCTCGACGCGTAATGTGTATTAAGGTCCTTGGTGGCTCGCATCGCCGTTATGCAGCAATCGGTGACATCATCAAAGTTTCTGTGAAGGAAGCAATTCCTCGTGGAAAAATTAAAAAAGGTGATGTTCATTCAGCTGTGGTAGTGCGTACCAGAAAAGGTGTACGTCGTCCCGATGGTTCTGTTATTCGTTTTGATCGCAACGCTGCGGTTATCTTGAATGCAAACAACCAGCCAGTCGGTACACGTATCTTTGGCCCTGTAACCCGTGAGCTTCGAAATGAAAATTTCATGAAGATAGTTTCACTGGCGCCAGAAGTACTGTAAGGAACCGAAAATGGCAGCAAAAATAAAACGTGACGATGAAGTAATTGTTATTGCCGGTAAAGATAAAGGTAAAACTGGGAAAATTTCTCAAGTTTTAGCGAACGGTAAAGTAATTATTGAAGGTGTAAATGTTCAAAAGAAACACCAAAAGCCAAACCCACAAGCGGGTGTAACTGGCGGTATCATTGAACAGAATGCACCGATCGAAGTATCAAATGTTGCGATCTACAACTCGGCAACGAGTAAAGCAGATCGTGTTGGTTTTAGACTAGAAGACGGACAAAAAGTACGTTTCTTCAAATCTAATAATGAACTTGTGAAGTAACTGGAGTTTACGATGGCGAAACTGCATGATTTCTATAAAGACAACGTGGTGTCTGATTTGCAAAAGCAATTCGACTATACGTCTGTCATGCAAGTCCCTCGAATAGAGAAAATCACCCTTAATATGGGTGTTGGTGAAGCACTGGCTGATAAAAAAGTCCTAGAGCACGCTGCGTCAGATATGGCAGCAATCTCAGGTCAAAAGCCAATGATCACTAAAGCACGCCGCTCTGTGGCAGGCTTCAAAATTCGTGAAGGCTACCCGATTGGTTGTAAAGTAACACTACGTGGTGCACGTATGTGGGATTTCTTTGAGCGTTTGGTAACAATCGCTATCCCACGCGTACGTGATTTCCGTGGCCTGAATGCTAAGTCATTCGATGGTCGTGGTAACTACTCTATGGGTGTTCGTGAGCAAATCATTTTCCCTGAAATCGATTACGATAAAGTTGATAAAGTACGTGGTTTAGATATCACAATTACTACTTCAGCTAAGTCTGACGAAGAAGCACGCGCACTTTTGTCTGCGTTCAACTTCCCATTCCGTAAGTAAGGAGTTAGAAAATGGCTAAACAATCAATGAAAGCGCGTGAAGTAAAACGTGAGAAGTTAGTTGCTAAGTTCGCTGAAAAGCGTGCAGCATTAAAAGCAACAATTAACAATGTAAATACATCTGACGAAGATCGTTGGAATGCAGTGTTAGAACTTCAATCGCTACCTCGTGATTCAAGTTCAGTACGTCAACGTAATCGTTGTAACGTTACTGGTCGTCCACATGGTTATCTTCGTAAATTTGGCATGAGCCGTATTAAGGTTCGTGAGCATATGATGCGCGGAGAAATCCCTGGCCTGAAAAAAGCCAGCTGGTAATCAATTAATCACGGAGTAAATAGTTATGAGCATGCAAGATCCTATTTCGGATATGCTAACGCGTATTCGTAACGGTCAAGCAGCAAGCAAAGTATCTGTTAAGATGCCTTCTTCTAAGCAAAAAGTTGCAATTGCAACTGTGCTTAAAGCAGAAGGTTATGTTGCAGATTTCGCTGTTGCTGGTGACACAAAGCCTGAATTAGAAGTTACTTTAAAGTACTTCGAAGGCAAAAAAGTAATCGATACTATCAAACGAGTAAGCCGTCCAGGTCTTCGTATCTATAAAGGTGCAAATGATCTTCCTAAGGTTATGGCTGGTTTAGGTATTGCGATCGTTTCAACTTCTCAAGGTGTTATGACTGACCGAGCTGCGCGTAATGCAAGCATCGGCGGTGAGATCATCTGTTACGTATCTTAAGGAGTAATCTATGTCTCGTATAGCTAAGGCACCGATTACTGTTTCTGCTGGCGTAGAAGTAAAAGTAAATGGTCAAGAGATCACTGTTAAAAGTGGTAAAAGCGAATTAGTTCGTACTCTTAATGATGCTGTTATTGTTAATTTTGAAGATGGCGTGTTAACTTTCGTACCTGTTGAAGGTGTTAAAGACGCATGGGCACAAGCAGGTACTGCACGTGCTAACGTTAACAATATGGTTGTAGGTGTAACTGAAGGCTTCAAGAAGACTCTTCTTCTTCAAGGTGTTGGTTACCGTGCACAAGTTAAAGGTCAAGATGTAAACCTAACTTTAGGTTTCTCTCATCCTGTTGTATATGCATTACCAGAAGGTATTTCTGCTACGGCTCCAAGCCAAACAGAAATCATCATCTCAGGTTCTGACAAGCAACAAGTTGGCCAAGTAGCTGCAGAGATTCGTGCATTCCGTCCACCAGAACCTTATAAAGGTAAAGGTGTTCGTTACGCTGATGAAAACGTGCGTCGTAAAGAAGCGAAGAAAAAGTAAGGTAAGACACTATGGATAAGAAAGCATCTCGTCTTCGTCGTGCTACCCGCACACGTAAGAAATTGCAAGATCTTGGTGCAACTCGTCTTGTGATAAACCGTACACCTCGCCATACTTACGCGCAGGTAATTACAGCAGACGCACAAGTCGTAGCAAGCGCTTCTACATTAGAAAAAGAAGTAATTGCACTAGTTAAGAACGGTGGTAATAAAGAAGCAGCTCAACTAATTGGAAAATTAGTTGCAGAGCGTGCGGTAGAGAAAGGGATTTCTAAAATTTCTTTTGACCGTAGCGGTTTCCAATACCACGGTCGTGTTGCAGCACTAGCTGACGCAGCTCGTGAAGCTGGTCTACAGTTCTAAGGGTAAAGATTATGTCAAAAGTAGAATCTCAAACCGGTGATCTGAACGAAAAGCTAATCGCAGTAAACCGTGTTTCAAAAGTAGTTAAAGGTGGTCGCATCTTTAGCTTTACAGCACTAACAGTTGTTGGTGATGGTAATGGTCGTGTTGGTTTCGGCTATGGTAAGGCACGTGAAGTTCCAGCAGCTATTCAAAAAGCTATGGAAAAAGCACGTCGCAATATCAGCGAAATCCAATTAAAAGGTAACACTCTGCAGCATCCTGTTAAGGGCCGTCATTCTGGTTCTAAGGTATATATGCAACCAGCATCGGAAGGTACTGGTATCATCGCAGGTGGTGCAATGCGTGCCGTGTTAGAAGTTGTTGGTGTACAGAACGTACTATCAAAAGCTTACGGCTCAACTAACCCAATTAACGTTGTCCGCGCTACGATGGATGCACTAGAGAGCATGAACTCTCCTGAGCAAATCGCAGCTAAGCGTGGCTTAAACGTTAGTGATATTCTGGGGTAATTCAGCATGGCTACTAAAACGATTAAAGTAACTCAAACCAAAAGTGCAATTGGCCGTTTACCAAAGCACCGTGCAACATTAACAGGTCTAGGCCTGCGTCGCATCGGTCACACAGTAGAGTTGCAAGATACTCCTGCTGTACGTGGTATGGTTAATAAAGTTTACTATATGGTTAAGGTTGAGGGGTAATAATGAAACTTAATACTCTATCTCCAGCGGCTGGCTCTAAGCCTGCTGCTAAACGTGTAGGCCGTGGTATCGGTTCTGGACTAGGTAAGACAGGTGGCCGCGGTCACAAAGGTCAAAAATCTCGTTCAGGCGGTACTGTACGTCCTGGTTTTGAAGGCGGTCAAATGCCATTAAAACAACGTTTACCAAAATTTGGTTTCACATCTCGTAAATCTCTAGTTAGCGGTGAAGTTCGTTTGAACGAAATTGCTAAAGTAGAAGGCGATATTGTGACGCTTGAAACGTTGAAACAGGCAGGTCTACTAACAAACACAACTAAGTTTGCTAAAGTAGTTCTATCTGGTGAAATCTCTCGCTCAGTAACAGTACAAGGCCTTCGTGTAACGAAAGGTGCGCGTGCTGCAATTGAAGCGGCAGGCGGAAAAATCGAGGAATAATAGGTAATGGCTAAGAAACCAGGATTAGATTCAAAAGCGGCACAAGGAAGCAATTTAAGCGAACTTAAAACTCGTTTACTATTTGTTTTAGGCGCTATATTAGTGTTCCGTGCGGGCTCTTTTGTTCCAATTCCTGGTATTGACGCCGCTGTCCTAGCTGATCTTTTCCAACAGCAAAAGGGTACCATCATAGAAATGTTTAACATGTTCTCTGGTGGTGCGCTTGAGCGTGCTTCTATCTTTGCATTGGGTATTATGCCGTATATTTCTGCGTCTATTATTATCCAACTGCTTACGGTAGTTCATCCTCCTTTAGCTGAGCTAAAGAAAGAGGGTGAGTCTGGTCGTCGTAAGATTAACCAGTACACACGTTACGGTACTTTGGTATTAGGTACGTTCCAAGCAATTGGTATTGCAACCGGTTTGCCTACGATGATGCCCGGACTTGTTGAAAATGCAGGTCTGAGCTTTTACATCACGGCAGTTGTTAGTTTAGTGACTGGAACTATGTTCCTTATGTGGCTAGGTGAGCAAATAACTGAGCGCGGTATTGGTAATGGTATTTCTATCATTATCTTTGTAGGTATTATTGCCGGGTTGCCATCGGCAATCGGGCAAACTGCTGAGCAAGCTCGACAAGGTGAAATTCACCTTCTAGTGTTGTTAGCATTAATTGTTATCGTTTTTGCAACTACTGCGTTTGTAGTATTTGTTGAACGTGGTCAGCGACGTATCGTTGTTAACTACGCAAAACGCCAACAAGGCCGTAAGGTTTTTGCTGCTCAAAGCACTCACTTGCCATTAAAATTAAATATGGCTGGTGTAATTCCTGCAATTTTTGCTTCGAGTGTTATCTTATTCCCTGGTACTATTGCCCAGTGGTTTGGTCAGACTGAAGGTTTAAGCTGGTTATCGGATGTTTCTTTGGCGTTACAGCCAGGACAACCGTTGCATATGATGTTATATGCTGCTGCTATTATCTTCTTTTGCTTCTTTTATACTGCACTTACGTTTAATCCACGTGAAACTGCAGATAATTTGAAGAAAAGCGGTGCCTTTATCCCAGGAATCCGTCCAGGAGAACAAACATCACGTTACATTGATAAAGTGATGACGCGTCTAACATTAGCTGGTGCGTTATATATTACCTTTATCTGTTTGATTCCCGAGTTTATGATGGTTGCAATGAATACGCAGTTCTACTTCGGTGGTACGTCGTTATTAATTATTGTTGTTGTTATCATGGACTTTATGGCACAGGTGCAGACTCATTTGATGTCTAATCAATATGATTCTGTCTTGAAAAAAGCTAACTTGAAAGACTACGGAAAATAATTTTCTAGCTTGATAGTTATACTAACTACGGAGTGTTGCAATGAAAGTTCGTGCATCCGTTAAAAAAATCTGTCGTAACTGCAAAGTTATCAAACGCCACGGTGTGGTGCGAGTTATCTGCGTAGAGCCAAAGCATAAACAACGCCAAGGCTAATCTACAGAGATTTTGGATATATTAGCAGCTTAGGTGAATTTTCATCTAAGCTGTGTTTTGTTTGCTAATTTATCATTTGTCGAGTATCCTACCGGGCTTTTCACAAATGAATCGTTAACTTTAAGGAGTGCATAGTGGCCCGTATCGCTGGCATTAACGTTCCTGATCATAAGCATGCAGTTATCGCATTAACTGCTATTTTTGGCATTGGTAAGACTCGTTCACAAATTATTTGTGCTGAGTCAGGTATTGCTGAAAGTACTAAGCTTAAAGATCTGGATGAAACACAAATCGAAGCTCTTCGTACAGAAGTAGCTAAATTCGCCGTTGAAGGTGATTTACGTCGTGAAGTATCTATGAGCATCAAGCGTCTAATGGACCTTGGTTGTTACCGTGGACTTCGTCATCGTCGCAGCTTGCCTGTACGTGGACAGCGTTCTAAAACGAATGCTCG
>NZ_JACJDP010000110.1:0-409 GCF_014163575.1 Psychromonas sp. SR45-3
CTCCTTACGTAAAGAAAGACATCAACAAGCCTTACGGTGAATTTGCTTAGGCAAATAAACCTACCGGCCAAAGTTTTTGCTTCGCAAATACTTAGCGAGTGCCCACACAGATTGTTTGATTAGAAAAGTAAAGAGACGTATAGATAGACCTATATTGGGTCTGTAGCTCAGTTGGTTAGAGCGCACCCCTGATAAGGGTGAGGTCGGCAGTTCGAATCTGCCCAGACCCACCAATTTCTTGTAATTTGAAATTGGATTTCTATTTATGCACACCATGTTGGGGCTATAGCTCAGCTGGGAGAGCGCCTGCCTTGCACGCAGGAGGTCTGCGGTTCGATCCCGCATAGCTCCACCACTCATTCTTAATAAGAATAAGTGTCCAACATGTTAGAAGCCTTAGATAAGTTAC
>NZ_JACJDP010000111.1:0-407 GCF_014163575.1 Psychromonas sp. SR45-3
AAATACACGGCTTGCAAAAAATATTTGCAATAAAGGAAATTTATTTCCCACTAAGTAGGTCTTTTGAAGTGAGTGTGTATTAAAACAAGATGAAGCAAAGGAGTTGGCTGATTCAAACCTTGTTAATGTGAGTGAGCAAGAAGAAATAAGCCCACGTCACAGGTAAATAAACAACAAGGTAAACGGTGAACAATCACCTAGCTTTTTTCATTCTAAATTCGATTGGTGACAAAAAAGCCACAATGAATGGAAAAATAGAGTGATGACGGTCACATAAATAATAGGCATAATAGCTACATCGAGTGAGGAAACAGCGGTAACGCATTAACCACTCATTCAATACAAATATGTATCAACAAATTATTTAAGGTATTCAAAATGAAAAAATTAACAACTCTAGCAGCAAC
>NZ_JACJDP010000112.1:0-402 GCF_014163575.1 Psychromonas sp. SR45-3
ATTGATAATATTCAGCGCAGCTTTACTTTCTTCGTCAGATATTGTTTGCTCTTTTAACCAACGGTCAATTAAGGTTGGCATTGAGTACAAGCTTCCCCATCGTTGGCAAACCTGCTCGTTACTAAATAAATAATTTTCTTGTTCATCGATGTGCAAAACTAAGTGATAGTGATTCGACATAATGGCATAGGCACAAATGTTAATACTAAAAATAGAAGCGAGTTGATGCATTCGCTCAACCATCCATTGGCGGCGGTGTTCAAATGATTGGCCAGTATATTTATCTTCACCACATAAATAAGCTCGACGAACACAACGAGATATACAGTGGTAATAAGGGGTATCAGCAAGCGATACTTGAGATTGTCGAGATTGAGTCATAATAAACTACCTCCGAGCATG
>NZ_JACJDP010000113.1:0-373 GCF_014163575.1 Psychromonas sp. SR45-3
CGCTCGTCAACCTTGCCTGTCGGCAAACTCGCCCTACTTTCTGCCTAGCTCATAAATCAACACAATTAAAAAAGCCCCACCGGAACTAACCAGTGGGGCTATTTTAAATTAGGCGCTTGGCGATGGGTGGACATTGCTCATGACCCATCGCTATCGCGATATTCGCCCTACTGTCGCATAAAAGGCAAGCAACTGCGTTGCTACCCTTCACCTTTCCATGTTCAAGTAGGTCATTATTCAAAAGCCCTAAACGAAAAAAACCCTGTAGACAGAGTCTACAGGGTTTTTCCGTATTAGGCGCTTGGCGATGACCTACTTTCGCATGGGGAGACCCCACACTATCATCGGCGCAGCTGCGTTTCACTTCTGAGTT
>NZ_JACJDP010000114.1:0-349 GCF_014163575.1 Psychromonas sp. SR45-3
TGGCTGATTTGTCTATCCAACTGCTCATGGTTTGGCGACTGAGCTCGATACCGTATTGCTTGAACATCGCTTCTTGGCGATAAAGCGGTAAACCATATTGGTATTTACTAGTAATAAGTTGAGCTAACAAACTCGCTGTTGCTATCCCTTTATTTATCGGCATCGCGGGCATGGCAGCTTGTTTAATCGGTGTATGAGTCGACGATTTATCACAGTGACGACAGGCGTATTTAGGACGAATGTGCTCAATCACTTTAATTTGAGCGGGGATAAACTCAAGCTTTTCTGACTTATCCTCACCCATTTTATGTAGCTCACCGCCACAGCAACCACAGGTTTTATCCTCGAT
>NZ_JACJDP010000115.1:0-345 GCF_014163575.1 Psychromonas sp. SR45-3
TCGACCACGCAGGTGGCTGCGCGACTATTGTGGAAGTCGTAAAGTACGATATTAGGGACAGGATGATTCGGGACTGGTGAGTCTTGCCCTGAGCAATAGACCCACATGTAACTATTCACTTTATCAGACTTGACCACTTTTAATGGCGTTTCATCGGCAAACAGCGTGGGCTGCTTTAACAGCTCGACTTTCAGTCTTTCAACTAAGGGGGCGAAGCGGGTGGCTGATTTGTCTATCCAACTGCTCATGGTTTGGCGACTGAGCTCGATACCGTATTGCTTGAACATCGCTTCTTGGCGATAAAGCGGTAAACCATATTGGTATTTACTAGTAATAAGTTGAGCT
>NZ_JACJDP010000116.1:0-301 GCF_014163575.1 Psychromonas sp. SR45-3
ACAGACGAATTACAACTCAATGCGGCTACAACTACCCCACCGTTGAGCTTTCCCAAACAATTAAGAACTTTCAGCAACAGCAAACAGGACGTTTGCTGTAAGTTCATTTAGCACATGGATGTGCGCATGAACTGGTGCGTTAAGAAAGTTATTCATTGATTGGATCAGAAAGCGACTCGGTGTGCCTTTTTCTTTGCTCTTGTAGGTATGGGGTTCTTTTGGGCATGCAAAAGAAAGTAACCCGCCGTTAGGGCGGAATACCAAGTGATAAACAAACTTAAAGTTACGGCGAGCGCAGACG
>NZ_JACJDP010000117.1:0-299 GCF_014163575.1 Psychromonas sp. SR45-3
GCAACACGTTTAGTCACTGCTGCTGGTAATACAGATTCTTTGTACTCTGCTGATTGTAATTCAAACTGCTCAGTACAAGGGATAGATACAACACGTACCGCTTTACCTTGTGCTGTTAATTCAGCAGCAGATTCAACCGCTAACTGAACTTCAGAACCTGTAGCAATTAGAATGATTTCAGCTGGTGTTGCTGAATCAATCAATACATAACCACCTTTCACAACGTCAGCTAATTGCTGTGCGTCACGTGCTTGTGGTTTCAAGTTTTGACGGCTAAAGATAAGTGATGACGGTGCATC
>NZ_JACJDP010000118.1:0-291 GCF_014163575.1 Psychromonas sp. SR45-3
CAGTTATTAAGTGACTTTAGATTCTAGAATAGTGTTGGTATCCCCAAGGGGATTTGAACCCCTGTTACCGCCGTGAAAGGGCGGTGTCCTAGGCCTCTAGACGATGGGGACCCGGAACTATTTTTGCGCTTTATCATTCTAATCAAACAATCTGTGTGGGCACTCGTTGCTCCGACGCACATTTGCTACGCAAATCTACTCTCGGGTTAAGTTTTTGCTACGCAAATACTTAATGTGTGTTTCTTTACGTAAGGAGGTGATCCAGCCCCAGGTTCCCCTAGGGCTACCTTG
>NZ_JACJDP010000119.1:0-291 GCF_014163575.1 Psychromonas sp. SR45-3
TTTACCTGGACAAAGCGTGATGCTGTGGGTCTTGGCGTTTGTGTTGGTAAAGGTGTTTTAGGCAAGCCCTCTGTCAATAAAGTGCGCTGTTTATAATAAGTGGTAATAGAGACATTATGGTGTTGACAGAATTCAACATTAGTACCACTGAAATGGCTGCGTTGTTGAAAGAGTTGTTGCCACTGTGCGCTTGTTCTGTAAGTTTGCATTATCTGATCCGAATTTATTATTGAGCAGATATTTTTAAACAATCAGAAAGTCGATACTAGGTGTGCTTTGCTAGACGCTTAC
>NZ_JACJDP010000011.1:0-110953 GCF_014163575.1 Psychromonas sp. SR45-3
TTGGCGACAATAGCGCTGTGGTACCACCTGATCCCATGCCGAACTCAGAAGTGAAACGCAGCTGCGCCGATGATAGTGTGGGGTCTCCCCATGCGAAAGTAGGTCATCGCCAAGCGCCTAATACGAACAATCCCTGTTGACTTATGTCAGCAGGGATTTTTTCGTTTAGGGCTTTTGGTGGTGATGTCCTGCTTGAGCAGGGGATAAATAAAGCGCCACGCAGTGGCCATCCTTCAGTGCGACAGATAGGGGTGAATGATGCGGTCAGCATCGTCTTATGAGCGGGCTAAGCTCTGTGTGCCCTGGTGATATCGCGATAGCGATGGGTCATGAGCAATCTTCACCCATCGCCAAGCTTGCATAGTATTCGGAACAATCCCTGTTAACTTATGTCAGCAGGGATTTTTTCGATTAGGGCTTTTGGTGGTGATGTCCTGCTTGAGCAGGGGATAAATAAAGCGCCACGCAGTGGCCATCCTTTAGTGCGACAGATAGGGAGGAATGATGCGGTCAGCATCGTCTTATGAGCGGGCTAAGCTCTGTGTGCCCTGGTGATATCGCGATAGCGATGGGTCATGAGCAATCTCCACCCATCGCCGAGCTTGCATAGTATTCAGAACAATCCCTGTAGACTCTGTCTACAGGGATTTTTTCGTTTAGGGCTTTTGTTCGCTTTGCCCTATTTGAATACGGGAGAAAACAAAGCGCTATGCAGTGGCCTCCTTCATTGTGATAGGTAGAAACGAACATCGTTTAATGTACGACCTAAGCGCAACGTGCTTGAAGTTTTTTATTCAATATATGAATAATTAATACTTTGTCTGTTATTGATTTAATGAAAAATCAATTATGAGATCTGACCTTTGTTTTTGATATCTATTTATTCCCTTTGCAAATAGCACTAAGTAAGTGTGATTTAGATAGCTAATTATGATTAATAATAGACCTATTATAGCTACCTATTAGTTTGATTTGATTGGCATTGCTTACTTTTTAACGATAACTTTTATCAATTAGCTTTTCACTCTTTTCACTCTGTTCATTGATTCCAACTTGTTTAAATGAACCTATTTTTATCGGGTTGGCTATTATTTATTAAAGGAGTTTTTATGAGTGAGATCGCACTATCTATTAGTATGTTGTCACTGGTTGCAGTGCTCGGCTTATGGATAGGAAGTTGGAAAGTTTATGGTGTTGGGTTAGGTATTGGCGGCGTGCTTTTTGGCGGTATTTTTGTTGGTCACTTTTCCACTCAGTATGGTATTGAACTCGATATGCATACGTTACATTTCATTCAAGAGTTTGGTCTAATTCTGTTTGTTTATACCATTGGTATTCAAGTAGGTCCTGGTTTCTTTGCTTCTCTGCGCAGTTCTGGAATGCGATTAAATGGTTTTGCCGCTTTATTGGTTCTGCTGAGTTGCATTGTGACAGCTCTATTGTACAAAATATTTGATGTGCCATTGCCGATTATTCTAGGTATTTTCTCAGGTGCCGTGACTAATACTCCTTCATTAGGGGCTGGTCAGCAAATCATGGGAGAGCTTGGAGTGAGTGCTGATTTGTTGGAGCAAACTGGGATGGGGTATGCGATTGCCTATCCTTTTGGTATCTGCGGTATTTTATTCACTATGTGGATTATTCGGTGGTTTTTCCGAATAAATATTAATGATGAAGCTGACTCTTTTGATGATAATTCAGGAAAGAAAAGTTCTAACTTAGCCTCTCTTAACGTCGAACTGCATAATACAAATTTAGACGGCTTAATGATTAAAGACATACCCGTCATTAATAGTGGTCGAGTCGTCTGCTCTCGTTTAAAACATAATGGTGAACTGCTCGTGCCAATGGCTAGTAGCATCGTAAAAATGGGGGATTTATTACATCTAGTTGGAGATGTAGCATCGGTCAATGAGGCGCGTATTATAATTGGTGAAGTGGTCGATACATCTCTTTCAACAAAGGGTACCAATTTACGTTCAGTGCGCGTAGTGGTGACTGCTGATGAAGTGTTAAATAAAACGATTAGAGAGTTAAATTTAATTGAAACTTATGATGTGGTTATTTCTCGACTCCATCGAAGTGGTATTGAGTTAGTGCCAAGTAGTTCAACCTCGTTACAGTTCGGTGATATTTTAAATCTAGTAGGGCGACAAGATGCAATCGATGCGGTAGGTGCTGTGGTAGGGAATGCAGAGCAAAAGTTACAACAAGTACAAATGTTGCCAGTATTTATTGGTATTGGCTTAGGTATGCTAGTTGGTTCTATTCCTATTACTATTCCTGGATTTCCTGTGGCATTGAAATTAGGCCTAGCAGGTGGACCACTGGTCGTTGCTCTGATCCTCGCTAGAATTGGTAGTATTGGTAAATTGTATTGGTTTATGCCTCCGAGTGCTAATCTTGCGTTACGTGAAATTGGTATTGTACTTTTTCTCGCGGTAGTTGGCCTTAAATCAGGTGGTGGGTTTGTGCACACTTTGGTCGAAGGTGATGGCCTAATTTGGATGTGCTACGGTATTGCCATTACGTTTATTCCACTTATTGTGGTGGGGTTTATTGCGCGCATATTCGCTAAAATAAACTATTTAACGATATGTGGTATGTTAGCTGGTTCAATGACCGATCCTCCTGCATTGGCTTTTGCTAATGGTTTACACCCAACTAGCGGTGCTTCAGCGCTTGCTTATGCCACAGTTTATCCTTTAGTAATGTGTTTGCGAATTTTATCGCCACAAATCATGGCATTATTGCTTTGGGCTGGTTAAGAACAGCAATTATGTTCAATCGTTAAGCTATATTTTATTATAAAAATAGTATCGTAGACACATAAGTTATCCTGTATTGAAAGACCATTAATCGTTTAATGGTCTTTGTTTTTTTATAGAGCTTGCGCAGTCATCGTATTTTTAAATTAGCTTGGTTAATCGATTATTTAAATACTGATTAGCTAAGACAAAAAGGAAATTGTATGAGATTTTTACATATTACCAGTTCTATTCTTATCTCTTTGCTCGTTACCGTAAATGTATATAGTTCAGAGTCACTACTCTCTATCAAAACACCCGCTGTTGATGTTCAAAATCAATTATCTCAACAAGTTATTAACTTTCATCCTAGTTTTGAACAAGATGCCGCTTTGATTCGTAGTACCTATGAAGCACGTTTATATACTTTGCCTGCTTTTAAGTCTGGTCATTATGGTTTGAGAATGTACCGACAAACGCTTGATAATAAATATGCTGCTGCGATATGGTCGGACATGGCGCGCGTTGCTAGTCGATTAAATTATTTTGCTAACGAAGTACATACACAGGAGCAGATCAGTAAGTATGCAGAGAAGCGCATTAAAGGTTATTTGGATGAGGAAAGCGAGCGTAGTCAGTTACGTTATCAAATTACTAAGGAGATGCCAGAGTACCTTTATTTAGGTGTTGATTTACTGGGGTCAATGGCCCGTGCGAATGAGTATGGATTACAGCACCTTGAGAATAATAGATTAAAACAAATTATTCGCCGTTATGATTTTACTAAATATGCAACCAATGAGGCTATGATCAAAGCTTGGGCTGCGCAGTTAGCCAATCAAGTGTACTGGTTACGACAACTGGGCGAGCAGGATGTTGTTGATGAGTTTATTAGTAGCTTTAGAAAGGTGTATCCTGATGCGATGGATAGCAGTTTATCAGAACAGCAATTTGGCAATAAAATTTACGGATTAACACATATTATCCTCGCTGCATCTGCTTATTATCAACACTCTGTTAGGGAAGAAGATTACCAATGGGTATTTGATTACTATCGCGATAATATTGATATTATTATTGCTCGAGCAAAAGAAGATGTTATTGCCGAGGTTGGCATTAACTTTTTATTGGCTGGTTTGGATGATGATCCGGTGGTATTAAAAACGAGAAAAGTTATTCAGCAATCATTAAATCGCGAGCAGGGTTTAGTGCCTTCTGTGACGGGAGGAGTTGATTTGAAAAAAGGGGATCATCGTAATGTCTTAGCGATTATGTTGCTTGATTGGAAAGGAGTACATGCCGCGCCAACGATCACCCAACAGCCTAATATTTTTAGTGCTTTACCTTATGGTTTAATCGATAAAAAAGTAAGTGGAAGTCACTGAGTATAAGAATCGAATGCAAAGGAATAATGAGCAATTGAGTGTTCTGCATGCTCTATCAATACTCAAAAAGTACTATCTTTATTAATTGTTGATTAAGGTTATTTAGGAAATATATGAAATTTAGCTTTAATTTTGAAGATGCGAGTCAGATATTTGTAGGTGCATTTGCACTAGCTGTTCCGATCTCTTTTTCTGAAGAAGCGTGGCGCTTAGGTGAAACTTTACCTCATACTAACCTGTTAATGTTATTAACCTTATCCGTTATATTTTTAACACTATATACCTATGAAAGTGTTTTCCAAAAAGATATACAATCTAGAAAGTTAGTTTTTGTCTCACGTATTATCATTGCTTATATTATGACGGCTTTAGTGGTCGCATTAGTGCTCTTTTGCTTAAATAAGTTGCCCTTCTTCGATGACCCATTGATCGCTATTAAACGCATTATTGTGATTACGATGCCTGCTTCAATGGGGGCAATTGTGGTGGACAGTTTTGACAAGGAGTAGTAGATACGCCTTAAATATAGATAACCTTAAATGTATCCTTCTTCTTTAAAGACAATACCATTAGTGTTCACTACGACAAGTGGTTAATGATCACTTGTCGTAGTTACCAAGGGATTGTTTTACCTTGCCAATCAACAAAGCTTGCTTCGCCATCGATGTTAGTATTTTTTACTATTTCTAGAAGTTGTAATGCAACAAACTCACTGCTAAATAATTTATGTTCAGGCACATTTTTTTGGAAAGGTTTAGAAAGCGGAGTATCCGTTGTCCCTGGGTGAAAAGAGATTAATTTAACGTTTTTAACCGTTCTTGAGAATTCCACTGCCGCGGATTTGATTAACATGTTTAATGCTGCTTTTGATGCGCGATAGCTATACCAACCACCTATTTGATTGTCACTGATACTGCCCACGCGAGCGCTAAATACAACGATTTTGCAGGCTTGTTTTTGGTTCAACCTGTGTTTAAAGGTTGGGATTAAATTTTTTATCCATAATATAGGAGTAAGCGCATTGGCTGTCATCACTTCATTAAATGCATTTTCTGTTAATGATTGTAAGCGTTTTTCAGGCGTCACTTGCTCACTATGTAATAAACCATGACAAATAAATACCTGTGATAATGGTGCCGTAAGTTGTTTATTTAAGTCTGTGACTATTTTTTGTATCGTCGACTCTTGATAATCGGCCACTAAGAAAATATCACTATTGTTAAACTGCTCCTGTTGATAAAAGTGACTATCACGGGTGATCACCATTAAGTGGGACTGTTCGGTTTTTATCACTTCAACTGCAAGCGATTTTGCAATATCACTGTTAGCGCCGATGATTAGTGTTGTTTGGTCTTTCATAACAGGTTCCTTGTTCGCATGTATTGATACCTATTCCAAAGCGACGATGTATAAAGCTAGAAATAGGATAACGATATTTAGCGAGTATTAAGTAAGATGCATTAGCGACTTGCTTCATAACCGGCCATTGCAAGGGAGCGACGAGTGTCCCTTTTCCTACTAGTGTCCAAGCTCGGTGTGTAACTTCTAAACCTAGTAATAGCTTACCTTGATATTCACCATGTAAAATAGCCAGTGCCTTCGCCACGTTAATATGAGGAAAGCGGGCTGTAAAATTATCCTGATGTAGGTCTTCTAAACTGATTTGATCAGTCAGATCTTGTTGTGTTAATCTTTGCATTTCTAAACTACATAATGGGCATCTACCATCGTAAAAAATGGTTAATTTTTTCGAACTCATATTATGATCCTTATTATTCTTCCATTATAGCCTGTTGTTAATACCATAATTGAAGTGCACTAATATGTGATAAAACAACTAACAGTGTCAGTATTAGCCTCATTTTTATATAGCTTGCTGTTAATGTTATTTGTTGTTGAAAACGGAGTAAGTATTCTGCCAACAGCAGCCCTGCATAAGCGGTAGGCAAAATAATTAGCGCATGAAAAGCAGGTAGTAATAAACAAGCGAAGGAAATTAAACAAAATATATTACTGAGTACTTGTAACTTAATCTGTCTTTTCGATGCTTGCTTTTGCCATAACGTGCCGGATATAAAACTCAATATAATGGCGCTATAAAAAACAAAAGCTTGTTGTATCGAAACAATAAAATAGTGAGATTCTAGTTGCTCGTTATTTACTATTTGGCTAAGCAATAAACAAATACAGAAGGGTAATAACCCTAAGTAACCTAAGGAAGTTGATGTTTTTTCAACTCCCTTATCTGCTTTTTTGCTATTGTTTACCCTTTCAGCCTTGCTTATATCGTTCATAACGGTTCACCGTTGACACTTAATTTACGATTGTTTTTGTTGGGTTTAGCGTAGCTTAAGCGAGATAGACGCTGACTAGTATGATAGCTATCCAATCCAGATATCGAGGTAGTATGTAGTTGTTCGATATCAATGTAACCATCTTCTTGAATCGCATCATGAGCACAGACAACTAGCTTTATCTCACCAATAATAAACTGTGTGTTATTGAGTGGGATGGGGATTATTTCCTTTAACTCAACGGCATATTTTAAAACACTCTCTTTCACAAAAGGTGCTTTTATAGGATCGATAAAATGTGTCGATAACCCCGTTGCTTCAAACTCACTTTGATGTTTAGTATAATGAGCAGAGGTTTGATGTGCTTGTTGATAGAAATCAGCAGATACTTGGTTGATCGTATACTCAGAGGTATTGATAATGTTATCTAATGTGTGCCTATCATTGTTGTCAGGGCGCATGACAAAGCCAACTAATGCGGGCGATGCTCCGAGATGAACAACTGAACTAAAGATAGCCACATTGCTGTTACCATCAGCATTTTGTGTTGCTATTAGGTTGGCACTTTTAAAGCCGGATAAGCTATTAATAAACCGCGCTCTATCCCTATCTGGCATAGCTTTAAAATCACTGCTGTCAAAATATTTAAAAGTGATAAATTTCTCCTCAAAAAACTTGTATTGATAGTCATCTGCCTATTCATATTTAGTAAATCGAACCTAATAGATCAAGAATGTCAGGGTAAATATTCTGTAGCTCGCTGCTGGGTGCAATTGTGCTATCGTTCGCTCTGTTATGTTTTATATATGTTGTATACGTAGATGTTGTTTTTAAAGATCTTATTTGTTTAAAAAAAATCCAATTTTATGCTAACTTGATTTTCTAGGATTAATAATGATTAACCTGTAGATGAGTGACCAGTAACTGGTTTAATGCCTTAATTGCTTATTGCTTAATTAACTAATGCACAGCCAGCATTATCTGCCGTTAGCATATAAAAACGACATATTGATGGGAGGAGGAATGAAAAAATTATTGGTATTAGGGCTTTTTACTTCTGTGGTATTTGCAGCTGAAACGCCATTGGATCCTTTTCCCTCATCACTAGAATTTGCACAAGTTATAAATGTAAATGCTATTCAAAGCAAAGATGACAGTTGGTGCTTTAATACTAAAGTGAGGCATAACGACCAAGGTTGGCAGCATTATGCAGATGCTTGGAAAATAACTGACTTAAAAGGCAATGTATTGGCTATTCTAGAGCTGGCACATCCCCATGATAACGAACAGCCTTTTACACGCAGTTTATGCAATATCAAGTTGCCTAAAGCATTGATGCAGGTAGTGGTGAGTGCGCAATGTAATGTACATGGTGTAGGCAGTCAAAATGTGATGGTTGATTTAAGTAAATTAAAAGGTAAGGGGTTTAGTGTAACTAGGCTAGATTAGCTTAGGTTAAATTAGTTACTGACTCGTTATTAAATTTGCTATTAGTTGCTAATCGGAATCTCAATTGTTTCAAAACCGTGGCAGTTACTCCGCCACGGTTTTGAGTGTTAACTTGTTACCAAATTTAATGCGTTGCAATAAATGGTTCTACGATGGCATCTTCTATACTATAAGCCATACGCACTTGTTTTTTACCATCAACTAAATAAAGATCTTTAACTTCCGGTGTGACTCGTAGCGTGCCCGTTATTTTTATTGGCATATAAGGAGATCCCGCATTAACAGGAGTTGCTGCTTTTACGAATATTAGTTGGTTCGCCGGAGGCACTGGTTTGTGTGAGCAAGCCCCAATGGTAGGAACCAGTAAAAACTCCGATACGGTCCCATTATCAAACTCAAGCGCCAACATATAACCAGACATTTGTATTTCTCTATTGGCTAACAAGTCATTAGTAATTAGGGCTGCTTTTTGGCGCTTTTTCATAATAATATCGCGCTGTTCAAACATATACTCAATATTAATATTTTCTTTTATTAACTGAGCTTTAGCTTCTTCAGCTTCTTTGAGCATTGCATCAGTTATCTCATATGAAGGATATAAGGTTTGCATCTCTGTAATACGGCCATAAACAGATAGATTAAAAAGTTGATCATCTGTTAAAGCAGAAAAAGGGTCTTGATAAGGTTCAACTTTTCCCTGCAAGTCTTGCCAACCGATCTGCATCGGTTGGGCCTGAACCATAGACGTTAAGATGATTAAAAATGGTATTAATAAAAATTTTTTCATGCTTATTCCTAAAATTTAATGCTCATTCCATCTGATAATGAATATTTGTAGATCAGCCAGCCAGGGATAAGTGCAATCAATAAAGCACTACCTTGGATTACAGTTAAAATAAGTAGATCATTAGACGTTAGCATATTGATGTCAATATAAAACCCATAATAAGAGGCAAGGGGGGCTTGTAACACCGCAAGTAATAAATAAAGCAATGCGACACCGAGTACTATCCCTGCAAAACATACAAAACCGGCTTCACCAATAATCAAACCAAAGATATGACCTGGTCTCGCGCCCACTGAGCGTAAGATGGCCATTTCTCGACGACGTTCATTTAAACTCATTAGAATAATACTTAACATACCTAATAAGCCTACTAATACAACAAACACCGTTACGATGTTTAACGCCATTTCTGCGAGACTAAAAAATTGCCATAGCTCTTGTAATGCTAACGCAGGAATAATCGCTGATAATGGCTCTGCTTGAAAGTTATTAACATAATTCTGCATGCCTAATACGGCTTGTGGGGATGTTAAACCGACAAAGATTGCATTAATATTCTCTGGTTTTATCTTTAATAACCTAGCAACACGTTGTTCCTGTGTATCACGATGACTTTCATTAGTCGCTTTATCATGATGTTCTTGATGATTTGCATCTTCATGGTCATGTTCATCGTGAGTGGCTTCACCATTATGTTTTTCATGGTCATGTTCTTGATGATTTGCATCTTCGTGGTCATGTTCATCGTGAGTAGCTTCACCATGATGTTCTTGATGATTTGCATCTTCGTGGTCATGTTCATCGTGAGTGGCTTCACCATGATGTTTTTCATGGTCATGTTCTTGATGATTTGCATCTTCGTGGTCATGCTCATCGTGAGTAGCTTCATCATGATGTTCTTCATGATTTACATCTTCGTGGTCATGTCCATCGTGAACAGTATGACCAGAAGCTAATAGGGTTTCACCAGGTAAAGCACCAAAATGACCGTGGTTATCGGTATGCATTGCTTCCATTGCTTCCAATGAAATAATAAGAGACTGGTCTATAGCGGTAAAAGAAGGGGATAGAATTGCACTGATGAAGTAAGGAATATTGTCATGATGATGTCCTTCTATTTCACCACCGCCATGTGTGACGATAACTTCATCACCAATTTTATAATTTAATTTTTTAGCGACTTCTGAACCAATAACAACTGCAAACATATCATCATCTATTTTTCCTGACTCAACCTTTAAATGTTGTTTATTCGCATAGCTAAAATAATCGAAGAAACTCAAATCAGTAGCCATTACGGTATAGCCATGATGAGAATCACCCAATGAAATTGGCACAGACCATTCGACTGCAGGGGACTCACTGATTGTCTGGTAAGTATCATATTTAATGGTATTGGTAGTATTACCAATATGAAAAACTGAGCTCAATAATAATTGTGAAGAAGCGCCTCGAGAACCAATAATTAAATCAGTACCAGAAATACTTTTCATGAAACTATTATTGGTTTCTGTTTTTAAGGTTTGAACACCTAGCAATAAAGTGACGCTGATTGCGATAGAAAACAGAGTAATAAAAAAGGTCAGTTTACGGTTAAGTAAGCTTTTGAATGCTAATGATAAAATCGCCATTATATCGATTCCTTGAAGTTCACCTGATTGAGCTGTTGTAAATTAATGTTATGCGTAAAGTGATGTTTTAAATCGGCATCGTGGCTGACAAAAATAAGGGTAATATTCTCTTTTTGACACTCTTCAAATAGTATTTTAATAAAACCTTGGCGATGATCACTGTCCAATGCAGAGGAGGGTTCATCAGCAATAATTATTTCAGGGCTTCCTAACATCGCTCTGGCCGCGGCCACTCGTTGTTGTTGTCCAACACTGAGTTCATTAACACTGCGCTGTAATAATTCTGAATCGTGTAAACCCAGCGCGGCTAATAAACGAATGGCTTCTTCATTTAAGCTTTTACTGTGCTTTAGCGCTTTTTCTTTTCGGGCTTTTGAGAAGGTGCAAGGTAAAGTGATGTTATCTAACACACTTAAATAGGGGATCAAATTAAACTGTTGGAATATGAAGCCGATATGATTGGCTCTAAAACTGTCTTTTTGACTGGAAGATAGCGCATTTAAAGATTGTCCCAGAATACTTACATCGCCACTTTGTGGTGTTAACACTCCGCCTAATAAATTTAATAATGTACTTTTACCACTACCACTCGGGCCTTCAATAAAGAGGTGTTGGCCTTTATTAATGTTTAATGCTTTAATATTAATAATGTCTTTTTTCTGCCAAGCAAAGCATAAATTAGTTAGATTAATCATGTTCTTCCCACCGATAATGTTTTAGCATTAAATTATTGCTTTGTTACAACATAACAATTTATTTGTTATAATATAACAAAGTATAAAATAAATACGAACTATAAAATTCAGGTATTAGATCTTTTTTATAAATTGACCTTTCGCTGAGTAGAATTTTCAATCTAATTCATTAAATGACTTAAAATCGAATCGCTCCTTGCACAACCTATCTAAATGATTCCTTTTACCTGTTTAATTATCACTCTTTTTCTCATAAGTCATTGAATCTTAGATCTCAATCAAAATCCTAGTTAAACAGCTAATTATCCCTTTGTTTGCTGTTATAGGACGTTTATACTGATTTTTCAGGGCTCAAGTTTGCACTTACTTGTTGCCGCCATCACCATAAATTTATGAAACTATTGTGAGAGTATTTTATGTCAGCTACCCCTTTAACTAGTGAGCAAATCAGTGAACTAGCACACGCACTTTCTAGTGCTCGTAAAGATGTTCGTATTTTAGACCGTTTTCCTGGCCCTATCCCAAGTACATTAGAAGAAGCGTATGTTGTTCAGGATGGTTCAGTTAGTGCTTCTGAGCAACCGATTGTTGGCTGGAAAGTAGGCATGGTTCCATCTGAACTACGTGAAAAAATGGGTGCTGAGCGTATTATTGGTCCTATATTTAAAAATGTACACGTGCCTTTAAATGAGCAACAAGCAACAGGTGAAATGTTTGAATTACCAGTGTTTGCTGGTGGTTTTATTGCTATTGAAGCTGAGTTAGTGATTGAGATTAATCAAGATATCGCTCCAGGTAGCATTAATACTGCAGACGGTGTTGAGCATCTTGTTAAGGGTGTTTACGCAGGTATCGAAATTGCAAGTAGCCCGGTTGTTGACCTAAATAGTTATGGTCCAACGGCAATCATTGCAGATATTGGTAACCAATACGGTGTGGTAGTGGGCAGCGCTATTAGTGATTGGAAAAATAGCATTGCTAACATGCAAACGAGCGTTACTATTAATGACCAACTAATTAATACTGCTCCTACCGATGGTATTTTAAATGGCCCAATGGCTGCATTAGCTTTCATGATTGATTGTTGTGCTGAGCGCGGTATTACATTACCTGCTGGCTCTTTATGTTGTTCTGGTGCTATCACTGGGGTGCATGAAGTGTTAGTTGGTGCTAAGTCTACGGTTAAATTTGGTGACGTTTGTACAATGGACTTTACCTTAGTTGATATTAATAAATAGTTGCTGCCAATTCAGTTACATTTAAAAAAGCGATCATTGATCGCTTTTTTTGTGGCTATTGAAAAGTCAGAAAGAAGCTATTTACCACGAAGCCGCTTCGCTACACAGAGGGCACGAAGGAAAATAAGGCTTAATAAATACTAAAATGTGCTATTAGCCTTGATTAATTTGTACTGCATATAAAAAAATAATTAAGCAACAAACTCCTCAACTTCAATGTGCTGTGTTGTCACAACCAATTTATCGGCCAAAATACTTTCTACTTCAGGTAAACAGCTACCACAACCTGTTCCTGCACCAGTGCATTGTTTTATGCTATCAAGTGTTTGACAACCTTCTTCTAAAATCGCGTCAGTAATAGTGTTGATGCCGACTTGTTTACAAGCACAAATTATTTTACCTTGCGCTAGTTTCCCTTCTACAATGCCGGAAATTAAGGTTAATTCAATACTACTATCAAGTGGAAGATCTAACACACTTTGTAGCCAATCTAATGACTGTGTAGTGAGCTGTTCAGAGGTAATATAAGCATTATTAAGTTGTGCATTTTGCACAAAAGCATAACGATGAATAGCCTGTTGGGATTGATCGGTACTTGAAAATTGCAGTGTTTTACCTTGTTTATTATTTAACAGGCTTTGTAATTTTTCAGCTAACACTATAGGTGAACGATTATCTGCAATACGGTATAAGTAACCTTTTTCAACTTTCTGTTTTACCCAATAATCAAACTCATTAAGGACTAAAGGCTCACGAGTTAACAACATTGCTTCACTACGATAATGCCATTTTTTAACATTCACTTGAGTGGATTTAAAACCTGGTTGTCCAGAAATAGGGTCGTTATCATCACTGACTAAATTACAAATATTAGCGCTTTTAGCCGTTTGACTATTCCAGTGAATTGGCGTAAAAATTTGCCCTATATTTTGTTGCTTAGTGAGTAAAGCTCTCACTAACATTGTACCTTGAGGGCTATTGATCGCCACCAAATTGTTATCTTTTATCTGTAATTTTTCTGCATCATTTGGGTGTATTGCAACAAAAGGTTCTGTTATATGTGCCCCTAATCGGCTTGATAAACCGGTGCGAGTCATCGTATGCCAATGGTCTCGAATACGGCCACTATTTAAGATTAAAGGGTATTGAGATTGTTTAGGCGGTTCGCTTTTTACATTAATGCTCGTTGCTAACTGTGAAACTGCAATAAATTGGGCTTTCTTAGAAGCGGTGAAAAATTGTTTATCAGCAAATAAGCGTTGATGTATATTTTCTGTTTGTAATTCAGTGACTGGCCATTGTTGAGGTGTTAATTGGCTATATCCCTTTGCATCTAACGTTGTTAATCCAATTAAATTAAGGTCACGTGATAAACCATCTTCATTGTCTAACGTGGTCATTTTTGTAAACTCAGAGAAAACTTCTCCCTCATGAAGAAAGTTAAATGCCTTTGCAAACCCCATTTTCTTCGCCACTTCAGTAATAATCCACCAATCCGGTTTGGCAACACCTGGGCTCGGTAATAAACGGCGTTGTCTTGAAATGCGTCTTTCAGAGTTGGTGACGGTGCCTGACTTTTCACTCCAACCTTGCGCTGGTAACAATACATCTGCGTACTGTGTTGTTGCTGTTTCAGCCATGCAATCTGACACAATAACCGTTGGGCATTTTTTTAAGGCTTCAATAATTTTATTACTATTAGGTAAGCTCACTACAGGGTTGGTTGCCATGATCCAAACTGCTTTTATTTTGCCTTCATTCATTGCTTCAAATAGGTCGACTGCTTTTAATCCTGGGCTGGTGGCTAGTTGATCTGTTTCCCAGAAATCACTGATTAGTTGATTGGTTTTTTGGTCGCCAAATTCCATATGTGCTGCCAAGGTATTCGCAAGCCCGCCCACTTCTCGGCCTCCCATTGCATTGGGTTGCCCTGTGATTGAGAAAGGGCCCATGCCGGGGTTGCCTATTCGGCCAGTGGCAATATGGCAGTTAATAATACTGTTTACTTTATTACTGCCTTGCGTTGATTGGTTTACACCTTGAGAGTAAACAGTCAGTGTTTTTTTGGTGTTAGCAAAGTGCTCGAAAAATACGATTAAGTCTTGTTTATTTAGCGCTAAGTTGGTCGCTAATTGAGTAATGTTTGGCGTATCTTCTTGGGCACTTTTAAGTGCCGCTTCAAATCCTTCACTATGTTGCTGAATATAGTCATTATCAATTTTTTTATGGTCAACGAGGTAAGTCAATAAGCCATTAAATAATGCAACGTCAGT
The DNA here is from genome assembly GCF_014163575.1 of Psychromonas sp. SR45-3. NCBI lineage: Bacteria > Pseudomonadati > Pseudomonadota > Gammaproteobacteria > Alteromonadales > Psychromonadaceae > Psychromonas > Psychromonas sp. SR45-3. The sequence continues at coordinate 14,500 of NZ_JACJDP010000011.1, forward strand.
TTCTGGTTGAATAGCTAAATGCAAATCTGCAATCGAACAGGTATCTGTTTCACGTGGATCGATAACCACAATAAATAGATTGTCACGCTTGGCTTTTTCAGCTTTCAAGCGTTGAAATAAAACGGGATGACACCATGCAAGGTTGGACCCTGTGATAGTAACTAATTCTGCCGTATCAAGATCTTCATAACAACCGGGCACAGTATCACTACCAAAAGCACGCTTGTGGCCAACTACACTTGATGACATACATAGTCGTGAATTGGTATCAATGTTACCACTGCCAATAAACCCTTTCATCAGTTTATTCGCAACATAATAATCTTCAGTGAGGAGTTGACCTGATACATAAAAAGCCACTGAATCTGGACCATATTCTTCAATCGCTTGTGAGAATTTTGAAGCAACATGTTGTAATGCTTTGGGCCAGTCAGTTTCAATACCATCAATTGAAGGGTGCAATAGTCGACCTTCATGACTCACGGTTTCACCTAGCGCTAATCCTTTAGAACAGAGGTTTCCGTAGTTAGCTGGGTGTGATTGATCGCCGCGAATGCTTAATTCACCTTTAGCGCCGATACTTGCTTCAATGCCACAGCCCACACCACAATACGCACAGGTTGATTTAGTCCATAAGCTCTTTTCTTGGGTCATGTTGTTCTCTCTACTCTTTGAATATCTATATCTATGCCTATATATGGAGCAAAGAGCACACCAACTATGTGGTAATTTTTAAATGAACGTTAAAAAGCTAGCTTTTAACTTTAAAATCAATAGTTAAGAGATATTCAGTTGTACTTTGATGGCGCAAATAAAAAAGGCCTTATGATTTCTCTTGTGAAAAACGCACCAAAAAAGCGCATCTTGCACTGTTTCTTTACATTTATTTAACAATGAAACATCAAAAACACTGTCAAAAAATTAATAATTTCCTTGTTTTTAATCGTAACTAATTGAAATTATATAGTTAATAATTTTTGTTTTTTAGATTTCTGTAATTGGCCTCGCCTTTGCAAAGGTTACTTCAGATGCTTATATCTACAGCTTATGCACATAAGCAATAAGTTAACACTACAAAATAGAAGTTAAAGGAAGTAACAATTATGAGTAAACAGCGCATTGTTGTGGTTGGAAACGGCATGGTAGGCCATAAGTTTATCGATACCATTATCGGTACTGATGAGTCCAAATATGAGGTGATTACTTTTTCTGAAGAGTCCCGCCTTGCATATGACCGTGTCCAATTAAGTTATTTCTTTTCAGGCAAAACAGCCGAAGACCTTGCATTAACAGATGCTGCCTATTACCAAGAAAATGGCATCAAATTTGTCCTTAACGATAAAGTTGTTGATTTAGACTTTGATAACAGAAATGTTATTACGGCAAGTGGCCGCGTTGAAAGCTACGATAAATTAGTATTAGCGACGGGTTCTTACCCATTTGTTCCACCTATTCCAGGCAATGACCAAGAGCATTGTCATGTATATCGTACCATCGATGATTTAGAAGCAATCACCCAATCCGGTGAAACCAGCAAAACAGGTGTTGTTATTGGTGGCGGTTTATTAGGGCTTGAAGCGGGTAACGCATTGGTTAATTTAGGTGTTGAAACACATATAGTTGAATTCGCACCACGTTTAATGGCTGTTCAGTTAGATGATGGCGGTGGTGCATTATTAAAACGCAAAATCGAAGACTTAGGTGTACACGTACATACTGAAAAAGCGACCACAGAAATCGTTGCAGGTACAACCTCGCGTTACAGAATGAACTTTGCTGATGGTTCGCATTTAGAAACCGACATGATCATCTTTTCTGCGGGTATTCGCCCTCAAGATGAACTCGCTCGTAAAACTGGTATTCCCATTGGTGAGCGTGGCGGTATCGTTATTAACAACCATTGTGAAACAGGTGTTGAAGATGTTTACGCGATTGGTGAGTGTGCGTTATGGGAAAACTTTATATTCGGTCTAGTAGCGCCTGGTTACCAAATGGCAAAAGTAGCTGCAGCACACATGCATGGAGATTCAGACTCTGAATTTACCGGTGCAGACATGAGTACTAAATTGAAGTTGTTAGGTATTGACGTAGCCAGTATTGGTGAAGTGCACGGTAAAACACCGGGTGCACAGTCGTATACTTATCACGATGAAATTGAACAAGTTTACAAGCGTTTAATTGTTTCAGCTGACGGCACAAAAATGGTTGGTGCGGTATTAGTAGGGGATGTTGAAGCTTACGGCACGTTATTACAATTAAAACTAAATGATATGAAACTGCCTGCTAACCCAAGTGTGCTTATTCTACCGTCATCAGGTGGTGAAGAAGATGCGGGGATGGGCGTTGATGCGTTACCTGATACGGCTGCTATTTGTTCATGTTTTGATGTGTCTAAAGGAGACATCAAAAATGCGGTTGCAGCAGGTTGTTGCAGCATGGGGGAGCTAAAAGCGTCGACTAAAGCGACCACAGGTTGTGGTGGTTGTTCTGCCCTCGCTAAACAAGTGTTAGATAACGAATTATCAAACCTTGGTTTTGAAGTTAAAAAAGATATCTGTGAGCATTTTGCTTATTCACGCCAAGAACTAGCTGACATTATCCGTGTTAAAAAAATTAAAACATTTTCAGCTTTACTCGCTGAGTGTGGAAGTGGCATTGGTTGTGAAATTTGTAAACCTGCAGTAGCGAGTATTTTAGCGTCTTACTGGAATGCTTATGTATTAGAAGATGAGCACATAGGCTTACAGGATACTAATGATAACTACCTTGGCAATATGCAAAAAGATGGTACCTATTCCGTTGTGCCTCGTATTCCTGGTGGTGAAATAACACCCGATGGTTTGATTGTTATCGGGCAAGTCGCTAAAGAGTTTGACCTTTACACCAAAATTACCGGCGGTGCGCGTGTTGACCTATTTGGTGCACAGTTGCATGAATTACCGGCTATTTGGAAAAAGTTAGTTGATGCAGGTTTTGAAACAGGACATGCATACGGCAAGTCGTTACGTACCGTTAAATCTTGTGTTGGTAGTACTTGGTGTCGTTACGGGCTTAAAAACAGTATCGGTTTCGCGATTGATCTTGAAAATCGTTACAAAGGTTTACGTTCTCCTCATAAAGTTAAATTCGGTGTCTCTGGTTGTACCCGTGAATGTGCAGAAGCACAAGGTAAAGACTTTGGATTAATTGCAACGGATAGCGGCTGGAACTTATATGTTGGCGGTAATGGAGGAATGCGCCCTCGCCATGGTGATTTATTTGCTTCTGATTTAAGCGATGAGCAATTACGCACTTATGTGGATCGCATCTATATGTTCTACATTCGTACGGCAGATCGCCTACAACGTACTTCAGTGTGGTTAGAGAATATGGAAGGTGGGATTGAATACTTAAGAGAGGTTGTAATTAACGATTCTCTTAATATTGCGACTGAATTAGAAGCTGAAATGGAAACTAACATTGAGAACTACCAATGTGAGTGGAAAACAACGATTGAAGATCCAGAAAAACTAAAACGTTTCAAACACTATATCAATAGTACTGAAGCCGATACTGGCCTTGCTTTCAAAGTTGAGAGGGAACAACGTTTCCCTGCTTCTAAGAAAGAAATTTTAATCAAAGAGTTAAGCTAATAGGATGCAAAACATGGAAGCTAAATCAAACGATACAACATGGACGGATATCTGTCCTCTCAATGACTTAACACCTGATGCAGGTATTTGCGCTCTATTTAATCAACAACAAGTTGCAATATTCTTATGTAAACAAAGTAACAGTGTTTATGCCGTTGATAACTTTGACCCATTCGGTGAAGCAAACGTGTTATCGCGCGGCATCATAGGTTCAACAGCAGACATCACTTATGTCGCATCACCTTTGTATAAACAACGTTTTAACTTAGTGACGGGTGAATGTTTAGATTCTGAAGAACATAAACTTAAAACCTTTAACGTTCGCATTGAAAACGATCATATTCAGCTTAAAGAAGCCAGCTAAGCGAACCTTTTATAGTTAATAAGTTAACGTTAATAAGCTTAATGTCGCATTAAGCTTTTGCATAAGACAGACAGGATATATATGAGTAAGAGTAATTTTAATATTTTTTCTTTTCAGGGAAAAATGAAAACACTGCATTTAAGTTGGATGGCCTTTTTCATCACTTTTGCAGTTTGGTTTAACTTCGCTCCTTTATTGCATGCAGTAAAAGAAACCCTTGGATTAAGTAGTGAAGAAATCAAAACACTATTGATCCTTAACGTTGCAATCACTATTCCTGCCCGTGTCATTATTGGTTCGCTAACAGATAAATATGGACCAAGAATTGTCTATTCAGCGTTATTAATCCTATGTTCAATTCCTTGTTTCACTTTTGCTTTTTCAGAAAACTTTATGCAAGCGGCCATATCGCGTTTTGCACTAGGTTTCATTGGTGCAGGTTTTGTTGTTGGTATTCGTTTGGTCTCTGAATGGTTCCCACATAATGAGCTAGGTACTGCTGAAGGTATTTATGGTGGTTGGGGTAACTTTGGTAGTGCGGCTGCTGCGTTCTCATTACCAACGATCGCTTTATTATTTGGTGGTGATGACGGATGGCGCTATGCAATGGCTGTTACTGGTTTATTAAGCTTAGTGTTTGGTTTTATCTTTTATGCAAACGTAACAGACACCCCAAAAGGGGCGACATACTTTAAACCTGCTAATTTAACTGCAATGGAAGTGACTTCTAAAGGTGATTTCTTCTTATTATTACTGATGAAAATCCCTATGTATGCTGCATTAGCATTATTAGCTTGGAAGCTTTCACCTTCTAATGTGGGTATGATCACTGACACTGTTTGCTATACTATTTACGGTTTATTATTAGCTTTATACCTGTATGAATGGTCACAAGTATGGAAAGTTAATAAATCAATCTTTACAACACCTGTACCTGAATTACATCAGTATAAATTCAAACAAGTTGCGGTATTAAACATTCTTTATTTTGCTACTTTTGGTTCTGAATTAGCCGTTGTTTCAATGCTACCTTTGTTCTTCCTAGAAACCTTTGAATTAACACCGGTTGTTGCTGGTATGGTGGCCTCTGCTTATGCCTTCATGAACTTAGCATCTCGTCCCGGTGGTGGTTGGCTTTCAGATAGATTTGGTCGTAAATCGACTCTGATTATCCTGACGGCAGGTTTAGCACTAGGTTACTTATTAATGGCACAAATCAACGGTGGTTGGACATTATGGGTAGCGGTTGCAGCTGCTATGTTATGTTCTTTCTTCGTGCAAGCGGGTGAAGGTGCTGTATTTGCGACTGTGCCACTAATTAAACGTCGTATGACAGGACAAATTGCAGGTATGACAGGCGCTTATGGTAATGTGGGTGCGGTTGTCTACTTAACTATCTTATCTTTTGTTGATTACCAAACATTTTTCTACGTGATTGCAGTGACTGCATTTATTGGTTTAGTGACGTTATTATTTATGGCTGAACCAAAAGGCAAGATTGCAGAAGTTAATGAAGATGGTAGTGTGACGCTTATTGATGTTGGGAGTCACTAATCATTTTATGGCAGTGGCTTTTGTCACTGCCATATTGTAGCAATCACAGTAAGTCGGTAAGGTAACAATCTGCATGAATAAGAGTCAATCAACACCAAAGTTGAAAGTGTGTATCGGTGGTTATTCAACAGCCGGAAAGCGTTCGGTCAATCAAGATGCTTTTGCAGTTAAAGATCCTTATTCAGCCTTAGAAAAAACTACTAAAGGTATTGTTGCGTGTGTTGCTGATGGTGTGAGTTGCAGTAACAAAGGCCAACAAGCTAGCCATACTAGTGTTACTCAGTTTATTAGTGACTATTACAGCACCAATAAAAACTGGGATGTAAAAGAATCTGCAAGTAAAGTCCTCAATTCACTCAATAGTTGGTTATACCAACACAATCAAGATGATCTTCGTCATAATGGCTTGATCACTACATTTAGTAGTGTTGTCATAAAATCTAATACTGCGCATTTATTACATATCGGCGATAGCCGTATTTATCGTTTTAGAGCAAAAAAATTAAAGCAATTATCGCATGATCATAGCCGTGCCGTTTATAAACAAAATGCGGTATTAACACGTGCACTAGGCATGGATTGCCACCTTGATATTGATTACCAAGCAATCCCTGTTCAGGTTGAAGACCTGTTTATGTTATGTAGCGATGGTGTGCATGATTATTTAGATAACAGTTCCCTTAGCGGCTACTTAAATACCTTAAGTAATGACGCTGATACCAAAGCCTTTGAGCAGCTTGCGCAAATAATTTGTGATGATGCCTTAGCACAAGGCAGTAGCGATAATATTAGTTGTTTATTAGTCAAGATCACGTCGTTACCTCGTGCGGATTTAACTGAGTTATTTGTACATTTAAATAGTTTGATCATTCCTCCTGCATTACAAGTAGGAAATGAAATTGATTGTTTTCATATTGATAAAATTTTGCATCAAGGGGTACGCAGCCATGTCTATCTTGCTACCGATAAGAGTACAAAAAAATCTGTCGTGCTTAAAATGCCGTCGCTCAACTTCGAAGAAGATTTAAATTATCTGTTAGGTTTTTATAAAGAACAGTGGGTAGGGCAGTCTATTAAGCATCCTGCGATTATGTCGATTGCGAGTAATATTAAAAACTCTGTTTTTTTGTACCATATTTGCGAGCTAGTAGAAGGGATTTCCTTAAGGGAGTGGATGCAAAGAAATCCAATCATAGAGCAACAACAAGCTTATGAGATTGTGACTAAAGTTGTAAATGCGGTGCGAGTATTGCAGCGAGCTGGGATGGTGCATCGTGATTTAAAGCCTGAAAATATTATGATTTCTGACCAAGGTGAGGTGAAACTTATTGATTTTGGTACGGTTAAAGTAAATGGTTTTGAAGAGATAGAAAAAGAACAGCAAGAAGAGCCGCTAGGAGCGGTTGATTATATTGCACCAGAATATTTAAATGAGGGTGAGAGCTCATCATTATCTGATCTATTTTCAATTGCGGTTATTGCCTATGAATTATTAGCAGGCCACCTGCCTTATCCCGGTAATCAAGGACAATCGTTAGACAGAGCAAGGCAATATGGGTGGGTTTATCAACCCATTAAAACGCATCGACCAGAGCTATCAAACCGGTTAGATCATGTTTTGCAAAAAGCATTACATCCCGCCCCATTAAAACGCTATAGCAGTATGAGTGAGTTTGTCGCTGAACTGAGTCATGTTCAAAAAAAGCAGCAGTTGGCAGAACCTAAGAAAACGTTATTAGAACGCGATCCTGTTAAATTTTGGCAATACTTGGCATTTATTTTTATTGGGGTGAGTGCATTTGAATTATTATTATTGTTAAAAGGGTAGAGTTTTAAGAAAAGAACAACTGGGATAAGGAGTTATAACCTTTCTCAGGCAGCCACTTACCGACTATCAGCATAGACAAAACTTTTCGAATATTAAATAATTTCAACATCTACTTTTTGAGGTCACGCGACTTTGTGCATCTGTTTCAATGCACATTTACAAAGCCCATTAGATAATGCCGGACATTTTTTACATGCCACCGATTTGTACGGAGTATAAGCAGAAGATAAATCCGCGGCATTAAAATCATTCGTAAAAGATAGGCTTGGCTTCAGCTGTTTATATTCATGTTGCTGATATTGCTTCGGCTCTTGTTGTTGCCTATGTTGATTGCGTTGAAGCTCTTTGATTTTATTGGTTAGTGCTTTGAATGCTTTTTTATTATCCATTCGTCACCTCATTATTTATCGTACTTATTAATAATGTAGCACTAATGCGAATAGAAATGAATATCATTAGCGTTGTTTATTAAAGTATCAATGATTTTATCGCTTATCGTTGAAGTGAATTAGGCTAATGAGTAGTGTGTTATCAGTTAATCAAAAATGAAGAATGATTAATGGATGGAGGTATTCGATAATCTGATGCTGCAACAGGCATAAAATCAGTTAAAAAGCGCTCATGGCTGATAAGCGCTATAGATGGCTAGTAATTTAAGATGGCATCTTTGAGCTTTCATCTTTAAGGTCTGGGTTTATTAATTACCGGTAATGACAGTTCTTAAGCCATAGTCTAATATTTTGCCCGTTTGGCTTTTTACACTCAATGTCGTTACTTCTACTTTTTCACCATTACATAGCTCATTGGTTATTTCTCGAATGCGTTGTGCATCTAAGCGTGGTGAATAGGTATTGGCAATGATAAACCCACCTTTAGCGCGTAATGCTAATGCGGCTTGTATTAATTCTGGAAATTTATTTTCTATTTTCCAACGTTCTTTTTTCGCGCCAATCCCAAAGGCTGGTGGATCCATGATTAAACCTTGGTATTGTTTACCGCGTTTAATTTCACGTTGAGCAAACTTCAATGCATCCTCTAATACCCAGTGCACATCAGTTAAGCCTGAGGATTCCATGTTCTCTTTGCCCCACTTAATGATTTGCTTTACTGAATCACAATGTAATACTTCAGCACCTTGATCTCTTGCGACTAATGAGGCTACACCGGTATAAGCAAATAAATTCAAAAAGCGATCACCGGCCTTTAAGTTGTTAGCAATAAAATCCCAGTTAGCACGTTGTTCTGGAAATAACCCTACATGCTTGAACTTAGTGAGGTGTAGGTTGATAGTGATATTATTAAAGGTTATTTGCCAATCATGTGCTAAATCACCTTGTAATGTTTTCCACTCTCCAGCACTGCTGCTGCTCTCAATAAATTCAAAGTGCGCTTTAGCCAACCACTCTCTTTTAGATAAAACGGGCTCAAAATAAGCGTTCATTTCTGGGCGGATCGTGACAACGTTACCCCAACGTTCGAGTTTTTGATTATTACCTGCATCGATTAATTCATAATCTGACCAAGGGGAAGTAAAGGTACGTTTCATCATAAGTGTATTAGCTTTTATAAAAAGTGAATGGATAGACTGTGACAAGTAAAAACGATGAAACAGAAAGACGTTAAATTATACAAATGAAACCATAAAAATGCACATTTAATATAAGCTGCTATTGTCCGCTTATTGTATTACTGCCTCAAAAAAGGTAATCTCGCGCATCAAATAAAGGTTTGAGTTTTATCATAGGTAGTTTTTTTATTTACTAGTTAAAAATTTATTATTATTAAATATATTAATAATTCAAGTGCTTATTATGCTCTTTTTATAAAACGCTGTAGTTGAAATATTTAAAGCTGAGAGCGATAGTCAATATTTAAGGTTTATGCAATGAAAATTTTAGTAACAGGCGGTGCTGGTTTTATCGGGTCTGCAGTTATTCGTAACATCATCAGCAACACAGCAGATAGCATTATAAATGTTGATAAGTTAACGTATGCGGGCAATTTAGAATCGCTACTTGAAATTGATAAAAGCGATCGTTATTGTTTTGAGCAAGTTGATATTTGCGATAGAGCTGAGCTTGATAGAGTATTTAATACTCACCAACCAGATGCCGTGATGCACTTGGCGGCTGAAAGCCATGTAGATCGTTCAATTACAGGTCCAGCAGAGTTCATCCAAACTAATATAGTTGGCACTTATAATCTGTTAGAAGCTGCACGCCAATATTGGAATACCTTAAAAGATGACGCTAAAAAAGCGTTTAGATTCCATCATATTTCAACCGATGAAGTCTATGGTGATTTGCCTCACCCAGATGAACAAGAAGGTGAATTACCTTTATTTACTGAAGAAACCTCTTATACTCCAAGTAGCCCTTATTCTGCATCAAAAGCTTCTAGTGATCATTTAGTACGAGCTTGGTTACGTACTTATGGTTTTCCTACTATTGTCACGAATTGCTCAAATAATTACGGGCCTTATCATTTCCCTGAAAAGTTAATCCCATTAGTAATCTTAAATGCGTTAGAGGGTAAAGCTTTACCAATATACGGTAAAGGCGACCAAATTCGTGATTGGCTGTATGTGGAAGATCATGCGCGTGCACTTTATAAAGTGGTTACCGAAGGGCTTGTGGGAGAAACTTACAATATCGGTGGCCATAACGAAAAACAAAATATTGAGGTAGTGCAAACTATTTGTGCCATTTTAGATAGCTTAGTGCCGAAAGAAACACCTTATGCAGAACAAATAACTTATGTAACTGATCGTCCTGGGCACGATAGACGCTATGCTATCGATTCAACCAAAATGAGCTCTGAGCTGAATTGGACACCTGAAGAAACTTTTGAAACCGGTTTACGTAAAACGATTCAATGGTATTTAGATAACCAGCAATGGTGCTTGAATGTACAAGATGGCTCTTATCAGCGAGAGCGTCTTGGTGAAATCAACGTATAATTAAAGGGCTATATACTATGAAAGGAATTATTTTAGCTGGTGGGTCTGGAACTCGACTATACCCATTGACGCGCGGTGTATCAAAACAATTATTACCGGTTTATGATAAGCCCATGATCTATTATCCCTTATCTACACTTATGCTAGCAGGTATTCGTGATATTTTGATTATTACTACACCTGAGGATAATGAAAGTTTCAGGCGTTTATTAGGTAACGGTTCAGATTACGGTATTAACTTAACTTATGCTGTGCAACCTTCTCCCGATGGCTTAGCTCAGGCTTTCTTAATCGGAGAGGAGTTCATTGGTGATGATAATGTTTGCTTAGTGTTAGGTGATAATATTTATTATGGACAATCTTTTAGTCAAACATTAAAAAATGCGGCAAATAGAACGAATGGGGCTACTGTGTTTGGTTATCAAGTTAAAGACCCTCAACGATTTGGGGTTGTTGAATTCGATGCAAATATGAAAGCCGTGTCTATAGAAGAAAAACCAGATAAACCGAAATCAAATTATGCGGTCACTGGGTTATATTTTTACGATAACCGTGTTGTTGAACTCGCTAAACAAGTAAAGCCATCGCAACGAGGCGAACTAGAAATAACTACACTTAATGAGATGTATTTAAAAGATGGCTCGTTAAATGTCGAATTACTTGGGCGCGGTTTTGCATGGTTAGATACTGGTACACATGAAAGTTTGCACGAAGCCTCATCATTTGTACAAACCATTGAAAATGTGCAAGGTTTAAAAGTGGCTTGTTTAGAGGAAATAGCATGGCGTAATGGCTGGTTAAGTTCACAACAAGTGTTTGAAATAGCAAAACCGATGATGAAAAATGAATATGGTCAGTATCTAAAACGCCTGATTACTGAGGCTCAAAAATGAGAATACTTATCACTGGCAAAAAAGGTCAAGTCGGAAAGTGTTTAGTTGAACAACTAAATAGATTACCTGAGATTACATTTTTAGCATTAGACAGAGCTGAGTTAGATATTACTAACGAAGTACAAGTTAACCGAGTTGTTGGCGAATTTAAACCTAACGTAATCATTAATGCAGCTGCTTATACGGCAGTCGATAAAGCAGAAAGTGAGATTAATTTAGCGTATGCAGTGAATCGAGATGGTCCAAAATTTTTAGCGGAAGCTGCAGAACGAAATAGTGCGTTGATTCTGCATATTTCAACCGATTATGTATTTTCCGGTAATAAAAAAGGGACTTACAGCGAAGCTGATACAACCGCGCTACAAGGTGTGTACGGTGCGAGTAAATTAGCCGGCGAACAAGCTGTTATCAATGCATGCTCTCGACATATTATTTTGCGAACTGCGTGGGTCTTTGGTGAACATGGTAATAACTTTGTCAAAACTATGCTGCGCCTGGCTCAAACAAGAGATGTGTTAGGTGTTGTTGGCGATCAATTTGGTGGTCCAACGTATGCGGGTGATATTGCATCGGCTTTAATTGTTATGGCTAAAGCAATTTTTGATGGTGAAAATGATAAATTCGGCATTTATCATTTTTCTGGTTTGCCGCATGTAAGTTGGAGTGAGTTTGCTCATTCTATTTTTGAAAAGGCGGTAGAGCAAGGTGTACTTAAGAGTTCTCCGACTGTAAATGCAATCAGCACCGCAGAGTATCCAACTCCCGCTAAACGGCCAGTTAATTCAAAATTAGCGACAACATTAATCAAAGACCAGTTTGGGATTGATGCCAGTGATTGGAAGGCTGCGCTACAGAACATTAAAGCGTACACAAATATATAACAGATTGAGTTTATTATGAAAATTATTGAAACAAAAATACGCGATGTGAAAATTATTGAACCTGCAGTTTATGGTGATGAACGAGGTTTTTTTATGGAAACTTGGAGTCAAAAATTATTTGAACAAAAAGTAACCGGTAAACCGACTGCATTCGTGCAGGATAATCATTCTAAATCGAAAAAAGGGATATTAAGAGGTTTGCATTACCAAACAGAAAATACCCAGGGCAAGCTTGTTCGAGTTGTTTCGGGTGAAGTGTTTGATGTTGCCGTTGATATACGTAAAAACTCACCAACATTCGGTCAATGGGTTGGGGTGACGCTTTCAGCAGAAAATAAACGTCAATTGTGGATACCAGAAGGTTTCGCGCACGGTTTCTTTGTTACCAGTGATGAAGCTGAGTTTGTTTACAAATGCACCAACTATTATGATCCAACGAGTGAAGTTTCAGTCCTTTGGAATGACCCTGAAATTGGTATTGAGTGGCCAACTAAAGGTGAAGTGCCTTTATTATCAGAGAAAGATAAGTTCGGATTATTATTAGAAAATGCGGATACTTTGTTATGAAAGAGAATTTATCATTATCTCTAAATTTGAGTAAAAGAGAGCTTTTAACTCGTTACAAAGGCTCACTTCTAGGGTTTTTCTGGGTGTTCTTAAGCCCGCTTTTATTATTAGCTTTATATTCAGCAGTGTTTCAATATATATTTAAAGCAAAATGGGACGTATCTGGCGAAGAATTAAATTTTACCATTGCATTATTTTGTGGTTTATCACCATATTTTTTTCTTACAGAGCTAATGGGGAAAAGTTCTGAGCTAATAAAAAATAATGGTAATTTAGTTAAGAAAGTTGTTTTTAATCGACTCGTGTTACCCTTTTCCACTACATTAAGCTCTTTATTTACTTTATTGGTGAACTTTTCTTTATTGTTAATTGCTTCTCAAGTTCTTGATGGGAACTTAAGTATGTATGAGTTCCTAGTGTTCTTTTATTTAATACCATTGTTTTTTATTGGGTTTGGCCTATCAGTATTATTATCTTGCTTAGGCGCTTATTTTAAAGATCTGAGTAATATTGTTAATTTCATTAACCCAGTTTTAATGTTCATCAGCCCAATATTTTTTAGTGCTGACAAAGTGAGTCCCATTTTTAATGGGGTTATTCATTACAATCCATTAACACATATTATCAATGGAATTCGTAGCGTTGTACTCCATGGTAACTTTAATATTTCTAATTTTATGACATTAACCCTCCTTGGTCTAATAATGACCGCTTGCTCAATATTCTTATTTCGTCGTTTAGAAGAAGACTTTTCGGATTTAATATAATTATGCTTAGTATTAACAATATATCAAAAGGTTATAATATTGACTCCAACGAATGGAGACGAATATTAACTAATCTGGGGTTGAAAAAACAAAAAGAAGAACAGACTTTTTGGGCATTAAAAGATGTTAATTTTACTATCAAAGAAGGTGAAACTGTTGGTATTATTGGGAAAAATGGTTCAGGAAAATCAACATTGCTTCAAATAATTGCAGGCACATTAAAGCCTACAAGCGGTAATGTTATAAAACCTAAAAAAATTGCAGCATTATTAGAGCTTGGTGCTGGTTTTAATCCTGAATTTAGTGGAAGAGAGAATATATATCTAAATGGTGCATTAATTGGAATGAGCCAGAAGGAAATACGAGCAAAATATAATGATATTATTAACTTTTCAGAAATCGAGGAGTTTATCGATCGTCCGGTAAAAACATATTCATCAGGAATGTTTGCTAGATTAGCTTTTTCTATTGCAGTTCATTCTCAACCCGATTTGTTAATTGTTGATGAAGCATTGAGTGTTGGTGATGCATCATTCCAAGAAAAATCGATCAATAAAATGAAAGAACTAAAAGATTCAGGCATACCTATATTTTTTGTAAGCCACTCCATTTCAATGGTAAGAAATTTTTGTACCCGTGCTATTTGGATAAGCAAAGGGAAAATTCGAATGGATGGAGAGGCAAAATATGTCTGTCAGGAATATCTTAATTTTTTACAGCCAAAGAAAGATGTAGAAAATAAATCTGTTATTAAATTAACACCAAGTGATCCTAGTGTCGTATTTAGTGACATTGCAATTTCGGAGAATAAAGTTTCAATCGGGGGGGAGCTAGTTATTTCTGTTGATTTTGAGCAAAAGAAAGAAGTCAGGGATGGCTTTGGACTAGGTGTTATTATTTTTGATGAAGATGAGAATTTTATTTCGATATTTAGCACCGTAAGAGATGGGATTGTAATAGATAAGCTACCAAAGTCGATTAAAATAGGAATGCCATTTGTACCCTTTAAGCCTGGGAAATATAGTATTTCTGTATCGTTAACAGATGAATTAGCAACATTTCATTATGATCGCCATGATCACAGTATTGGCTTTACTGTTGAAGATGTTTTTAACAGTAAAGGACTACCTCGGTATGAGGGGCAAATAGGAATTAAGCATGACTGGAATATTGAATGAAATAAGTTACGAGTATTATTTCCAAAAGGTCAGAGGGAATAAAGTAGTAACTTTAACGAGAATTAGAAATGAAAGTTTGATTCTAGAAGACTTTCTTGATCATGTTAGTACATTCTCAGATGCCATTATTGTTTTTGATGATGACAGTAATGATCAAACCTTAGAAATATGTCGAAACCATAAAAAAGTATGTGCGATTATTAGAAATAGAAATTGGTCTAGTGTGGGAAGATCTAATCAAGAAACATTGCATAGAGATATATTAAATACATTTTCCGATGAGTTCTTTGACTTTTCGTGGAAATTTTATTTAGATGCTGATGAACGCTTAGTTGGTAATATTAGAGAAGACATATTAAAACTAAATGTTGATGAGGTGCATTATATTAGAATCCCTCTTTATGACGCTTACTTAACTGAACATGATAACAAGGCTTTCACTAATAAATCGACCTTATTAAATGGGCGGGAATATTTTGGAATAGAGCGAAGAGATATTATTTTTGCTTGGAATGTAAATGCAAAAGCTGAATATATATTAGACGATGCCCGTGAACCATCTGTTAGTTCAGATCAATATCTAACAATTTTTGCATGTCAGCATTATGGAAAGGCAATATCCTCGGATAAATGGGACCAAAAGTGTCACTATTATATAGATAACTTCCCCTATGAAGTGTATGGAAAGAAGTGGACAGAAAGATTAGGACAGTCTATTCATAAAGAATCTGATTTTTCAACTCCGCTTTATCCTTGGGGTGAAGTGCTCTTTTCAAATTCCCAAAAAATCCACCCGATAAATTAATATGAATATATGTATATTATGCTCCACGTTAAGAAATTACGCTGGGTCTGAAAGAGTTGTTTATGAGCTATCTAGAACCCTTAGTCAATTAGAACACTCGGTATCAATTGGTTGTATTGATATCGGAGATTTTTATTACAATGAAATGTCTGAATATTTAATTACCGATGGCTTAGAGCTTCTAAATGATGAGTACGATATCGTTATTAATTTACATTGGCCTTCATTTTTATATTTTTTTAAAGATGGTTTGAAGTCAAAAAAAATCATTCATTTTAGTCTAAGTGCTTTTGAACCTTTGGAGTCCCTTTTTAAAGGAGAGGATTATTTTGATTTGGTTATTTGTAATTCATGTGAAACTGAATCGCAAATAAAGTTAACTACTGAAAATATCAATACAAAAGTTTTTCCAAACTCGATAAGAATAGATGATTATGTCCCTATGGATAGAAATCGCAAATTAGAAAGAATTATTATTGTTTCTAATCATCCACCGCAAGAGCTTTTAGATGCTATTCCTATTTTTATTGATAATGGAATAACAGTAGATCTTATAAGTGGTACGAAAGATAACTGTGTACTAATTAATAATGATATTTTAAATCAATATGACTTGGTCGTTACTATCGGCTATACGGCTGTCATGGCAATGTCATTGAAAATACCAGTCTATATATATGATCATTTCGGAGGAGATGGTTGGATTAGAGATAATATTACTGAAAATTTTCATTATAATTTTTCTGGAAGACCTAATGCTATAAAAAGAACTGCATTAGAAATATTCGAAGATGTTTATTTTAATTTTTCTAATAATTTGCATTATGTAGATTGTTATTATTCACATATATTAGACAAACATGACATCATTAAAAATGTAAATAAATACATTCTTTCTGATGTAAATAAAAAATATAGACTTATAAAGCCTCTGATTCAATATCATAAAATAGCTCTAACTTACGTTAATCTTTTAAGAGCAAATCGGCATATTGAAGGGATGAATAATATTTACCAAGAAAAAAACAAAGCATTAGATAATAAAGCTAGTGCGCTAATCGAAAAAAACAAAGTATTAGAAGATAAAGCTAGTACGCTAATCGAAAAAAATGAAGCGCTCTCTTATAAAGTTACATTATTAGAGAGTCGTAAAATAAGTCGTTTTTTAAAGAAAATTAACAATAGAGTAAGTGATATGGATTTTTTACAGAAAGTTAAATTTAAGGCAGATGTTTTCTTCTTTTTATTGAAAAGAGTTGTATTTCAAATAAAAAATAGAGGCTTTAAGTATGCCTTCCACCTAATCTTACAGAAGAGAGCTCAAGCTCTTTCAATGCTATTTCCGCGATATATTAAAATTATGGAAAGTAATGTTGACGTGTCGTTTAATAACATCACATTATGTCATGATTTCATACCCGGTTTAGTGAGCGTTATTATCCCTGTTTATGATAGATGCTGGGAATTGAAAGAGGCCATAGATTCAATTTTAGAACAATCATATGAAAATATAGAGTTAATTTTGATTACTGATGGCTCACCAGAAAATACCTTAGCTGCCATCGCTGAGTATGAAAATAATTCAAAAATAAAAGTATTTAATTACCCTAGTTCATCTGGTAATGCTGTAAGAGGTCGAAATAAAGGAATATTAGAGGCGAAAGGGGAGTTTATTGCTTTTCTTGATAGTGATGATATTTCTCTTGTGGAAAGACTTAAAACTAGCTGTGATTTTTTGATAGAACATGAAGATTATGCCGGTGTCTATGGTACATGGATTCCGCTTATAGATGGAACAAGAGTCGTAAATGGTGTTGAAAATGGAACTCCTGTATTCAGTCCTGATGGTAATTTAGGAGATCATATTAGGCACTGTATTCCATGTCAAAGTACAGTTATGGTTCGTGCGTCGGCTCTACGTGCTGTTGGTGGTATTAATACCAACATGAAGTATCGAGAAGATCATGAACTTTGGGCTCGTTTATATGCTAATGGTTTTAAGTTGAAATCTCTACAAGAACCGTTGGTAAAACTACGCTTACATAAAGGAAATAATGAATTAACTTTTGAAGGTGATAATCAATATTGGTATAAGCAATTATTAGAACAATATAATACTAAAGTAAAATTACCTAAAAAAATTGTTTGGATCGTTGCAGGATTAGGTATATCTGGTGGCTTAGCGATTATACTTAAACACGCCAATTATTTATTATCAAAAGGAGCTGATGTTTCGTTATTGACAATGTCAAATGATGAAACTATCGACTGGTATGATAATAAAGTTCCTATCTATGAAATGAGTCGCTCTAAAAGTTATATTTTAGAAAATATTGATATCCTTATTGCAACCGCATGGAATACTGAACAGTACCTGTCACAAATCCCATCAAAACGGAAATTATATTTTGTGCAGTCTGATGAGAGACGCTTCATAGATAGTAAATCTATTCAAAAAACAATTACGGATGGTTATTCAAAGGATTATGAATACTTTACTGAAGCATATTGGATACAAAAAATATTTCATGATGAGTTTAATAAGCAGGCGTTCTATGTTCCTAATGGTATTGACACTGAAATGTTTAATCGTTCCAGTATTTTTGAAGCTAAAGGTGAAAAGAAAAGAGTTCTAATTGAAGGACCTATTGATATTCCATTTAAAGCGGTCGAAGATTGTTATAATGCAGTAAAAGATCTTGATTGTGAAATTTGGTTTATTTCAAGTGCAGGTAAACCAAAAGATTCTTGGCGCTATGATAAGTTCTTTGAAAAAATTCCGATGCATATGATGCCTTCTTTATATAGTTCATGTGATATTTTCATTAAAATGAGTCGTATCGAAGGGTTCTTTGGACCACCACTAGAAGCAATGGCTTGTGGTTGTGTTCCTGTTGTTGGCAAAGTATCTGGTTGGGATGAGTATATTGTTGATGGTTATAATGCTTTAGCTGTTGAACTAAAAGATGTAAAGGGTGCTAAGGAAGCGGTACAGAAACTGTTAGTTGATGAATCGCTAAGGAAAGATATATTGACGAATTCCCAACGGACTGTTTCTGAATGGGGATGGGATAAGTCCTTTAACCGCATGGAACAATTAATAAATAAATAGTTATGTAACAACGTAACTGTACTCTCGAAATGTATACCCAGCCTTTTGCTCGTTAAAAGGCTGGAAAAACATAAAAAATCTGAACAACTTCAGATAAATGCTAAGTAAAAAAAACGTTGAAGCAGCGTTAAATATTAAACTAGACTATTAGTTAGGCTAAAGAAAGCTCACTAGGTACTTATCGAATAACTGTTGTAATGGCACGATTAAGTTCGGCTGATTCAACGTTGAAGTGCATAACCGCTAAGCAGCTATAGCTACCATGTTCAGTCATTAATGTGGCAGGTTTTTTGTAATTTAGTTTCTTTCTTGGACTATCATTGAGCTTTACTATTACATCTCAGAACTTCTGATTGCGATACTTTTTTGAAGTCTGTTGATTTCGGCCAATATTGTCGTAGTAGACCAAATGTGCTGATAGATCGCTTCATAACTAATATCAATGCACTGTTCCTCCTTAAGCCATCCAGATATCTGCTCTGTGCTCCATTTTTTTAATTTTCGAGTCAATTAACTCAATGAGACCAGAATAGCATGAAGATGCTTGTCGAATTAGACGATAAAATTCAGCTGAAAACTATGCAATAGTACGGCATACTGCTCTTAATAGAGTATTAAAAGAAAAAAACGGACGAATAGAAATACCGATTAAATTAATTAAGTCCTTACAGGGTAAACTGCTTCATTATTTCGCTTTGTAATTATCAGTAGAAAGATGTTATTTCATGCATCTTAATTCGGTGTTTTTGACTGCAGCTTGATATTATTAAGGTTTGAAAGTATGGCGCACATCTATATATCTATTGTTTCCCATGGCAATGATGACGATATCATTAATAATTCGAATTTAAAGGAAATTAATATACTTGATAATGTTACCGTTATTATTAGAGATAATTTATCAAGTCCGAAATTGAAGACATATTGTGCTGCAAACTATTTTATGTATAACGCTTCAGATGCCGTATTAGGCTTTGGTGCTAACAATAACATTAATTTTGAAGTTGCTTCCAATTTGGGAATGAATAAAACAGATTGGTTTGTTTTATTTAACCCAGATCTTGATATCTCTGCTGCAATGATTAACAAACTGTCTGCTTCTCTTGGCAATTACTCAAGTCAAATTTTTGCGATTAATCTTTTCTTCGATGATAAATTTTCAAAAATGGAGAATTCATTAAGAAAATTCCCTACTTTTTGTTCATTTTTCAATGTGCTTAAAGGAAGTTCATTTACTAAAGCATACGATAAAAAAAAATTAAGCTACGGGGGGGCCGTTGATTGGGCTGCGGCTTCATTTTTAGCTTTCAAAAGCGATTTATATAAGCAGTTAAATGGTTTTGACGAAAACTATTTTATGTATTATGAGGATGTTGATATTTGTTATAGAGCAAATAAATACTTTAATCAGAAAGTCATCTATCTTCCTGATATTAAAGCTGTTCATCAAGGAGCATATCGAAATAGAAATGTTTTTTCTAAACATTTTAGATGGTATTTGAAAAGTTTATTAAGGTTCTTATTTAAATCTACTTTTGGAATGAAAAAATGAAGGTCTTATTAACTGGCATAACGGGATTTCTTGGAAAAATATTATTAGATGAACTATATAAAAATAATATTCAAGTCATTAGATTGGGCAGAGATTTGAATTTTTCCCAACAATCTGACTATATTTATGTTGATAATCATATTTCTACACAGAACTTTAAATTAGATGCTTATCACATAGATACTGTTATTCATTGTGCTGCTCGAGTCCACGTGATGAATGATAAAGATAGTAATCCACTGGATGCCTTTCGTGCTGTTAATACTAATGGCACACTAAATCTTGCTCAACAAGCTGCAAATGCAGGTGTAAAGCGTTTTATATTTATAAGTTCGATTAAAGTGAATGGCGAATCTACTGTTTTAGGTTTCCCATTTAAGCCGGATGATAGTTTTATTCCTGTCGATCCTTATGGGTTAAGTAAATATGAAGCTGAAATTGGTTTACGTAAGATATCAGAAAAAACTGGAATGGAAGTAGTTATAATCCGTCCTCCATTGGTATATGGCCCCGGTGTAAAGGCCAATTTTGCATCTATGATGAAGTGGGTGAATAGGGGGCTACCATTACCCTTCGGTGGTATTAACGCTAATAAACGTAGTTTAGTATCGGTGGATAACTTAATTGATTTAATCATCACTTGTATTGAACACCCTAATGCGGCAAATCAAACTTTCTTAGTCTCAGATGATGAGGATGTTTCAACTTCGCAATTGTTAATTAACATGGCAACAGCATTAGCGGTCCCCAATCGGTTATTGCCGTTTCCAAGCTCGTTATTTATTTTGGCTGCAAAGCTCATTGGCAAGCCGACTGTATCACAACGTTTGTGTGGCTCTTTACAAGTAGATATATCTAAAACAAAAAAAATGCTATACTGGTGCCCACCTTATCGCACTGTTGAATGTATGAGAAAAACAGCAGACGCTTTTATTAACAATAATAAGTAATTATTTTAATGAACTATTTTATTATTCGAGCTTTAGATTTTTTGATGGCTTTAGTCGGTTTGGTATTGACCTTACCAATATTGATTCTTGTCACTGTTATTAGTTATTTTGATACGGGGTCCCCTATTTTCATTCAAGAGAGAGTTGGAAAAAATAAGCGCGCATTTAAACTTATTAAATTTCGTACTATGTCTGTTGGTACTAAGTCAGTTGCTAGTCACCTTGCAAGTTCTACATCAATTACTAAGTTAGGTGGTTTTCTGCGCAAAACTAAAATTGATGAGTTACCGCAGTTAATTAATGTATTAAAAGGAGAAATGAGTTTTGTTGGTCCCCGTCCTAATTTATTTAATCAGGAGGCGTTGATTATAGAGCGTGAGCGCATGCATGTTTATGATGTGCTACCTGGTATCACAGGTCTTGCTCAGGTTAATGCTATTGATATGTCTACGCCTAAATTACTTGCGAAAACAGATCAAAAAATGATTCAGGAATTAACCATCCAAGCTTACTTTAAATATATCATAATGACGGTAACAGGAAGTGGCTCTGGTGATCGAGTTCAATAGCAATCCCATCGCGCTAATATTAATTTAACAATGTTTTCTACTTTTATGCCCAATCATAAGGTTTTTCCCTTTTCTTCTTAGAGGTATCAAATCATCATTAACTCTATCTTATCAACCTCTCGGTTTTACAAGCGTGTTTTTAGCCTTTTTATTGATACACTTTTTGTCACCGTTGCTTTTTTTGGCGCTTTCTTGACCCGTCTAGGTAACGTTGATTTTGTTGACCATTGGTTACTTGTAGCTTCTCTTGCTTTATGGACACTTTTTATTTTTGCAAGAGTTGGATTATATCGTGCTATTTTGCGTTATTTGAGTGTACATGCTTTATTAACCATTGTGATTAGTTGTTTTGCTTCCGCAATATTGCTTATTGTATTGGGATACTTTTTCGATATTTTTATACCTCGTTCAGTTCCAATTATTTATGCTACTTACTTAATTTTACTTTGTGGTGGCGCTCGGTTATGTGTGCGTATTATTGTTTCGCAGGTTATGTGTAAGCAAAAAAAACGAGTCATCATTTATGGAGCAGGGGACTCAGGTCGTCAATTAGTTAATTTGTTACGTCAAGGGAATGAATATCACCCAGTTGGATTTATTGATGATGAAAAACGTTTGTTTAAGACCGTCGTTAATGGGTTAACCGTTTTCAATCGTAACAATTTGCACTCTTTAATCACTAAAAAACGTGCCGATATTATTTTGTTAGCAATGCCAAGTGCAACAAGGACACAACGTAAAAATATTATAGATTCACTCGTTGACTTACCCGTTGAAATAAAATCAATCCCCAAGTTTTCTGATTTGCTTTCTGGTGCGGCAACCATTGATCAGTTACGTGATGTTCCAATTGAAGACTTACTAGGCAGAGAGCCGGTACCAGCTAAACCTCAACTGCTTGAAGCAAATATAAAGAACAAAATCGTCATGGTGACGGGGGCTGGAGGTTCTATTGGCTCTGAGCTTTGTCGGCAAATTGTTCTGCAAAAACCCAGTTCTCTAATCTTGTTTGAATTATCTGAGTTTGCATTATATAAAGTAGATAAAGAGTTGTCTGAGTTGGTTGTTGAGCAAGGTTTAAATGTAAAGATTATTCCTTTACTAGGTTCTGTACAGCGTTTAAATCGCTTAAAAACAGTACTGAAAAGTTTTCAAGTACAAACTTTATACCATGCCGCGGCTTATAAACATGTTCCTTTGGTGGAGTATAATGTTGTCGAAGGGGTACGTAATAACGTATTTGGTACATATTATACGGCATTAGCTGCTATTGAGGCGGAGGTTGAGTCATTTGTTTTAATTTCGACGGATAAAGCGGTTCGCCCTACTAACGTGATGGGGACAACTAAGCGTATGGCTGAGTTGGTATTACAATCTTTAGCCGCTGAAAATCATAATACCCGTTTTTGTATGGTCCGGTTTGGTAATGTATTAGGTTCATCTGGCTCCGTTATTCCATTATTTAAACGACAAATTGCTGAGGGGAATTATGTCACTGTAACTCATCCAGATATCATTCGTTATTTTATGACTATTCCAGAAGCTGCTCAGTTAGTTATTCAAGCAGGAGCGCTAGGTAAAGGTGGAGATGTATTTGTTTTAGATATGGGAGAGCCTGTTAAAATCGTTGATTTAGCATCTAATCTTATCAAGTTATCAGGGTTAGAAATAAAGTCTGTATCAAACCCATATGGTGATATTGAAATTCGTTATACAGGGCTACGTCCAGGGGAGAAGTTATTTGAAGAGTTATTAATTGGTGATGATGTAGGGAAAACAGAGCATGAACGTATCATGTGCGCTAATGATAGTTTTTTACCTTATAGCCAGTATAAAATAATTTTAGAGGAATTAGATACTGCTTGTCATCACTTTGACCATCAGAAAATTAGGGATATTTTATTATCTGTACCAGCTGGCTTTAATCCAACAGATGGTATTGGTGATTTAGTCTGGAAAGCTCAGCAAGAAATTACTGACTAATATTGGTTTTTTAAACAGGTTCTCAGTCTTGTATGAAAACACAGTAACTCACGACTATGTTTTTACTAGAAGGATAAATCGTATTACCACAACATTCTGTGGTAATACGAAATAGGTTAAATCCCCTA
Organism: Psychromonas sp. SR45-3; assembly: GCF_014163575.1. NCBI lineage: Bacteria > Pseudomonadati > Pseudomonadota > Gammaproteobacteria > Alteromonadales > Psychromonadaceae > Psychromonas > Psychromonas sp. SR45-3. Next base: position 38,222 of record NZ_JACJDP010000011.1, read on the forward strand.
AGTTTTGGAAAATTTATAAGTGCGGTAGCCACCAATTAAGTTGCGTGCTTTAAAGCCGTTATTCACTAACTGACGATAAGCAACATTGCCACGTAAGCCAACTTGACAATAGATAATGATCTCTTTGTCCTTTGGTAGTTCGTGTAGTCGTTGGCGTAGCTCATCCACTGGAATGTTGATAGCTTCTCCAATTTTCCCTAACACTTCTAGTTCACCTGAAGTACGTACATCCAATAATATTTGTTGGTCAGTTAAGTGATCAATTTCATCAAAATGTATGGCTTTAGTATCTCCAATCATAAGGTTATAGGCTACAAAGGCTGCTTGGTTGATAACATCTTTAGCGCTACCAAATGGTGGTGCGTAAGTCAGTTCTAGATGTTGTAGTTGCTCCACTGTCATGCCTGCTCGTTGCGCGACAGCCATGATATCGATTCGTTTGTCGATACCATCTTTACCTGCGGCTTGAGCACCTAGAATTTTTCCTGTTTGTGGGTCAAATAACATTTTAAATGAGACTATTTCTGCACCTGGATAGTAGCTAGCATGGCTTGCCGTGTGTACAAATACTTTCTCGTAGTTAATACCTTTTTGTTTAAGCTGCTTTTCGTTTTGACCCGTTGAAGCGATCGCTAAATCAAATATTTTACAAATAGCTGTGCCTTGAGTACCTTGATAATCTTGATTGCGACCAAACATATTATCAGCAGCCATGCGTCCTTGTCGGTTTGCAGGGCCCGCTAAAGGGACGATTGTTGGTTTACCTGTTACAAAGTCCTGTTCCTCAATGGCATCGCCAACGGCATAAATAACAGGATCACTGGTTTGTAATTGTAGGTTGGTTTTAATGCCACCTAATAAACCAATGTCTAATCCAGCCTGTTTAGCTAAACTGGTTTCAGGTCGAACACCAATGGCCATAATCAATATATCCGTGATCAGTTGTTCACCATTACTTAAACTGAGGTTCAGTTCGCCTTGTAAATGTTGGTTGTCGATACTTTCACCAATGTCTTGATTAGCGATGTGATCATTTTTAATATATTCAACACCCTGTAATGCAACGCCTAGACGTAAGTCTATACCATGATCGCGGATCACTTGATGAGCAAATCCAGCCATCTCTTTGTCTACTGGAGTCATCACTTGGTCTGCTAATTCCAATAGGGTGGTTTTAATGCCCAATTGATGAAATGCTTCCATCATCTCTAATCCAATAAAACCTCCGCCTACCACGGTCGCATGCTTAGGTTTATTGTATTTGATGGTATTGATGATGTTATCCATATCGGGAATATTACGCAGTGAGTGCGTTAATGGATTATCAATCCCCGGAATATTAGGTACGATCGGAGCTGCCCCTGGACTTAATACTAAAAAGTCATAGCTTTCAGTATATTCACTGCCATCATTGAGGTTTTTAATGGTGATTGTTTTTTCGTTGCGGTTAATGCGAATAACTTCTGACAATGGTCGTACATCAACGTTAAAACGAGCTAAGAAGCTTTCCGGAGTTTGTAGTAATAATTGATTGCGATCCTTAATATCTCCACCTACATGGTACGGTAATCCACAGTTAGCAAAAGAGATAAATGGGCCTCGTTCAAGCATAATAATTTGTGCATCTTCACTTAAACGTCTTGCGCGTGCTGCTGCTGATGCCCCTCCAGCAACGCCACCGATAATTACAATTTTTGTCATATCCAATTTACTCCGTATTGCTCATTATTAATTTGATGGTGAGATTTTATTGATCGTTGATCTTTATTTATTAACCACTAGTCGTGCTTGAATTTACAAAAACTATAAATTATTAAATTAGATTTGTCTAATTTAACTTTATCTAATTTAGCTTTTTCTAAATAAGTGTTGACTAATGTCAATGTGGTCAGTATTCTTTTACAATAAATAAATCGTATAAGGTGAAATTCATGGAACTCGATGAAATGAAGTTACGCGCTGGTGAAGTGGCTGAGTTGTTAAAGACCATGGCCCACCAAGAGCGTCTCATGGTGTTGTGCCAATTAATCGAAGGGGAAGTTGGGGTCACTCAATTACAAGCCGGGTCTGAATTAAGTCAGTCGGCGTTTTCACAACAATTATCGGTGTTACGTAAAAATGGTTTGGTTGATGTGCGTAAAGAGTCGCAGCAGGTATTTTATTCCTTATCAGACCCGCGCATTAAAGCGTTAATTATAAGTTTGCATGGGATTTTTTGTGTTTAAGTAAAACTGGTTTAATCAACTTAATTGAGAGAAATATATGACGTTTTCAATACCTTGGCATGCATTGTTGGGGGGAATGTTGTTAGGTTTATCTGCCGCCATTCTGATGTTGTTTAGTGGTAAAGTTGCGGGTATTAGTGGCATTGTGAATGGTTTGATACAGCCTAAAAAAGGGGATACAGCTTGGCGTGCTGCTTTTATTATTGCGATGATTTTGAGTGCTGTTTTTATCGCCCCCTTTGATATTAATTTACCATCTTTACGCCCCGATAGTTACTTATTGATAGCGTTAGCGGGTCTACTCGTGGGTGTGGGCACCCGTCTAGGTAATGGTTGTACTAGTGGTCATGGCATTGTTGGTATGGGACGTTTTTCGGTGCGATCTATTGTTGCTACTGTCGTGTTTATGATTAGTGCAATAGTGGTTGTTTATTTTCGTCAATTATTCGGAGCTATATAAATGCACTATTCATCTTTATTTCGTATTGCAGTTGCAGCGGTAGCGGGGTTGTTATTTGGTGCTGGCATGGTGATTTCTGAAATGGTTGATCCTAATAAAGTGACCGCTTTCTTAAATGTAACGGGAGCATGGGATCCTAGCCTTGCTTTTGTGATGGGAGGAGCGCTATTAGTGTTCACGCCTATTTATCACGGTGTAATTAAAAAACGCCAAACAGCTATCAATGGTGAACCTTTGCTATTAAGCCATAAGACAAAAGTGGATGCGCCATTAATTCTTGGTGCTAGCATATTTGGCATTGGATGGGGGCTAGCTGGGTTCTGTCCTGGTCCTGCAGTGTCTAGTCTGAGTTCAGTTAATCCTGTTATAATTGTGTTTATTGTTTTTATGCTTTTAGGGATGCTGCTTGTTAATCAATATTTAGTGGAGAGAGTTTGTTCGTTGTTTACTAATAAGCGTGGGCATTAATTACAGTCATTGCTATGGTGTAAGATTAATGTTTGTTAATATAAAACCTAGATTCAATTAATATGATAAACCACGTCAATACTTTGTTTGAGAGAGGCGATGGTTAGGTGATGATGTAATAGAAAAGTCGCTGGTTTATCTTTTATCAATAAGAATTGTTATTTTTGTATATAATCAGGTTACAAAAGACAGAAAAATCCTTATACTTACGTGCTTTATTTTTAGGTGACGACTTATGCTTAATATAAAAGCAGTCTTTCACCTACTAAACAATCGCTTTAAATAGGTGGTTGTTTTACCTCTTAGCAACTGATGCTAGGGTCGGTATTATTAATTTTAACAGTGGATAAAAAGCGTTATGACAACAGTAAATTCTGAAAACAGCAAAAGCTCATTCGATGGAGTTAAATGGACGATCACCGTTTTATTATTAGCAGCAATCATTGTTGGTAATTATTTATATGGCGAAGAAACGCATGTTGTATTACGTGTAGCAGTACTTTTATTATTAGCTGCTTTAGCCGTTCTTTCTGCTGCATTTACTGAAAAAGGCAAAACGTTTATTGGTTTTGCTAAAGATGCGCGCCTTGAAGTGCGTAAAGTTGTTTGGCCAACTCGCCAAGAAACAGTACAAACTACATTAATCATCTTAGCGGTATCAACCATTGTTGGTTTGATATTGTGGGGTCTTGATGGCATTTTCGTTCGCCTCATCGCGTTTATCACTACCTCTATTTAAGGGTTTATTATGACTGAAGAAGTTCAAAAAAAGAGATGGTATGTAGTCCAAGCCTTTTCTGGGTATGAAGGACGTGTACAAAAAACATTAGTTGAGCACATCCGTTTAAATGAAATGGAAGAGCACTTTGGACAAATCTTAGTCCCAACTGAAGAAGTTGTTGAAATGCGTGCTGGCCAAAAACGTAAAAGTGAACGTAAGTTCTTCCCTGGTTACGTTTTAGTTGAAATGGCAATGAATGACGATAGCTGGCATTTAGTAAAAAGTATTGACCGTGTAATGGGCTTTATTGGTGGTACTGCAGAACGTCCTGCACCTATCTCACAAAAAGAAGTGGATAATATTCTTAACCGCTTACAAGAGTCTCACGATACACCTCGTCCACGTACCTTGTTTGAAGCAGGTGAAGTGGTTCGTGTTAGTGATGGTCCATTTGCTGACTTCTCTGGTACCGTTGAAGAAGTTGACTACGATAAGAGCCGTTTAAAAGTATCCGTTTCTATCTTTGGTCGTGCGACACCAGTTGAACTTGAATTTTCTCAAGTTGAAAAAAGCTAATTAATTTATAACAAATCAGTTATTTGTTAACGCGTATCTAAGCCAATAAGGTTATTCTTATTGGCTTTTTGTTTTTTAATCACCTGTAATTGTTATTAGGTTAAAAAAACACCAAAAGATCTTGTGAAATGAGGTGGCTTACAGTTATAATTCGCCGCCCATTTTATTTGTGGTGAGAACTTTAGTTAACACGGCAAATTCAATAGGATCGAGTAGGCTGCAATAATGCAGTCACTTATGTATTCATCGGGAAGCTGAGTTTTTTCAGCGTTATACCCAAACAAAGGTAATATATCATGGCTAAGAAAGTAACCGCATATATCAAGCTGCAAGTTTCAGCTGGTATGGCAAACCCGTCACCACCAGTTGGTCCTGCACTTGGTCAACACGGTGTTAACATCATGGAATTCTGTAAAGCATTCAATGCAAAAACAGAAGCTCAAGAAAAAGGCGCGCCAGTTCCTGTAGTAATTACAGTATATGCTGACCGTTCTTTTACGTTCGAAACTAAGACTCCACCTGCATCTTACTTACTTAAGAAAGCTGCTGGCATCAAATCTGGTTCTGCTGTACCTAACAAAAATAAAGTAGGTAAAGTAACAGTTGCTCAACTTGAAGAAATCGCTAAAGCGAAAGAAGTTGATTTAACGGGTGCCGATCTTGAAGCGATGGTACGTTGTATTGCGGGTTCTGCTCGTTCTATGGGTCTGGAAGTAGAGGGTTAATACAATGGCTAAATTATCTAAACGCATGACAGCTATCCGTGCAGAAGTTGACGGAACTAAAGAATACGAAATCAATGAAGCAGTAGCACTTTTACAAAAGTTTGCTACAGCTAAATTCAGCGAAAGCATTGATGTTGCAGTTAACCTAGGTGTTGATCCTCGTCGTAGTGATCAAAACGTACGTGGCGCAACTGTATTACCACACGGTACTGGTCGTGAAGTTCGTGTTGCTGTATTCACACAAGGCGCTAACGCAGAAGCTGCTCTAGCTGCTGGTGCGGATATCGTTGGTATGGACGATCTTGCTGCTAAAGTTAAAGCTGGCGAAATGGATTTTGACGTAGTAATTGCATCACCAGACGCTATGCGTGTTGTTGGTCAATTAGGTCAAATCTTAGGTCCACGTGGCCTAATGCCTAACCCGAAAGTTGGTACTGTTACACCTAACGTTGCTGATGCAGTTAAAAATGCTAAAGCTGGTCAGGTTCGTTACCGTAACGACAAGAATGGTATTATCCATTCTACAATCGGTAAAGCAACGTTCACTGCTGAACAGATTAAAGAAAACCTAGAAGCTTTGATTATTGCGCTTAAAAAAGGCAAACCATCAGGTGCTAAAGGTCAATTCATTAAGAAAGTTTCTCTATCTACAACTATGGGTGCAGGTCTTAAAGTTGACCAAGCAACTCTAGTAACAGTAGTAGCGTAATTTTTTGTAGTGATTTGATGATTAATCATCAAGTCACTATACAAGGTGGCATATTGTTTGTATAATATGCGACCTTACTTTGGAGGGCCTTAGGTCTCTTCTTAGACCGCAGGTGTTAAATCTCTGATTTGACTTAATTTCCTGCGTAGACGGTACCGGACCCCAGAAAGATTATTCTACTGGATCCGAAACCAAAATAGTGCCTCACCATTAGGTGAGGGTGTTTATCTAGGGTAAAACCTAGTGGAATCCAGGAGTAAAACCAAATGGCATTAAGACTCGAAGACAAACAAGCTATTGTTGCTGAAGTCAACGAAGCTGCTAAAGGCGCTCTGTCTGCTGTTGTCGCTGATTCACGTGGCGTAACAGTAGGTGCAATGACTGAACTTCGTGCAAAAGCACGTGCAAACGGTGTATTTTTACGAGTAATTCGTAATACATTAGCACGTCGTGCAGTTGAAGGTACTGACTATGCATGTCTGGCAGATACGTTTACAGGTCCTACTATCCTTGCTTTTTCAAACGAACATCCAGGTGCAGCAGCACGTCTTTTAAAAGACTTTGCTAAAGCTAATGAAAAGTTTGAAATTAAAGGGCTAGCATTTGAAGGCGAATTTATTGAAGCCGATCAAATCGATCGTTTAGCGACATTACCAACTTACGACGAAGCAATTGCGAAACTGATGGCTACTATGAAAGAAGCTGCAGCGGGCAAACTTGTACGTACTCTGGCTGCAATTCGCGACCAGAAAGAAGAATCTGCAGCGTAATTGCTGTAATACCATTTTATAATCTATATATAGGAATTGACTCATGTCTCTTACTAAAGACCAAATCATTGATGCTGTTGCAGAACTATCTGTAATGGAAGTTGTTGAACTAATCGAAGCAATGGAAGAAAAATTCGGTGTATCTGCTGCTGCTGTTGCTGCAGGTCCTGCTGCTGCAGGCGAAGCTGCTGCTGAGCAAACTGAATTCAATCTTGTACTTACTGCTTTCGGTGAGAACAAAGTTAAAGCAATCAAAGCTGTTCGTGCTATCACAGGTCTAGGCCTGAAAGAAGCGAAAGACGCTGTTGAATCTTGCCCTGCTGTATTGAAAGAAGGCATCTCGAAAGACGAAGCTGAAGCTTTCCAGAAAGAGCTTGCTGAAATCGGTGCAACTGCTGAACTTAAATAAGTTAGATTTTCTAACTTATTAGCCATGAAAATGGCACTGGCTGGTGATTATTTAATCACCGGCCTTTTTGCGCTATAGGATACCGTGATTTATCATTATTTTTTACGGTCATCGGACGCTTAAGGTGATGTTATTGCCATATTGTTTCGAACGATAAAGTCAGCGATATAAGCTGCGCCTTAAAAACAGGCTCAAACAGAAACAATAACGACATTTAAAACATCATTAACACCAAAATAATGTGCCGCCGTTGTCATGCAATAAGTTTCAAGCCAAGTAAGACAACTATGACCAATTTAATCAGCGAGCAAAGGAACCACATGGGTTACTCTTATACTGAGAAAAAACGTATTCGTAAGGATTTCGGGAAACGCCCACAAGTAATGGAAAAACCATACTTGTTGGAGATTCAACTAGATTCATTCAAACGATACATTGAAGTCGATCCGACTGGCGAAGTAGGTTTACAAGCTGCTTTTAACAGCATCTTTCCTATCGCAAGTTACTCAGGCACTTCGGAGCTACAATACGTAAGCTACCGCTTAGGTGAACCTGTATTCGATGTAAAAGAATGCCAAATCCGCGGAGTGACATACTCTGCCTCTTTACGTGTAAAACTACGTCTTGTTATTTATGATCGTGATGCGCCAGCAGGCACGGTTAAAGATATCCGTGAACAAGAAGTTTACATGGGTGAAATGCCACTCATGACAGAAAACGGTACTTTTGTAATCAATGGTACTGAACGTGTTATTGTTTCTCAATTACATCGTTCACCTGGTGTTTTCTTTGATCATGATAAAGGCAAAACACACAGTTCGGGTAAAGTGTTATATAACGCACGTGTTATCCCTTACCGTGGTTCTTGGTTAGATTTTGAGTTTGACCCGAAAGATAACTTATTTGTTCGTATTGACCGCCGTCGTAAATTACCTGCGACTATCATGTTACGTGCACTTGAGTACACAACAGAACAAATCCTAGATATCTTCTTTGATACAACTCAGTTTGTTGTTAAAGATGGTGTTATTACGATGGCATTAATTGCAGACCGTTTACGTGGTGAGCAGTTTAACTTTGACATCGTGAGTAAAGGTACAACTTATGTTGAAGCAGGCAAACGTATTACTGCTCGTCATATTCGTCAACTTGAAAAAGACGGCGTACAACATATTGAAGTACCATTTGAACATCTAGAAGGTAAAGTATCAGCGAAAGATTACATCAGCAGCGAAACTGGTGAAATCATTGTTAATGCTAATGATATTTTTACGCTTGAATTATTAGCTGAGCTAGCGCAGTCAGGTATTAAAAAATTCGAAGCTATTTACACTAATGAATTAGATTGTGGTGCATTTATCTCGGATACATTACGTGTTGATTCTTCAACTAACCGTTTAGAAGCGTTAGTAGAAGTTTACCGTATGATGCGTCCTGGTGAGCCACCAACAAAAGATGCTGCAGAAGGTTTATTCCAAAACTTATTCTTTGCAGAAGAGCGTTATGACTTATCTAAAGTAGGTCGTATGAAGTTCAATCGTCGTGTTAACATTGAAGGCGATGTAGGTCCTGGCATTCTATCTAACGAAGATATCTTAAGTGTAATGAAAACACTGATCGATATCCGTAACGGTAATGGCGAAGTTGATGATATCGATCACCTTGGTAACCGTCGTATTCGTTGTGTAGGTGAAATGGCTGAAAACCAATTCCGTGTTGGTCTAGTACGTGTTGAACGTGCTGTTAAAGAGCGTCTATCTTTAGGCGACCTTGATGCGACTATGCCGCAAGATCTGATCAATGCAAAACCTATCTCAGCTGCTGTTAAAGAGTTCTTTGGTTCATCACAACTGTCTCAGTTTATGGATCAAAATAACCCGTTATCAGAAGTAACACACAAACGTCGTATTTCTGCCTTAGGCCCTGGTGGTTTAACACGTGAACGTGCTGGCTTTGAAGTACGTGACGTACACGTAACGCATTACGGTCGTTTATGTCCTATCGAAACACCTGAGGGACCAAACATCGGTCTTATCAACTCGTTAGCTACTTTCTCTCGTACTAACAGTTATGGTTTCTTAGAAACACCTTACCGTAAAGTGATCGATGGTAAACCTTCTGATCAAGTTGAATATTTATCAGCTATCGAAGAAGGTACATTTGTTATCGCACAGGCATCTGCCGGTCTTGATGAAAATGGCATGCTTAACGAAGATATGATCCAGTGTCGTCATAAAGGTGAAACTACCTTCATGGGACCAAACGACATTGATTACATGGATGTGTCACCACAACAGATCATTTCTGTTGCTGCGTCACTTATCCCGTTCTTAGAACATGATGATGCTAACCGTGCCTTAATGGGTGCAAACATGCAACGTCAAGCTGTACCAACATTACGTGCTGATAAGCCATTAGTAGGTACAGGTATAGAACGTCGTCTAGCGATCGATTCTGGTGTAACCATTATTGCAAAACGTGGCGGAACAATTGATTACGTTGATGCATCTCGTATCGTAGTTAAAGTTGCTGATGATGAATTAGTTGCTGGTGAAGCCGGTATCGACATCTACAACTTAACTAAATACACGCGTTCGAATCAGAATACATGTATTAACCAAAAACCAACGTGTAAACCTGGCGAGCCAATTGTTCGCGGTGACGTATTAGCCGATGGTCCATCGACTGATATGGGTGATTTAGCACTTGGTCAAAACATGAAGATTGCCTTCATGCCTTGGAATGGTTACAACTTTGAGGATTCAATCCTTATTTCTGAGCGTGTATCTCAAGAAGATCGTTTTACTACGATCCATATCCAAGAGTTCTCATGTATTGCACGTGAAACTAAATTGGGTACTGAAGAGATCACGGCTGATATCCCTAACGTTGGTGAATCTGCACTAAGCAAACTAGATGAGTCTGGTATTGTTTATGTAGGTGCTGAAGTTAAACCTGGTGATATCTTAGTAGGTAAAGTAACACCTAAAGGTGAAACTCAACTTACGCCAGAAGAAAAACTATTACGAGCAATCTTCGGTGAAAAAGCGTCTGACGTTAAAGACAGCTCTTTACGCGTAGCTAACTCAACTTACGCAACAGTAATTGACGTACAAGTCTTTACTCGTGACGGCGTTGAGAAAGACAAGCGTGCACTAGAAATTGAAGAAATGCAGTTAAAAGCGGCGAAGAAAGATTTAACTGAGAAGTTTAAACTTTTAGAAGGCTCTATTTACGAAAAAGCATTAAACCTATTAGTTTCTGCTGGTCAAGAAGAAGCGCGTCTACTACAAATGCCTAAGGCTCAGTGGTTTGATATCGTGCTTTCTGATGATGAGAAGCAAACGCTTTTAGATCAAATCAATGCACAACACGACGAAATTAAAGCAAACTACGATAAAGAGTTTGATATTAAACGTCGTAAGATTACACAAGGTGATGATTTAGCACCAGGTGTACAAAAAATTGTTAAAGTTTACTTAGCGGTACGTCGTCGCCTACAACCAGGTGATAAAATGGCCGGCCGTCACGGTAACAAAGGTGTTATTTCAAACATCGTACCTGTAGAAGATATGCCTCACGATGAGTTTGGTGTTCCAGTTGATATCGTACTTAACCCATTGGGTGTACCATCACGAATGAACATCGGTCAGATTCTTGAAACACATCTAGGTCTAGCGTGTAAAGGTGTTGGTGAGAAACTAGAGCGTATGATCAAAGATCAGCGTGAAGTCGAAATCAGCAAAGTACGTGAATATGTACAAAAACTTTACTCATTCGGTGATGCTCCGTGTCATGTTGACTTAAATGACTTCGATGATGAAGCTGTATTACGTCTTGCTAAAAACCTATACAAAGGTTTACCAGTAGCGACTCCAGCATTTGATGGCGCACACGAAAGCGAAATCCGTGAATTGTTACGCATGGCTGATTTACCTGAGTCTGGTCAGTTACAATTAACTGATGGCCGTACGGGTATCCCATTCGAACGTCCAGTAACCGTTGGTTACATGTACATGTTAAAACTAAATCACTTAGTTGATGACAAAATGCATGCGCGTTCAACAGGTTCTTACAGCTTGGTTACTCAGCAACCACTTGGTGGTAAAGCTCAGTTCGGTGGCCAGCGTTTTGGTGAGATGGAAGTATGGGCACTAGAAGCTTACGGTGCTGCTTACACTCTACAAGAGATGCTGACAGTTAAATCGGATGATGTTAACGGTCGTACTAAGATGTATAAAAACATCGTAGACGGTGACCATAGAATGGAACCAGGCATGCCTGAATCATTCAACGTATTGTTGAAAGAGATCCGTTCATTAAGCATCAATATCGAGCTAGATGAATCTAACTAAAATTCGTTTTAGTTGAAAATATGTGGCGTCTCGTTTTTTTGAGACGCCTAGTTTTAACTCCTATGGGAGAGTAGCGTGAAAGACTTACTCAAGTTTTTAAAGCAACAAAATAAAACCAAAGAATTCGATGGTATTAAAATCGGTTTAGCATCACCAGAAATGATCCGTTCATGGTCTTTTGGTGAAGTTAAAAAACCAGAAACCATTAACTACCGTACATTCAAACCTGAACGTGAAGGTTTATTCTGTGCACGTATCTTTGGTCCAATTAAAGATTACGAATGTTTATGTGGTAAGTACAAGCGCCTAAAACATCGTGGTGTTATTTGTGAAAAATGTGGTGTTGAGGTTACTCAAGCTAAAGTTCGTCGTGACCGTATGGGACACATCGAATTAGCATCACCTGTTGCACACATTTGGTTCCTTAAATCACTTCCGTCTCGTATCGGCTTAATGCTAGATATGACGTTACGTGATATCGAACGTATCCTCTATTTTGAATCTTTCGTGGTTGTTGAACCAGGAATGACGGATCTTGAGCGTGGCCAAATTCTTCTTGAAGAAGAGTACTTGGACAATCTAGAGCAATGGGGCGATGAGTTTGACGCAATGATGGGCGCTGAAGCCGTATTTGCACTACTTAAGCAACTTGATTTAGAGCACGAAATCAAAGGTATGCGTGAAGAATTAGAAACAACTAATTCTGAAACTCGCCGTAAGAAATTAACTAAGCGTCTGAAGTTGGTTGAATCTTTCCACCAGTCTTCAAACAAACCAGAGTGGATGATCTTAACAGTACTTCCAGTACTACCACCTGATTTACGTCCTCTAGTGCCGCTAGATGGCGGACGTTTTGCAACGTCTGATCTAAATGACTTATACCGTCGTGTTATTAACCGTAATAACCGTCTAAAACGTCTTTTAGAACTAGCTGCACCAGATATCATCGTACGTAACGAAAAACGTATGCTACAAGAATCTGTTGATGCGTTATTAGATAATGGTCGTCGTGGCCGAGCTATTACAGGTTCGAACAAACGTCCTCTAAAATCGCTTGCAGATATGATCAAAGGTAAGCAAGGTCGTTTCCGTCAAAACTTACTAGGTAAACGTGTAGATTACTCTGGTCGTTCTGTAATCACAGTGGGTCCAACGCTACGTTTACATCAATGTGGTCTTCCGAAGAAGATGGCATTAGAGCTATTCAAACCATTCGTATACGGTAAGTTAGAAGCATTAGGTCTTGCTACTACTATTAAAGCAGCTAAGAAATTAGTTGACCGTGAAGGTGGTGAAGTTTGGGACATTCTAGAAGGTGTTATCCGTGAACATCCAGTGCTACTTAACCGTGCACCAACACTTCACAGACTAGGTATCCAAGCATTTGAACCTGTATTAATCGAAGGTAAAGCGATTCAATTACATCCATTGGTTTGTGCGGCATACAATGCCGATTTCGATGGTGACCAAATGGCGGTACACGTACCGTTAACAATTGAAGCGCAGCTTGAAGCTCGTACGTTAATGATGTCTACGAATAATATCCTATCACCTGCAAATGGTGAGCCGATTATCGTACCTTCTCAAGACGTTGTATTAGGTTTGTACTACATGACTCGTACTCGCATTAATGCGCGTGGCGAAGGCATGTACTTCAAAAATGCAAAAGAAGCTGAAAAAGCATATCGTGCTGGCGTTGTCGACTTGCAAGCAATTGTTAAAGTTCGTATGACACAGGTACACATTGCAGAAGATAAATCTCGTACATCAACAACTGGTTTAGTTGAAACGACGATTGGTCGTGCCATCTTATCTTTAATTATGCCTGAAGGTTTACCATTCGAGCACGTTGATTTGAACATGGGCAAAAAAGCAATCTCTAACGTGCTAAATGCTTGTTACCGTTTACTAGGTATTAAAGACACTGTTATTTTTGCTGACCAATTGATGTACACAGGTTTTGAGTACGCAACATTGTCAGGTGCCTCTGTAGGTATCGACGACATGGTTATTCCTGATGCTAAGAAACGCTTAGTTGAAGAAGCTGAAGCTGAAGTGCTAGAAATCCAAGAGCAATTCCAAGCTGGTCTTGTTACTGCGGGTGAGCGCTACAATAAAGTTATCGATATTTGGGCAAGTGCGAATGAGCAAGTGGCTAAAGCGATGATGGAAAACCTTTCTAAAGACACAGTCTTAACAGCGAAAGGTGAAGAAGTTCAGCAAGATTCGTTTAACAGCGTTTACATGATGGCCGACTCGGGCGCACGTGGTAGTGCCGCTCAGATTCGTCAGCTAGCGGGTATGCGTGGTCTGATGGCTAAACCAGATGGTTCAATCATCGAAACGCCTATCGTGGCTAACTTCCGTGAAGGTCTAAACGTACTTCAGTACTTTATCTCGACGCATGGTGCACGTAAAGGTCTAGCCGATACCGCACTTAAAACAGCAAACTCGGGTTACCTAACTCGTCGTCTTGTTGATATTGCTCAAGATTTAGTTATTACTGAAGAAGATTGTGGTAGTACTGAAGGTCTGTTAGTTACTCCGTTAATTCAAGGTGGCGACGTTGTTGAACCACTTCGTGAACGTGTACTAGGTCGTGTTGTTGCTCGTGACATCATTAAACCAGGTACTGATAACGAAGTCTTAATCGCACGTAACGTATTACTTGATGAAAAATACTGTGACTTAATCGAAGAAGCATCGGTTGACCAAGTATGGGTTCGCTCTGTTATTACTTGTAATACTGACTTTGGTGCTTGTGCACAATGTTACGGTCGTGATTTGGCTCGTGGACACATGGTTGGTCAAGGCGAAGCAGTTGGTGTTATGGCCGCTCAGTCTATCGGTGAACCTGGTACACAGTTAACGATGCGTACATTCCACATCGGTGGTGCAGCATCGCGTTCTGCATCAGAAAACAATATCCAAGTTAAAAATACCGGTAAAGTTAAATTACATAACGCTAAGTTTGTAATTAACTCTGATGGCAAAGTAGTTGTAACGTCTCGTTCAACTGAGCTAACCGTTATTGATGAATTAGGTCGTACTAAAGAGAATCACCGTCTACCTTATGGTGCTGTTCTTGAGAAGCAAGATGGTGCAGCAATCACTGCTGGCGAAATCATTGCTAACTGGGACCCGCATACACATCCAATTATTACGGAAGTGGAAGGTACGGTTGAGTTCTTAGACTTTATTGAAGGCATTACTATTAATAAACAAACTGATGAACTAACTGGTTTATCAAGTATTGTTATTATTGACCCTGCACAGCGTCCAAGTGCAGGTAAAGAAATGCGTCCAATGGCTAAATTAGTTGATGCTAAAGGTAATGATTTATTCATTCCTGGTACTGAAGTTGCTGCGCAATATGCACTTCCTGCCAAAGCAATCGTTAGCCTAGAAGATGGTGCTCAAGTACGAGTTGGTGATGCGGTTGCTCGTATCCCTCAAGAAAGTTCGAAAACTCGTGATATCACGGGTGGTCTACCTCGCGTAGCTGACTTATTTGAAGCTCGTACACCTAAAGATGCCGCTATTCTTGCTGAAGTATCTGGTACGTTAGCATTTGGTAAAGAAACCAAAGGTAAGCGTCGCCTAGTGATCACTCAAGCAAATGGTGATGTTTACGAAGAGATGATTCCTAAATGGCGTCACCTAAACATCTTCGAAGGTGAGAAGATTGAAAAAGGTGAGGTTATTTCTGACGGTCCTGAGTCTCCTCATGACATCCTTCGTCTACGTGGTATTAGCCCAGTGGCTAACTACATCACTAACGAAGTACAAGAAGTATACCGTTTACAAGGTGTAAAAATTAATGATAAACACATTGAAGTTATCGTTAATCAAATGCTACGTAAATGTACTATTACTGATGCGGGTGATACACAGTTCTTAGTCGGCGAACAAGCTGAAGTAGCACGTGTTATCATTGAAAACCGTCGCTTAGAAGCTGAAGGCAAAAACTTAGCTAAGTTTGAGTACCAGTTACTCGGTATTACTAAAGCATCACTAGCAACTGAATCATTTATTTCAGCAGCATCTTTCCAAGAAACGACGCGTGTTCTTACGGAAGCAGCTGTTGCAGGTAAATGTGACCAATTACATGGCTTGAAAGAGAATGTAATCGTAGGTCGCTTGATTCCAGCTGGTACTGGTTTTGCACATCACCGTACTCGTGCTGCAGCTAAAGCGAAAGAGCTTGAACCTGTAACTGAAGAGCCAATCATCGATGTTGAAGCAGCTGAGCAAAACTTAGCTGACTTACTAAACGCCGTTGATTTTGGTGAATAAGGATCGGCTTCAAAAATTACTTGAACTTTTGTTTTCAAAATAATCAGTGTTTAAGGTTTTTTGAAAACAATTTAGAGAAAGTTATTTTGTAACGATTCCTTATGTAATTAAAATGATGTTTAAATAAAAAAGGTGCTTCGGCACCTTTTTTTATGCCTGAAATTTTAGTTTGAAGCGGGGTGATAAATGCTTAGCTGTATATGGGGATCTAGAAAGAATAAAAGCAAAAATTAAAAGCAATTAACCACGAAGGTGCGAAGAACACGAAGGAAAAGTCCTTAGTGATTTATAAGCGCACGATTTGCAACATATCTACAGAATGGACATTTACTCGCGTTAATATTCGTTACTTTTTATATGATTAATCAATCTTCGTGCTCTCTGTGTCCTTCGTGATTATTCTATTTATTTTTATAGGCATATTATTTGTCGTAAATCTAAAAATTTATCCCTTGATTGATTGTTCAGCTATTTAAGCTTCTTTTTCTCTATCTGATTAGTTAATTATTTTTATGCCTAAAGTTTTAATTTTGGCTTGTAAATAGGCTTGTTTTTATTTAGCTTCTACCTCAATATGTCGATACTAATTTTTCACTCACTAGGAATATTATAAAATGACAACTAAAACAATTATTAACACAGAAAATGCACCTGCCGCTATTGGTCCTTATTCACAAGCAAATCAATTAGGTAATTTAGTCTTCACTTCTGGTCAAATTCCACTTGATCCTAACTCGATGGAAGTTGTTGCAGGTGGCGTTACTGAGCAAGCAGAGCAAGTAATGAAAAACTTAATGGCGGTATTAAAAGAAGCGGGCGCATCAGCTGAAACGGTAATTAAAACGACTTGTTTTATTAAAGATATGAATGACTTTGTTGCATTCAACGAAGTTTATGGTAAATACTTTGCTGAATTAGCACCTGCTCGTTCATGTGTTGAAGTAGCTCGTTTACCAAAAGATGTACTGGTTGAAGTTGAAGCAATTGCTTACACGGCTTAAGGCTTAGTATGTCAGATTCTGAGGTAATTAAATTCTCTTTGTTAGTGACTGGAAATCCAGCTAGCAGTCAAAATGCCGCCTCTGCCTTACAGTTTTGCGAGGCAGTATTAGCTGCTGGGCATAAAATATGCGGCGTTTTTTTCTACTTAGATGGTGTACTAACAGCCAGTGATTTAATTAACCCTGCCAGCGATGAGGTGAATATACCTGATCGCTGGGCTGCTTTAGCGACTCAATACAAGTTTGCACTTGAAGTTTGTGTCTCGGCATCATTACGTCGCGGTATCGTTAATGAGCAAGAGGCTGCACAATTAGGTTTACAGCATTACAACCTTAAACCCCCTTTTTTACTCAGTGGGTTAGGTCAATTAGCTGAGTTATCTGCTAGTTGTGATCGATTAATACAGTTTTAGGGCATGAACATGGAAAAGAAGGTTGGCATCATAAATCGACAAGCTCCCCACGGATCAAGTACTGCTCGTGAGGCGTTAGATTTAACCTTAGCGATGTCTGCTTTTAACGAATCCTTAAGTATATTTTTTATAGGTGATGGTGTTTATCAATTATTAGCAAAACATCAAGCAGATCTTATTTTGCAAAAAGATTTTCAGCCGATGTTACAAATGCTTGAGCTTTATGATGTTGAGCAAATTTATGTTTGTCAGGATTCACTCTCAGTAAGAAATATTTCGGTAGAACAATTAGTTATTAAAACGACGCTGTTAAGTACTGATGAAATTAATGAATATCTTCAACAACAACACCAATTAATGAGTTTTTAGATGATATTACACACTGTTAGCCGTTCTCCATTTAATAGCTTCGCGCTAAAAGATTGTGTTAAGCAATTGAGTGATAATGACCTTTTGTTATTACTTAATGATGCAGTTTCAGCCGTTAGTGCAACAACGGAACAGCATTCACACCTGCTACAGCTAGATCAAAGTAAGCGTTTGTTTGTGTTAGACGTCGATCTACAGGCTCGTGGATTAAAAGCAAATATGGGACAGGTAGTTAGCTACGCGGAGTTTGTTGCGTTAACTATTCGTTGTCAAAGTCAGTTAGCTTGGTAAGGCTTTTGATAAAAACAGATAACAGCAATTCCTACCTCTAAATCAATAAACTAAACATAACTAGTCGCCTCATTTTACTTTTCTTATTTTGTGAACAAAAACACAATTGTCTATTTATTGACTCGCCTTTCTATTCAGCGTAAACTCTTGCGACCCTAATCTTTAGGGCTTGATTTTTCACACACACATTAGGAGCTATTTAACAATGGCAACAATTTCACAATTGGTACGCAAACCGCGTAAGGACAAAGTTCAAAAAACTAACGTTCCTGCGCTAGAAGCGTGTCCACAAAAACGTGGTGTATGTACTCGTGTATATACAACTACACCAAAAAAACCTAACTCGGCAATGCGTAAAGTTGCTCGTGTACGTCTAACTAACGGTTTCGAAGTAACTTCGTACATCGGTGGTGAAGGCCATAACTTGCAAGAGCATAGTGTAATCTTGATCCGCGGCGGTCGTGTAAAAGATTTACCGGGTGTTCGTTACCATACAATTCGTGGTGCACTTGATACTTCAGGTGTTTCTGCACGTCGTAACGGTCGTTCTAAGTACGGTGCTAAAAAGCCTAAATCTTAATACTTTCCGTAAGTAAGGCCAAACAAACACTATTTAATTTTAATATGTTTTGGGTAAAATCCTGAAGCGCACGGAGATAATAAGATGCCAAGAAGACGCGTCGTAGCTACTCGTAAAGTACTACCAGATCCTAAGTTTGGATCAGAAGTTCTAACAAAATTCGTTAACGTAGTAATGGTTGACGGAAAAAAATCAATTGCTGAAAAAATCGTTTACGGTGCATTAGCAACTGCTGCTGAAAAAAGCGGCAAAGACCCAATGGAACTTTTTGAAGTTTCATTAGAAAACATCCGCCCAAGCGTCGAAGTTAAATCTCGCCGTGTTGGTGGTTCAACATACCAAGTTCCTGTAGAAGTTCGTCCTTCTCGTCGTAATGCGTTAGCAATGCGTTGGTTAGTTGAAGCTTCTCGTAAGCGTGGTGAAAAATCAATGGCATTACGTCTAGCTGGTGAGCTAGTAGATGCAGCAGATAACAAAGGTTCTGCGGTTAAGAAACGTGAAGACGTTCACCGTATGGCTGATGCAAACAAAGCGTTTGCTCACTACCGTTGGTAGAAAATTCTTAGCACAGGCTTTTGCTTGTGCTTTTTCGTTTCTATTTGCACAAAGCTTTATTTAAGAAGGACATTGCATTGTCACGTACAACTCCTATTGAGCGCTACCGTAATATCGGTATTGTCGCTCATGTCGATGCAGGTAAAACTACTACTACAGAGCGTGTGTTGTTCTACACTGGCGTATCTCACCGTATTGGTGAAGTTCACGACGGCGCAGCAACAATGGACTGGATGGAGCAGGAGCAGGAACGTGGTATTACTATCACATCCGCTGCGACTACTACTTTCTGGCAAGGCATGCAAAACCAGTATGAGCAACACCGCATTAATATCATTGATACCCCTGGACACGTAGATTTCACTATTGAAGTTGAACGTTCTTTACGTGTGTTGGATGGTGCTGTAGTTGTATTTTGTGGCTCGTCAGGTGTAGAACCTCAATCAGAAACTGTATGGCGTCAAGCTAATAAATACCACGTTCCGCGTATCGTATTTGTTAACAAAATGGACCGTACGGGTGCTGATTTTGAATCTGTACTTGAGCAAATTCGAAATCGCTTAGGTGCGACTTGTGTTCCTATTCACTTGAATATTGGAACAGAAGAAGACTTTCGTGGTGTTATCGACCTCATTAAAATGAAAGCGATTAATTGGAACGATGCAGATCAGGGAATGACATTTGAATATGATGACATTCCTGCTGATCTACTAGAGCACGCGCAAGATTTGCACGAAGAACTAGTAGAAGCAGCTGCAGAAGCAAATGATGAACTAATGGAAAAATACCTTGAAGAAGGTGAGCTTTCAGAAGAAGAAGTCAAAGCGGGATTACGTATTCGTACGTTAAATAATGAAATCGTGTTAGCGACTTGTGGCAGTGCCTTTAAAAATAAAGGTGTTCAAGCAGTGTTAGATGCGGTCATTGATTATTTACCTTCTCCGGTTGAAGTTGAAGCGATTAAAGCTATCAATGGACACAATGACCAAGAGATTGAATGTCCTGCTACTGACGACGCACCATTTGCAGCACTTGCATTTAAAATTGCAACGGACCCATTTGTGGGAACGTTAACGTTTATGCGAGTTTACTCAGGCGTAGTTAAGTCTGGTGACCAAGTATTTATTCCTATTAAAGGCAAAAAAGAGCGTTTAGGACGCATCGTACAGATGCATGCTAACGAACGTAAAGAAGTCAAAGAAGTTCGTGCCGGCGATATCGCTGCTGCGATCGGCCTTAAAGACGTCACTACGGGGGACACGCTTTGTGTTGTTGGACAGAATATTATTCTTGAGCGTATGGATTTTCCTGAACCGGTGATTCAAATTGCGGTTGAACCTAAAACTAAGGTTGACCAAGATAAGCTAACACTAGCACTTCAAAAACTATCTGCCGAAGATCCTTCATTTCGTGTTGAAACAAATGAAGAGTCTGGACAAATATTGATCTCTGGTATGGGTGAACTTCACCTTGATATCATTGTTGACCGTATGCGTCGTGAGTTTTCTGTGAACTGTAACGTGGGTAATCCACAAGTAGCATACCGTGAAACAATCCGTAAAACGGTTGAAGTCGAAGGTAAGTTTATTCGTCAAGGCGAAGGGCCTAGCCATTATGGCCATGTCCGATTGAAACTAGAACCGCTTGCGGCGGGCTCTGGTTTTGAATTTGTAAACCAAATTACTGATAATGCTATTCCAAAAGAATACATTCCAGCGGTGAGCAAAGGCTGCGAAGAACAAATGAACCAAGGTGTACTTGCAGGTTACCCAATGCTTGACGTTCGAGTCACTTTACTCCATGGTACATACCATGAGGTTGACTCTAGTGAAATGGCATTTAAAATTGCTGGGATGATGGGCTTTAGAGATGGTGCATTAAAAGCTGATGCCACTATCTTAGAACCTTTGATGAAAGTAGAAGTAACAACTCCTGAAGATTGGATGGGCACTGTTGTTGGCGACCTTAATAGTCGTCGAGGTATTATTGAAGGTATGGACGATGGCCCTGGTGGCGTTAAAATCGTACATGCTAAAGTACCGCTGTCAGAAATGTTCGGTTATGCAACCGCAGTTCGTTCAGCTACGCAAGGTCGAGCATCTTATTCGATGGAATTTTTAGAATATGCCGATGCGCCTAAAAAAATTGCGAACGCAATTATTGAAGCGAAATAAAAAATAAATTAAACTAACGCCTTTCCATGTGATGGCATGTGGAGAGGTATTTACTGATAAAGAAGGTACACACTGTGTCTAAAGAAAAATTTGAACGTAATAAACCACATGTAAACGTAGGTACAATTGGCCACGTTGACCATGGTAAAACTACTTTAACAGCTGCAATCTCTGCTGTATTAACTAAGAAATTTGGTGGCGACATCCGTGATTTCTCTGCAATCGATAATGCTCCAGAAGAGCGTGAGCGCGGTATTACAATCAATACTTCTCACATCGAGTACGATACAGAAACTCGTCACTACGCACACGTAGACTGTCCTGGACATGCCGATTATGTTAAAAACATGATCACTGGTGCTGCTCAAATGGATGGTGGTATCTTAGTTGTTGCTGCAACAGATGGTCCTATGCCACAAACTCGTGAGCACATCCTACTTTCTCGTCAAGTTGGTGTTCCACACTTAGTTGTTTTCTTAAACAAATGTGACATGGTTGATGATGAAGAGCTACTAGAATTAGTAGAAATGGAAGTTCGTGAACTTCTTTCTGAATATGATTTCCCAGGTGATGACCTACCAGTTATCCTTGGTTCTGCTCTTAAAGCACTTGAAGGTGTTCCAGAGTGGGAAGAGAAAATTCTTGAGCTAGCTGATGCTCTAGATAATTACATTCCTCTTCCAGAGCGTGATATCGACAAACCATTCATCCTACCTATTGAAGATGTATTCTCAATTGCTGGTCGTGGTACTGTTGTTACTGGTCGTGTTGAGCGCGGTATCATCAAAGTTGGTGAATCTGTTGAGATCGTTGGTCTTAAAGATACTGTTACTACTACATGTACTGGTGTTGAGATGTTCCGTAAACTTCTTGACGAAGGTCGTGCTGGTGAGAACGTTGGTGTTCTTTTACGTGGTACTAAACGTGAAGACGTTGAACGTGGTCAAGTTCTAGCTAAACCTGGTTCAATCAAACCACATACTAAGTTCGAATCTGAAGTATACGTACTAAGTAAAGATGAAGGTGGTCGTCATACTCCATTCTTCAAAGGTTACCGTCCACAGTTCTACTTCCGTACAACTGACATCACTGGTGCTGTTGAGCTTCCAGAAGGTGTTGAAATGGTAATGCCTGGTGATAACCTTAAGTTCGTTGTTGAACTAATTGGTCCAATCGCTATGGACGAAGGTCTACGTTTCGCTATCCGCGAAGGTGGCCGTACTGTTGGTGCTGGTGTTGTTTCTACTATCATCGCGTAATTTATAATTACACGTTTTTAGTTAAACAATATTCAAAAAAGAGAGCTTAGGCTCTCTTTTTTTATGCCTGTAGGAAAGTACTATCAAACTCTGATTAGGTCTACGTTTCGCTATCCGTGAAGGTGGCGCTATACCAAAGTGCATGTTGGTGCTGGTGTTGTTTCTACTATCATCGCGTATGTGTTTAATCTTTTAATAACTAAATATAGAATTACACGTTTTTAGTTAAGCAATATTCAAAAAAGACAGCTTAGGCTGTTTTTTATACCTTAGAAAAGGTGAAGCATTAAGTTTCGCTATCTGCGAAGGTGGCGCTATACCAAAGTGCATGTTGGTGCTGGTGTTTTTTCTACTATCATTGCGTATGTGTTGAATCTCTTAATAACTAAATATAAAATTACACGTTTTTAGTTAAGCAATATTCAAAAAAGAGAGCTTAGGCTCTCTTTTTTTGTGTCTGTAGAAAAGGATAGGCATTAAGTTTCGCTATCCGTGAAGGTTGCGCTATATTCGAGTGAAAGTTAGTGCTGATGTTGCCTCTACTCTTATCGCGTAATCTATTGCTGGAATAGTGAAGCAAAATAGTTTTAAACTATATTCGGAAAGAAAGCTTAGGTATTTTATGATGCTAATAGGCTCTATAAAGGGTTATAACCTCTTTTATTGCAAGTAATCATAGGATAGTTTGCTATTGCTATGTCGCTAATAGCGTAGCGGCTTGTACTGATAGGTTGTGATATAGCTAAATAGATATTATAGAAGTGTTTTGATAGAAGATCCGATGCATAGCTGCACCGGATTTTATTTGGGAAGATGGTTGTGCTTTATCTCCCAATTATTTGTGTATTTATGATGCTTTTTTATTACGACGTAAGCTAAAACCTAATAACCCAAATCCTAGTAATGCTAAAGCTGTTGGCTCAGGAATTGCAGTTGTAATGTTAGCTGTCGTTAATGTTTCCCAGTTTATACCATCGGTGTTAAATCTGATTGAATTAGCACCATTACAACAAGCTTCTGCCCAATATATTTCTAATAAGTTATTGCCTGATACTATGTCGATAGCACTCGCAGTGATAACGTCTGAGTTTGACCATGAATTAGCCCACCATAAATCATCTGTTCTATTCTCAACTAAACTTCCATTTACATAAATAGCCGCTCCATAATAAGCATCTAGGCCAGCTTGGAATCCCCATGTTGCGGCATTTTCAGTCGCAAATTCTAGTGAAAATCGGTTAATCGAATTTTGACCTGTTTGGTATTGTTCAAAAGCATTAACCGTGTTTGTTAGAGTTGGTGAGGTTTCAGCCGCCCATAAACTATTTAAATCACTACTGTCGATTGCTGTTGTGATGGCTTTAGTCTCTATTGTCATTAATGTAGCGTTAGCTGATAGTGACATTGCTGTAGCAAGCATGCCACTTACTGCTAGTTTAGTTATATTCATATTATCTTCCTTGCTTGTATTTATAAATAGGTATCTATAATTGAGTATAAGCAAATTTGATGCCATAAAATGAACTTTTAATATTATCAATAAAATCAATTGCTTGTTTATTTTTTTATATATTTAGGAATATTAGTGTAATTTATTTCGACTATTTCTTTATGGATAATTAAAATATGATCCTTTAACTCTCTAAATAAATAGTTTTTAAGTCAGTTTTCCCTTATAAAAAGTGTTTTTTTCATACATTATTCTTTTTGTCAGCGATTAACTATTTTATAGTTGATTAGTATTTTAAAAGTGTAAAAATTTCCGATATGCCCAAGTGGTTATTCATTATCTAACTCAAGCTATGAGGATATTCACGCTATTCTTCATTTTATAAAATCATTATTAGCGCAGATAGAAAAAGGCGGATTCAATATTAAAGTGCATAACCCCCTCCTTATGCGTTAATAACCTATCGATGAGATCGTTAAAATAAGTAATGGACATAGTTAGGCTAGCTTACGGTTAGCATTAATATTTCTAAAACGACTCTGCTATTGCAGCATAACTTTGTTTAATATGTTCAATTAACAACCTAATTTTTCGAGGAGGTTGACGCGTAAAAGGATAGACTGCATAAATCCCTAGTTTTTTCCCCACTTGATTTGGAAAAATATCAATTAAGTCACCTTTTAAAAGATCTTGATAGACTAAACAACGTGGTAAATAGGCAAGGCCATTCCCCCCTAATGCAGCTTTTCTTAATGCACCTGCATTATTAGTAGAAAAATTACCCGTGACTTTAATTAGATAATCCTCTTGTTCGCCTTTAAATTCCCACTCAGAAGCGCCCGTTGTTTGATAAGCATACTGTAGACAATTATGTTTAACTATGTCTTCAGGTGTTACCGGTTTACCTGTACTCGCTATATAACTTGGCGCGGCACAAATTACCCATTGTGAATCCATTAAATGCCTTGCGATCAGGTTTGAATCCTCAAGTCGTGCTGTTCTAATTACTAAGTCATAACCTCCCTCAATCAGATCAACAAATGAATTTTCGAGCGACATATCAACGGTAAACCCTGGGTGCATGCGACAAAATTCAGCAACTGAATTTGCCAAAAGTAAGTCTCCAGAAATGGTTGGGACTGACATTTTAATGTGTCCGGTCATACTTTCACCGTAACCATAGACAGCGTCAATTGCTTCGGTAGCGGCCTGCGTCACATTTTTAGCACCTTGATAGAGCACCTTTCCCGCTTCACTCAGGGTTAATTTTCTTGTAGTTCTATATAAAAGTTGCACCCCAAGTCCAGTCTCTAATCGGGCTATGCGCTTACTAACCACTGAGTTTGTGAGGGAATTGAGCTCAGCGACTTTACTGAAAGAACCATGCTCTACCACTTGAGCAAATAGAATCAGATCATCTGTTTTTGTCATGATTATCTTATTTTTGGAAACAATGTTTTTCATTATTTCCCTATATCGATAAAAAGGAAAGGAGTATCGTCACACTCCGTTAACAAACTGACAACAATAATTTAAGCAAAAATTATAAACTTTACTTTTTAAACAGTGTTTATGACGGCTTATCAGCTGATCTAAGGAAGGAAACATAATATGAATGATACTTTACTCGCGTTAATCGCTTTTTCACCAATAGTGGTCGCGGCTATATTACTAGTTGGGCTAAACTGGCCTGCAAAACGTGCGATGCCAGTCGCTTTTGTATTGACAGTCGCCGTTGCTGTTTTCGCTTGGGATATGTCAATAACAAGGATCATTGCTTCCTCTTTACAAGGTTTAACCATTACCGTTGCCGTATTATGGATTGTCTTCGGAGCTATCTTTTTACTTAATACCTTGAAGCATACTGGGGCAATTAGTGTGATCCGTAATGGCTTCATTGATATATCAGCAGATCGCCGTATTCAAGCGATCATTATTGCTTGGTGCTTTGGTTCATTTATCGAAGGGGCATCTGGATTTGGAACACCTGCAGCAATTGCAGCGCCATTATTGGTAGCAATCGGTTTTCCTGCTTTGGCTGCGGTGGTTATGGGAATGATGATTCAATCTACTCCGGTATCATTTGGCGCTGTGGGTACGCCAATCATTGTTGGTGTCAATAAAGGGCTTGATACACATAATATTTCAGAATTGCTAATTGCGGGCGGTTCAACGTGGGATATCTATTTACAAGAAATCACTAGCAACGTGGCGGTTATTCATGCTGTCGTAGGGACGTTTATTCCAGTATTAATGGCGATGATGTTAACTCGATTTTTTGGTCGCAAAAAAAGTTGGACTGAAGGCTTAGATATTTTACCTTTTGCACTCTTTGCTGGTTTAGCATTTACCGTTCCCTATGCATTAACAGGCGTTTTTCTTGGTGCTGAATTTCCTTCGTTAATGGGTGGTTTAGTGAGCCTGGCCGTTGTAGTAACAGCCGCTAAAAAAGGTTTTCTAGTGCCTAAAACTACCTGGGATTTTGAAAGTGAAGATAAGTGGCCTAGAGAGTGGTTAGGTTCATTAAAAATGGATTTAAAAGCTGGCTTAAAAAAAACTGCTCAAACAAAAGAGATGGGCCTTGTACTTGCCTGGCTTCCATATTTGTTGTTAGCAGTGGTACTCGTGGCTAGTCGTGTTAGTCCTGAGTTTAAGGGGGTATTAAAGAGTGTTAGTTTATCGTTTAATAACATATTAGGTGAAACGGGGGTCAGTGCAGCTATTCAACCATTGTATCTTCCAGGTGGCATCTTAGTATTTATTGCATTATTGGCCGTGTTAATACAGGCCCGCAGTATCAAACCGTTAGGTTGTGCATTTAAAGAATCGAGTAAAACATTAATTGGCGCTGGTTTTGTTTTAGTCTTCACAGTGCCGATGGTACGTATCTTTATCAATTCAGGTATTAATGGGGCTGATTTAGCCAGTATGCCGGTGACTACTGCAAATTTTGCATCTGATATTGTGGGTACTTTATTTCCAGGGTTGAGTGCTTCTATTGGTGCATTAGGTGCATTTATTGCGGGGTCTAATACGGTTTCAAATATGATGTTTAGCCAGTTTCAATTTGAAGTGGCGCAAACATTGGGAGTTTCAAGTGTTGCGGTTGTTTCACTGCAAGCCGTTGGTGCTGCAGCTGGTAATATGATTGCTATCCATAATGTGGTTGCCGCCTCCGCTACGGTTGGTTTACTTGGTCGAGAGGGGATCACATTACGTAGAACGGCGATCCCTACTTTTTATTATGTTGTAGCTACTGGCATTATTGGTTTGGTCATTATCTATGGCTTTAATATTAGTGATAGTTTAATGGCTGCTCAAGCTAACATTCAATAAATCATGGCAGGCTGATTAGTAAGTTAAAGTTTGTATTAGCCTCGATTCATCTAGTACGCCGAATATATAAAATAGTCAAAGCTAGTAGGTAGTTTAATTAAGGATAAATAATGGAAAATAATCAAGGGCAATATCAACAATTACAAAATAGGTTGATGGAACATGTCGAAAAAGAGCGTATTTTTACCGATCCTGCGCTGCTACTTGCTTATGGCACGGATGCTAGTTTTTATCGTTTAATACCAAAGATGGTGGTGCGTTTAAAAAATATTGATGAAGTTATTTTTACTATTCAAGCCTGTGCTCATCTTAATATTGCCTGTACCTTTCGTGCGGCAGGAACTAGCTTATCAGGGCAAGCAGTATCAGACTCTGTATTAATCACATTAACTGATGATTGGCGCGATCATCAGATCCATGATGATGGTTTTAAAATAACGCTACAGCCAGGCGTGATTGGCGCAGATGCGAATAAGTATTTGGCCGCATTTGGTCGTAAAATTGGACCAGATCCTGCTTCAATTAACACCTGTAAAATTGGTGGTATTGCAGCAAATAACGCAAGTGGTATGTGTTGTGGTAGTGCGCAAAATTCTTACCGTACCGTTGATAGTATGAAGTTAGTCTTTGCCGATGGCACACTCCTCAATACTAGCGATCTAGAAAGCGTTAAGGCTTTTCAAAGTAAACAGTCGACGTTAATGCAAGGCATTAAAGATTTGTGTAAGAAAGTGGCGGATAATCAGCAACTAACAGATCGTATTCGCCATAAATATCGTCTCAAAAATACCACCGGTTATTCACTTAATGCGTTAGTCGATTATTCTGATCCTATCGAGGTGATTAAACATTTAATGATCGGCTCGGAAGGGACATTAGGCTTTATTGCTGAAATTACCTATAACACTGTGATTGAACACCCTCATAAAGCTTCTGCATTAATCGTTTTTGAAAGCATAGAAGAAGCCAGTAAAGCGGTGACTGCATTAACAGGCGACCCTGTTTCCGCTGTTGAGATGATGGATGGGCGCGCGATGCGCTCAGTGGCTGACAAACCTGGTATGCCAGATTTTATTAAGAACTTAAATCTACAAGCAGGGACCTTACTTATTGAGTCTAGGGCCGGTGATCAAGCATTACTGGATCAGCAATGTGTCAGTATTATGAATACAATCGCTCAATTTAAAATGATTGAATCTATCTCTTTTACTAGCGATGCGAATACGGTTGCTACATTATGGGGGATCCGCAAAGGTATGTTTCCTGCAGTAGGAGCTGTGCGTGAAGTCGGCACTACAGTTATTATTGAAGATGTTGCTTTTCCCGTTGAACATTTGGCCGCTGGCGTACATGACTTACAAAAACTGTTTGATCAATTTCATTATGATGAAGCGATCATTTTTGGCCATGCACTAGAGGGGAATTTACATTTTGTGTTTACTCAAAGCTTTGAGGCCGAGGATGAAGTTAAGCGATACGGTGACTTTATGGATGCAGTCGCTGATTTGGTCGCTGTCAAATATCGCGGTTCATTGAAAGCAGAGCATGGCACAGGGCGTAACATGGCTCCTTATGTTGAGCTGGAGTGGGGCAAAGATGGGTATGCTTTAATGCAGCAAATTAAAGCATTATTTGATCCTCACAGTATATTAAATCCAGGGGTTATTATTAATGATGATCCGCAATCACATCTTAAAAATTTAAAGCCGATGCCTAAGGCAGATGACTTGATTGATCGCTGTATTGAATGTGGCTTCTGTGAACCAGTGTGTCCATCGCGCACGCTTAGTTTATCGCCACGCCAGCGTATCGTTTTGTACCGAGAGCTACAGCGTCGCGAAAGCGCTGGAGAAACGGAAGGTGCAAGTGCTTTACAAAAGGTGTTTGAATATCAAGGGATAGATACTTGTGCGGCAACAGGCTTGTGTGCCGATCGCTGTCCGGTTGGTATTAATACTGGTGATTTGATAAAAAAATTACGTACCAGTAAGTATAAAAAATTTACACCTATCGCACGTTGGACTGCAGATCATTTTGCAACAACGAGTAACATGGTTAATCTTAGTTTGAAAGCGAATACACTTGCTCAGAAAGTATTAGGTGAAAAAGCCGTTGCTAAGGTAGCGAATGGATTACGTCACTTAAGTGCGGGTAAAACGCCAATGTGGATCCCGGAATTACCGACATCTAATAAGCATCGCCCGCACAATTCGATGAGCGCAGATCAAACGAATAAAAAAGTAGTCTACCTACCTTCCTGTGCAAGTCGTACCATGGGGCAACAAGCTGGAAATAAAGAAAGTCGATCACTGACAGAAGTGACGGAGTCGTTGATCAAAAAAGCAGGTTTTGACATTATCATTCCTGAGTCGTTATCGGATCAATGCTGTGGTATGCCTTACGATAGTAAAGGAATGAATCTACTTGCAGATCAAAAATCGAAGCAATTAGAAATGGCATTATGGCAAGCTAGTGAGCAAGGTAAGTGGCCTGTTTTAATGGATACAAGCCCTTGTGCAAAACACAGTATTGAAAAATTCACACACACAATGGAGATTCTAGAGCCGACTGTGTTTGTGCTTAAATACCTACTTAACCATTTAACTATCAAGCCGATTGAAGAAACGGTGATGTTGCATATTACTTGTAGCTCTCGTCGCATGGGGATTGAGAATAGCATGCTCCAACTAGCAAAACGTTGTACATCAGATGTCATTATTCCTGAACATATTCAGTGCTGTGGATGGGCTGGAGATAAAGGTTTTACGACACCTGAATTAAATGCAGCGGCGGTGCATACTCTAAAAGCACAGGTTCCCGAACATTGTACTCGTGGTTTTAGTAATAGCCGTACTTGTGAAATCGGATTATCCCACCATAGCGGGATCCCTTATCAGTCTATTTTATATTTAGTCGACGAGGCGAGTCATTAATCGCTAAAGCATAATCGATTGCGCCTATTCAAATTGCTGAATATGCGCATTGTTGTTTTTGTTGGAAATTCGTCTCAAATTTATATTTGAATGGTCTCGGGTATCGGCTGTTCGTATTTCATTAATCAGAAGCATCATTAACTAAAAACTATTATCTCGTCAAAGGTTGCTTAATTATTGTATTCACGACGTGCATTTCTTAATGC
Source organism: Psychromonas sp. SR45-3 (assembly GCF_014163575.1). NCBI lineage: Bacteria > Pseudomonadati > Pseudomonadota > Gammaproteobacteria > Alteromonadales > Psychromonadaceae > Psychromonas > Psychromonas sp. SR45-3. The sequence goes on from NZ_JACJDP010000011.1 coordinate 68,503, forward strand.
AAACTCGGGCATCTTTTTCCCCAAGGCTGCTAATAAATTGTTAGCTTGTTTCTTTTTTTTAGGGTTAGCAATCACACTATTATATAAAGCCCGGTAAGCGTCTTCAAAGTCATAAGGACTGCCATAACCTTGGTTTAACAAAGTGATATAATTCATTTGTGCACCTAAATGGCCTTGCAGTGCCGCTTCACGAAAATACCTTACCGCTCTGTCTTTGTCTTGTGTGACTAATATACCTTTATTGTAATATCGCCCTAATTGCTCGATAGCAGCTAGTAAGCCCTGTTGTGCGGATTCTTTGATATAGTGCATGCCTAACTCTACATCTCGCTCTGTGCAGACACCCCATGCCAACATATCTCCCCATAAATATACATATGAAGGCTCTTGTACTTTTTCCGCATGTGCTTTTATATCTTGAAGTAATTGACACTCATCGGCCTTTACTCGCTGTAAGTGTTGATTGTCTTTAATTAATACATTGAGTTCGTCCTGCGTGTATAGCTGTATCGTTTCAAAGGTATTTGCATTTGCTTTAACACTGCTTAATAACGTTAATATTAATAGGGTGGGTATCAACTTTTTCATAGTAAATCCTTCATCTTGATAATTATGCTATCGGCAGATGATGCCTTTTCTTAAGTAAAAAAAAGCCTCTATTAAAATGAGAGGCTTTTTTAAACTTAAAGAGTAGATGAAATAATGTTAAATACCACTACCTTGTTCTTCGATAGGGTCTTCATGTAGTCCACATTCACGTTTCAAACCAAAGAAGCGTGTTTCTTCTTCACTCATACCGACTTCAAGTGGACGTGATGTTTGTACATCACCTACCGAAACATAGCCTTGATCCCACAAAGGATGGTAACTTAAGCCATTTTCTTCGAGGTAATAATGAACTTCCTTATTACTCCAATCAATAATAGGCAAAAATTTAAAACATCCATTTTGAATGCTTATTACCGGTAACTCGCCACGGCTTGAAGACTGTGAACGTCGTAAACCAGAGAACCATGTTTTAGCATTTAAGTCTTTTAAAGCACGTTTCATGGGTTCAACTTTATTCATCAAGTTATATTGAGTTAATCCTTCAACTCCTTGATCCCATAATTTTCCATAGCGAGCCTCTTGCCATGCTGGGCTGTGCTCCGCACTATAAATCTTGAGGTTTAAGTTAAGCTTTTTAGTTAACTCATCAATAAATTGATAAGTTTCAGGAAATAAATACCCTGTATCCGTCAAGATGATCGGTGTGTCTGCTTTTACTGTTGTCACTAAATGTAAACAAACAGCCGCCTGAATACCGAAACTTGATGATAAAACAAATTCACTTTCTAAGTTTTCGACTGCCCATTGGACACGCTCTAATGCGGTCTTTTTTTCTAAAACGTCATTTACTTCAGCTAGTGCAATAGTTTGCTGCGCTTTTGGAAGTGTTAATAAATGAGCAAGATCTAACTTATTAGGCATGGAAATCCCTAGCTGCTACAACTACTTCAGCAATAATGCCGGCACGGATAACAAAATCACCAAAATCTTCATTTTCAGTGCGTTCTGTTGCCCAGCGACCAATTAATTCATCTAATGTACTCACTATCGTTGTTTCATCGATATTTTCAGCATACATTTTTGGAATACGAGTCCCGATGCGGTCACCACCTAAATGCAGGTTATAACGACCAGGTGCTTTACCTACTAAACCAATCTCAGCCAACATCGCGCGTCCACAACCATTAGGGCAGCCAGTAATACGTAAAATAATATGGTCTTTAGCAATATTGTGTTTTGCTAACAGACCTTCAACATCATCCGTTAAACTGGGTAAATAACGTTCTGCTTCTGCCATAGCAAGCGGGCAAGTAGGAAGTGATACACAAGCCATAGAATCAATACGTTGTTCGCTTGTTCCATCATCAATTAATCCACACTCACGTGCTAATTTTTCAATATTGTCTTTTTCAGACTCTGGCACACTTGCTATCACTAAGTTTTGGTTCGCAGTCATGCGGAAAGTACCTTGGTGTACTTTTGCAATTTTTACTAAACCAGATTTTAATGGTTTACCATCAAAGTCTAGGATACGGCCATTCTCAATGAACACGGTTAAGTGCCATTTATTATCGATACCCTTAACCCAACCTATACGATCACCACGTTCAGTAAACTCGTAAGCGCCTGGCGCTGCGAAAGTAATACCAGCACGTTTCTCAACTTCTTTTTTGAATGTTTCGATACCGTGTGTTTCTAGCGTGTATTTAGTACGCGCATGTGAACGGCTAACTCGACCACCTAGGTCACGCTGCGTTGTTACAACGGCTTCAGCCACTTCCATTACTTTATCAGCAGTGATGAAACCGAAGTCATCACCTAGACGTGGAAATGTTGTTTTATCGCCGTGTGTCATACCTAAACCAGCACCTACGACTACGTTGTAACCAGTGATCTTGTTATTTTCAATAATAGCAATGAAGTTAAGGTCATTGGCATGGATATCAACATCATTGTAAGGTGGTAAAGCCACTGCAATTTTAAATTTACGTGGTAAGAAGATATTGTGATAAATCGGCTCTTCTTCCGTTTCTAATACTTTTTCACCATCTAACCAAATTTCTGCGTAAGCATTTGATTTTGGTAAGAAGTGCTCACTGATTTTTTTAGATAACTCATACACTTCTGTATGTAACTCAGACTGCTCGGGGTTAGAGGTACAGATAGTATTACGGTTAACATCACCCGCAGTAAAAATAGAATCTATATTCGCTTTGAATTTAAGCTCTTGGAATACTGATTTTAAGTTACGCTTAAAAATGCCGTGATATTGGAAGGTTTGACGTGTCGTAATACGGATACTACCTGCATCAGTTAACTCTTCAGCGATACGGTCAATCTCTAACCATTGCTCAGGGGTGACAACCCCTCCTGGAAGGCGCGCTCGCAATAGGAACGAATACAGCGGCTCAAGCTTCTGTTGTTTACGCTCAGCGCGACGGTCACGGTTATCCTGTTGGTATAAACCGTGGAATTTAACCAGTTGTACTTCATCAGGATGGAATGAACCCGTTGTTGTATCGTTAATTCCCTCTACTAAGTTACCGCGAAGAAAATTACTTTGAATTTTAATGCGTTCGTTGTCGTGTAATTTCTGAGTCATTAGTAAACATCCCTTTGGTAGCGTTTTGCTTGGCGTAATTCTGTTAAATATTCTTCTGCATCTTCAAGACTTAGTTTGCCTTGTTTGCTAATAATGTCGATTAATGTGCTTTGTACATCTTTAGCCATGCGATTTGCATCACCACAAACATAGAAGTGAGCACCATTTTGTAACCACTCAAAGACCTCTTTAGCATTTTCTTGTAAGCGATCTTGTACATAGATTTTTTGTGCTTGATCACGAGAGAAAGCAAGGTCTAATTTAGTTAATAAACCTGATTTTAAATAGGATTGCCATTCAACTTGATAGAGAAAATCTTCGTTAAAAGTTTGGTCGCCAAATAATAGCCAGTTTTTACCGCTCGCATCACTTGCTTCTCGCTCTTGCATAAATGCACGGAAAGGGGCGATACCAGTACCTGGGCCTACCATGATAATCGGTGTTGCTGGGTCAGCAGGTAAACGGAAGTTATGATTGTCTTCAATAAATACTTTTACTTCTTCACCTTCCTGTAAACGGTGCGACAAGAAAGTCGAAGCACTGCCTCCACGTTGCTGTCCTGCTTCATTTTCAAACACAACCGCACCAACGGTTAAGTGTACTTCGTCTTCAACTTCTGTTTGGCTAGAAGCAATTGAATATAAGCGTGGGCTACTGCGACGCAATAAAGCGATGAAGTTTTCCACTGTCACATTTTCATTACCTTCCGCAGTCACCACATCAACGATTTGATTGTTGTTGGCAAAATCACGGCAGGCATTTTTATCTTCGGCTAATTCAAGTAATTGTTTATTTTCAGTTAATGCTGCATAACCTTCTACAAAACCTGGGTGCGTACCGGTTAATTCAAACTCTTCAATTAAAGCGTCTTTTAATGATAAGGTTTTATCACCTAAGGTCACTTCGTTGTCTGCATCTAAGCCTAATTTATTAATCAGCTCATCAACCATTTGTTGATCGTTTTTAAACCACACTCCGAGTGCATCACCAGCAGTATAGTGCAAATCAGATCCAGCTAAATCAATTTCAATATGACGCACATCTTTAGCGGATTCTGTGCCAGTAATTTTTTGGCTTGTTAATAAACTTGCACTAAAAGGTGCTTGTTTATTATATTTATTCTCAGTCACGATAGTGCCAGTTGCAACAGCTGCAGTTGTTGAGGTGCCGGCTTTTTCAAGTGTTGCTTCAACAGCTGTTAGTGCTTTATCGAACCAAGCTTGTGTCACTTCTTGATAATCCACATCGGCATCTAAACGTTCGGTAATGATCTCTCCACCTAATGCTTGCAGGCGTTGTTCAAAATCTTTCCCTGTTTGGCAGAAAAACTCATAACTTGAGTCACCTAAGCCTAATACCGCAAATTTTAAACCTTCTAGCTTAGGGGCTTTTTTAGATGCTAGAAATGCATGAAGATCAATGGCATCGTCAGGTGCTTCACCTTCGCCGTTAGTACTTGCAACAACAATTACATGGCTTTCATCTTTGATTGCTTTAACTTTGTAATCGGCCATTGAAACTAGCTTATTAGGAATGCCTTTAGCTGTTGCTTGCTCAGCTAACTCTTGTGCTACGCCTTTAGCGTTACCCGTTTGTGAGCCGATTAAAATGGTTAAGCTTTGACCTGCGCTTTGTGCAAGTGCTGTAGATGTTACTGGACCTTGGCTTACGCCTGCCAAGTAACCGCTAACCCATGCAGTTTGTACTGCATCTAAGCCTGCAGTTGCTTGTTGCAATTGAGCCAGTTGAGACTCTGATAAAGGCGATGTTAAAGCCGATAAATTGTTAAGTGCCATGAAGTAATTTCCGCTATTACATTAAGATGAAGGAAGTTTACGCGAGCTTATGATTAGCACAAAAGAATAAAAGTTACTCTTTTATAACTAAATGGCATTTAAAAAGTGAGGTTTATTGTAGTTTATGGTCAAGCTTATGTATCTTATTGATTTTATTTGTCTAGTTTTCATTGGATGTGAAGGGATGAAGTAAATAACTATGCTTTTTGTTGCTGTTAATGTGTATTTAATAAATATTTATAGAGTGGGAAACATCTTTTTATATGCCTTGTGCTGGATCGAACAAGGTATGAAAAAGCAGGTATTAAGTTAATCGATATAAAGTTTAAAAGCCACATTCGAGGTTTAATCAACGTCGTTAATAATGTGGCTTTAAAACAGCCAGAACAGTTAAAAACTATAGGTTAGAAGTGTACTTCTACACCTGCAAATAAACCGTCAACTTCTTGTGTGCCTGCAACATTATCAAACTCTAACTCTTGTACTCGGTAACCGGCACGCACTGCGACGTTTAATAAATAAGAGTCAGGATTGAAGGTATAAGCTAAGCCAATCTGCGCATCTAACGCATCATCATCTGTCAGTGAGCCACCGATAACTTCAGCAAAAGCATGCATGCTAACACCTGGTATATGTACTTTCGCAGCTCCGTAAGCTTGGGCAATTGAAGCGTCATGATTAAAGCTTTCTGTATCGGTATATGCTAATCCCAAATCAATTTCAACTAAGTCATTATCTAGCACTTCATAATATAAAATTGCGTTCATTGCTGAACTATCATTATTATTGAAATCGCTATTGCTTAAATCTGAATATTTTAATTTAACATTGGGTACTAGTGGAATGAAATGTTCAAATGCAACATAACCAGATAGGTTGTTGTCATCTTCTGTAGCATTTGAATTACTAAAACTTGTTTCGTTGCTAGCGTAATCAAGACCCGCATAAACACCTAAAAAATCAGCCGTTGATGGCATACTAATTGTTGCTGCTATAACAGCGGCTAAAGCCTGTTTTTTCATGGATGTAATTTCCTTTTTTATGTTAAGTCTAGTGATGTGCTTGGTGCGCCATTTCTGTCGAACCTTGGTTTTTATTGCTGTTTATTTTTTTAACGGGGGCATCAATGTTTAATTCATTTCCGTTATCAAAATAGAGTGTAACTTTAACGGATTGGCCTTCAGTTAAATTATTATTTAGACCTAAAAACATAATATGGTGACCACCCGGTTGTAATGACGTGCTGCTATTCGCCGCTATTTCCACCGCTTCAACTTGGCGCATTTTCATCATGCCATCTTGTTTAATATGGTTATGTAACTCAACACGTTTTGCAATATCACTGTCTGCTGCAATTAATTTAATAGTCGTGTTGGTGTGGTTGGTGATTGTTAAGAAAGATGCACTATTTTTAGCATGTGGTGGTGTTGCTCTTATATATTGATCACTAACCGTTAAATCACTGGCAACGCTATTAATAGAGAATAAACAGGTACAAGCAAGTAGTAATAAGCGTTTCATAGTTCGTCCTTGTCTTTGTTATTTTTATATTGAAAGAAGTAATAATAGATGAGGTAAGCTAGTAAAATCCAAATACCGAATTTTAATAGAAAGGAAAGGGCACCCAGTACAATAAAGCTAGCGATCATAATCCCTGCTATGACCATCAAACTTAGTATCGATACGCCAAACATAAAAAGCACAAATGCTGACATTAACAGCGCGAGCAGTTCGAACATTTTACTCTCCTATAAATAAAAAATGCAAAGTACAGCGATCTGCACTTTGCATAAAGTAGTTCATCTCAGTTTTGTCACTTATCCTCGTAGTGCTTTATCACCACGTGCAATACCACAAACACCAGATCTAACTACTTCAACAATTTCACTCGCATCAGAAATTGTTGCTACAAAAGCATCCAATTTTGAACCTACACCAGTTAATTGTATGGTGTAAAGATTTTGAGTGATATCAACAATTTGGCCACGATATATGTCACAAGTACGTTTTACTTCTTCACGTGCTTCGCTACCGACAGTGCGTACTTTAACCAATAACAGTTCACGTTCTACATGTGCACTTTGAGTTAATTCAGTAACGCGTAACACATCGACTAGTTTGTGTAGTTGTTTCATCATCTGCTCAAGCTCCGCATGATTAACAACATCTGTTGTAATAGTCATACGAGATAACGTTTTATCGTTAGTCGGTGATACGGTTAATGATTCAATGTTGTAAGCTCGCTGTGAAAAAAGACCAACAACACGAGACAATGCGCCTGATTCGTTCTCTAGTAAAACAGCTATAATTCTACGCATCAGTTTTCTCCGTTTTGCTTAGGTACATATCTTCCATACTGCCAGATTTTATTTGCATCGGATAAACATGTTCTTCTGGATCAATCGCAACATCAATAAAGACAACACGATCCTTTAATTCGAATGCACGTATTAATGCAGGCTCAAGTTCTTCAATTTTATCAACTTTAATACCGATATGGTTATAGGCTTCAGATAATTTAACAAAATCAGGCACACTATCCATATAAGAATGAGATTGACGACCACCATAGAACATTTTTTGCCACTGTTTTACCATGCCTAGAGAGCGATTGTTCAATAGTAGAATCACCAGAGGAATGTTGTATTGCATACAAGTTGATAACTCTTGAATGTTCATCTGAATAGAGCCATCACCAGTGACACAAACAACTGGACGATCTGGGAAAGCTATTTTACAACCCATTGCAGCTGGTAAGCCGAAGCCCATCGTACCTGCGCCGCCAGAGTTAATCCATTGGCGAGGTTCTTTAAACGGATAATATTGAGCTGCAACCATTTGATGTTGACCAACGTCAGAGGTGACGATTGCATCGCCTTTGGTTACTTTATACAAACATTGGATCACTTGTTGTGGTTTGATATGTGTATCTGATGTTTTGTAAGCAAGGCAATCTTTAGCGCGCCATTCATTAATCTGATCCCACCACGCATTAATACTTTCACTATCATTAGTCGCTTGAGTTTCTTCGATTAGATCTAACATCTGTTGTAATACCACTTCAACACTACCCACAATCGGTAGGTCGGCGTGAATGTTTTTTGAAATAGACGTCGGGTCGATATCAATATGCATGATTTTTGCGTTTGGACAGAATTTATCTACATTATTAGTTACACGGTCATCAAATCGCGCACCACAAGAAAAAATCAAATCTGCATTATGCATTGAGTTATTTGCTTCATAGGTACCGTGCATGCCTAACATGCCAATAAATTGTTTGTGCTCTCCTGGAAATGCACCCAACCCCATTAAGGTATTGGTTACTGGGAGGTTTAACTTTTCAGCAAGTTCTAATACTTGTTTTGATGCATTAGCAATAATTGCACCACCACCTACATATAACACAGGTTTTCTAGCACTGACTAATGCAGCGACCGCGCGTTTTATTTGTCCTTTATGACCACTTAAAGTTGGGTTATATGAACGTAAGCTAATATTTTCAGGATATTCGTAAGGGAATTTGTTAAGTGGGTTTTGCACATCTTTTGGCAGTTCGATAACTACTGGACCCGGTCGGCCTGTTGAAGCAATATAAAATGCCTTTTTGATCGCCATTGGGATTTCTTCAGCGGTACGGCATGAAAAGCTATGTTTTACAATTGGACGAGAAACACCGATCATATCGGTTTCTTGGAAAGCATCGTCGCCAATCCAGAACGTAGGTACTTGGCCTGATAAAACAACTAATGGAATTGAATCCATGTAAGCCGTTGCAATACCTGTAATACAGTTTGTTGCGCCTGGGCCTGCTGTTACTAATACACAGCCTACTTTGCCGGTTGCACGTGAATAAGCATCTGCCATGTGTACAGCGGCTTGTTCATGACGTACTAAATAATGTTCAATTTTATCAGATTGAAAAATTGCATCGTATATATCTAAAACTGAACCACCTGGGTAGCCAAAGATATGTTCTATACCTTCGTCCTGTAGTGAACGCACTACCATTTCGGCGCCTGAAAGCATTTCCATAATTTGTATCCTTATACAATCGGTTAATTGCGTCGTTTTCTATCTGTATCGGATAGAAGCGAACCTTGCTTAAATGAGCCTTTAACTTTACGTTAATGAAAATAAAATGCATCTAATAAAAGTAAAAAATTGTATTTTTTTCTATTTTTTTAATTTCTTAGGTACTTTTGAAAATACGCTAAATGCTAATAACAAGCAGTTAGCGTATTTAGACCGCTAACAAGCGTGTTTATACTTATTTATGATAGTTAACTAATAAGTTTATAATAGTTAAATAATAAGCTGGAGCTTATTCAAAATTGATATTTCTTGAGTATTTTTTAGGTTTGAAAATCATATCAAGTGGCTTGCAATTAAAGTGAGTACGAGTAGGTGTGTAGGTTTACAGGACAAGATGCTTATTAATTTTAAATGTTCTCTATTTATTTTATCGATAATTGGTTAAAATTCGGCTCTTTTTACGAATATATCAATAGTGAGCCTCAATGTTTGAAGTAAACCCTATTCTTAACCAACTTAAAGACCTTACTGAGCGTGCTGAAATGCTTAGGGGGTACCTTTGACTATGATGCTAAAGTGGAGCGACTTGAAGAAGTTAGCCGTGAACTAGAATCTTCTGAAGTATGGAATGATCCAGAACATGCACAAGCATTAGGAAAAGAACGTAGTAGCCTTGAATTAGTGGTGAAAACCATTGATGCATTAACAGAAGGTACTGACGATATTGAAATGCTGGTGGAGATGGCTGTAGAAGAAAGCGACCAAGACAGCTTTGATGAAGCGGTTAAAGAAGCCAATGACCTTGAAAAGCAACTTGAAGTGCTAGAGTTTCGCCGGATGTTTTCGGGCAAACAAGATGCATGTTCTTGTTATCTTGATATTCAATCAGGTTCAGGCGGTACAGAAGCACAAGATTGGGCAAATATGCTGTTACGTATGTATTTACGTTGGGGTGAAGCTAATGGATATAAAACCGAGCTAATGGAAGCGACACCCGGTGATGTTGCAGGCATTAAAGGCGCGACTATTCGTTTTAGTGGTGAATATGCCTATGGTTGGTTACGTACTGAAACCGGTGTGCATCGTTTAGTGCGTAAGTCACCCTTTGACTCATCGGGTAAACGCCATACTTCGTTTGCATCGGCATTTATTTACCCTGAAATCGATGACAATATCGATATTCAAATTAATCCTGCTGATTTACGTATTGATGTATATCGTGCATCAGGGGCGGGTGGTCAGCACGTTAATACAACCGAGTCGGCTGTACGTATTACGCATACGCCAACCAATATTGTTGTACAGTGTCAAAATGACCGTTCACAACATAAAAATAAAGACCAAGCGATGAAACAATTACGTGCCAAATTATATGAGCACGAATTACAATTACAAAATGCAGAAAAGCAGATCAATGAAGATGGTAAGTCTGATATTGGCTGGGGTAGCCAAATTCGTTCTTACGTATTGGATGACTCTCGTATTAAAGATTTACGCACCGGTGTTGAAAACCGGAACACCCAAGTCGTATTAGATGGTGATTTAAATAAATTTATCGAAGCAAGTCTGAAATCTGGATTATAAGTAGAGTAAATAGTATGTGCCTTATATTCATGTACGTAATATAAGGCACATTTAGAAGCAAATTATGTAAGACACTAAACCGATAGGAACTATCATGTCAGAGCAAAACCAAGCAGAAGCACCACAAGAAGAGTTGAACGATATTTTAACAGCACGTCTAGAAAAATTAGATGCTATGCGTGAAAAGGGACAAGCATTCCCGAATGATTTCCGTCGTAAAAATATCTCAGATGAACTGCATAAGCTTTATGACGAAAAGAGCAAAGAAGAACTAGAAGAGTTAGCCGTTGAAGTTAGCGTTGCTGGCCGTATGATGACACGTCGTATTATGGGTAAAGCAAGCTTTGCAACTATCCAAGATATGGGCGGTCAAGTTCAAGTCTATGTTGCACGTGATAACTTAGCTGAAGGTTTTTACAATACTGAATTCAAAAAATGGGATTTAGGCGATATTGTTGGTGCTACTGGTGTTTTATTTAAAACAAAAACAGATGAATTAAGTATTAAAGTATCAGAAATACGTATTTTGACTAAAGCATTGCGTCCATTACCTGATAAATTCCACGGGTTATCAGATACTGAAGCTTGTTACCGTCAACGTTACCTTGATTTAATTGCTAATGAATCTTCTCGTAAAACATTTATTTTACGTAACAAAATAGTAACGGCTATTCGTACCTACCTAAATGAACGTAACTTCATGGAAGTAGAAACGCCAATGTTACAAGCTATCCCTGGCGGAGCAACGGCTAAGCCTTTTGAAACATTCCATAATGCATTAGATTTACCTATGTATTTACGTATTGCGCCAGAATTAAATCTTAAACGTTTAGTAGTTGGTGGCTTTGAGCGTGTATTTGAAATTAACCGTAGCTTCCGTAACGAAGGTGTTTCAACGCGTCATAACCCTGAATTCACTATGATTGAGTTCTACCAAGCTTACGCTGACTACATTGACCTAATGAACTTAACAGAAGATATGTTACGTACTATTACTGAAAATGTATTAGGCTCAAGCATTGTTAAATACGGTGAAGAAACGTTTGATTTTGGCAAACCTTTTATACGTTTAACAATGAAAGAGTCAATCCTTGAATATAACGAAGGCATCGAAGCTGCTGAATTAGAAAGCATGGAAGGATTAAAAGCCTTAGCAAAACGTTTAGACATTCACTTAAAAGATAGTTGGGGCGAAGGTAAAGTCTTAACAGAGATCTTTGAAGAGACGGCTGAGCACAAGTTAATGCAACCTACGTTCATTACTGCTTACCCCGCGGAAGTGTCACCATTAGCTCGTCGTAACGATGAAAACCCAGAAGTAACAGATCGTTTCGAATTCTTTGTCGGTGGTCGTGAATTAGCGAATGGATTCTCTGAGTTAAATGATTCACAAGACCAAGCGCAACGTTTCATGGATCAAGTCGCACAGAAAGAATCGGGTGATGATGAAGCAATGTTCTACGATGCTGATTACATTACTGCACTAGAGCATGGTTTACCACCAACAGCTGGTGAAGGTATTGGTATCGACCGTTTAGTGATGTTGTTTACTGATAGCCATACGATTCGTGACGTATTATTATTTCCACATATGCGCCCGCAAGCTAAATAATTATTATAAGATAACCTTCTACTGAATATTATCTTGGTAAATAAAAGCCTCGTTTTTCACGGGGCTTTTTTATCGCCAGAAAATGCCGTACCTTTTAACTTTTAACTTTCGACTTTGACATCGGGATAAAATGCGATCAGCTAGAAATTCAACTGGCTTTCTAATTGTGCAATAAAGTGATTTAAACCCGCTTCATCCACTTCATTAAAACGCTCGGTTATTGGGCTATCAATATCCAATACTGCCACTGTTTTGCCATTGTAATTGATAGGAATAACAATTTCAGATTGGCTCGCTGCATCACAAGCAATGTGTCCTGGGAATTCATGTACATCGGCAATGCGTTGTGTTGTATTAGTACTGAAGGCTTTCCCGCAAACACCCTTGTCTAGATCGATGCGGTAACAAGCAACATTGCCTTGAAATGGCCCCAATACCAATTGCTCGCCCTTTAAAACGTAAAAACCTACCCAGTTTATATTGTTTAAATTCATGTTTAATAATGCACTGATATTAGCTAGTTTGGCAGTTAGATCTTGTTCATCTTCAATCAATGCTAAGGCTTGTTTAGTCAGTAATTGATAGTCGGCTAATGTTTTCATTTTTATCTACTTAATTAATGGTTATATGGCATAGAGAATAAATATTTTTATTTTTAACGCAAGCATAAATCACTGTGCAGCAAGCGATGTGAGTGAAAGTATGGTTTTTTTTAAATTTAAATACTTTTTTTACCTATTTTGCACATTCTTTGCACATTCAATTGTTAGCCTAGTATTAGTAATTTTATCTTGAGAGGATCTTTTAATGAAAAAATGTGTAAATGTAATGATTGCATTAGCAATGGTTGTGGGTGTAACCAGCCAAAGTTATGCACAAGACTCACAGGAAAGAGGACCTAAAGGCGCTCGGCCTGATTTCTCAAGCATTGATAGCAATAATAGTGGTGAAATTGATTTTGATGAGTTTTCAGCACAAACATTGCCACATGGTGATCACCAAACCGTATTTGATGATATTGATGCAGATGGTAACGGCGTGATTAGTGAGCAAGAATTTAGCGATCATAAACCACCTCGTCCACAACAACGTCAATAACAGGAAGCATTCTTATGATTAGTTCAATCAGTGCTGGTTCATCAGTCACAATGCCTACGTCATCACGTTCAGAGAAAGTATTAACGGAAGAGCAACAAACACTTATTTCAGACACATTATCTGAACTGGATGCAGACAATTTAACAACAGCCGATGCCTTAAGTATTATCGATACATTTTCTGAGGCTGGTATTGAGCCAGGCAAAGCCATGGAATCTGCATTGTCTGAATTGGGTTTTGGTGCAAAAGAGATTGGTGATTTAGCCAATGTCGAAGGCGATCGTCCACCTCCGCCGCCACCTCCTGCGCAAAGTTCAGATGAAATCAGTTCAATGGCGAGCTATTTAGAAGAATTGTTAGAAGAAACGTTAGCGGCCAATGATGCCGACAGTGTTGAACAATTAACTGAAGAGCAGCGTTTCTCTGTGTACGCACAGGTGATGGAGAAATTTGGTATCGAAGAGGGTGACTCTTTAATTAATACCGTTGCCTAGTGACATTCCATTTAGCAGATAGCTCTTTTTTATTAGCGCATGACTGTATTATGTAACCTCAGTGCTGGATTATGCATTGAGGTTATTTATTTTTATAATCATCAATCATCGTTTTAATAGTACGCTTGCTGCATATTTTCATCATTTCTGTTTATTCAACTTACTCAATTATTTAATGCTTATTTGAATAGGCTATTCATTTGCGTTTGATAAGTGCTTTGTCATATTAAAGTCATTCACATGATAAATTGAATAACAGATGCGCATCTATCTATCTCAAAGGCTAGATACACAAGCAAATAGAGTAACCGACTGTATTGAGTTAGGTATCAGCGTTAGGTAATAGTATCGCTAATGATAGTTAGGTAATGGCATAGTTAATGAGAGAGAACGGGATGTTGGATGGATAGTCAGATGAGTGCATTTAATAGCATCATTAATTGATATGATTATTAAGCAATAACTACGTTAGTATTTCTAAATATCAGTTTAGGTTCAACAATGAATGTGCAGTGATCTATTTAACTATCAGCGATTTAACTGTCAGCTATTTAACTATGAGCGATTAACATATGCAGTAATTCGATCCTGGTAAACCCTAAACAAGTGTTAATTGATACGATTATTTAGTAACGAGTATTGATAAAGAGAACCGTCATAATGAAAATCCATAACAAACTTTTTTTAGTTTTTTTCAGCTTTAGTTTATTACTCGTGACAGCTTTGGTACTACTCATTCAATGGAGTATTGGTAAGGGGATTGTTGAATATGTTAACAGTAAAGAGATAGAGTCATTACAGCCTTTAGTGGTTCAGCTGCAGCAAGAATATAAAAAAGACGGCACTTGGCAAGGGTTGCAAGGTCAACATAAAAGGTTTGGCGATTTACTGTTTTTCAACTTGAGTCATAATGATGACGAACCCTCGCCGACAGAATTAACGAGAAGACCTCCTCCTGAATTTGGTCGACCGCCACCCTCAAGAGACGGAGTTCCTCGGCCGATGCAAAGACCTGGCTTTGCTTTGTTTGATCAAGACAACAATCTAGTGGCAGGGCATTATATTGAAGGGCCTGAATACAGTAAAACGTTGCTCGAGGTTGATGATAAAAATATTGGTTGGTTAATGATCCCGCAACACAAAAAAATAATCGATGGTTATGAACTCGATTTTATCAAACAACAGCAAAGTTACTTATGGATCATTGCCTTAGTTGCGATGGGGTTAGTGGTGTTAATCACTTTTCCATTAGCGCGCCATTTGGCAGAACCGATTAAAAAAATAATTTTTGGAATGCACCAGTTGACCCAGGGAAACTATTTACAACATATTGACGTTAATAGGAAAGATGAGCTGGGCGAATTAAGCCGGGACTTTAATGAGCTCGCATTAACACTGCATGAAAATGAAGATGCACGTAAACGTTGGTTAGCGAATATATCACATGAATTACGAACACCGGTGGCGATTCTAAGGGGGGAATTAGAGGCCATGCTCGATGGGGTGCGTCCACTCGAAAAAAGTAATATTGATTCAGCTAACGATGAAGTGAAACATTTGCAGCACCTTATTGATGACTTACATCAACTAACAAGCGCGGATATAGGTGGTATGCATTATCGTAAAAAAAATATTAACTTAAGCGACTGGTTAGCCTCAGAGGTTAATAAATTTAGCAGTTACTTATCGGTTGCTGGAACCTCGTTGACAGTTGATATTAAAGAACCTGTTGCGATTATTTTTGCTGATAGTATTCGCTTATGTCAGTTGTTTGAAAACTTGATGAACAATTGCATTAAATACGCTGAAGCGAATGTAATGAAAATATCACTGGTTGTTGAGCAACAAGCAATGAATCCCATTGTGAGAGTGACAGTAGAAGATAATGGTGTGGGAGTGCCTGAACAGCATTTATCACATTTATTTGAATATTTATATCGTGTTGAAGATTCAAGAAATCGTAAAACTGGGGGGGCTGGTCTTGGATTGTCTATTTGTGCGCATATTGTTACTGCACATCAAGGGCATATTTATGCACAAGCCTCTGAACTGGGTGGATTAGCGATCATTATTGAGCTACCGTTGAGCCAATAATGTATTTGATCTGTTTTGGATGATTGAGACTTGCTTCTTGAAACTTAGCTATTTAGCGATTCAGTAGCAGTACTCTAGATCATTGTAAGTTTTGGGCAGGTGTTACCTTTTGGTGACATAGGGGGTAAATCATTAAGGTTGATAATGTGTCAAATTCAATATTGATTGTAGAAGATGAAATAAAGCTAGCTAATTTGTTAGCTGATTACTTCAAGCTAACTGAGTATCAGCCACAGCAAATTCATCATGGAGATCAAGTGGTGAGCTGGGTAAAAGCGAACCAACCAACGGTCATATTATTGGATATTATGTTACCAGGTAAAGACGGTATTACGCTGTGTAAGGAAATTCGCCAATTTTCTAACGTACCTATTTTGATGGTGACAGCCAAAGTCGATGAAGTCGACCGGTTGTTAGGTTTAGACTTAGGTGCTGATGATTATATTTGTAAACCATTTAGCCCTAAAGAAGTGGTGGCCAGAGTCAAAGCGGTATTAAGAAGAGGCCAGCTGAACAACGTTGCTATTGAACCGGATTTAAAGTTAGATCAAGAACGCTTAGTAGTTAGTTTTAATCACCTCGAAATTGCACTGACTTCTGTTGAGTTTCAATTGCTTAAACCACTTGCTAATAAACCGGGGCGGATCTTTACGCGTGAACAATTAATGCAGAGCATGTATTCAGATGACCGCATTGTTAATAATCGTACCATTGATAGTCATATTAAAAAATTAAGAAAAAAATTGGCAGATATCAGCCAAGGCCAAGATCTTATTCAATCAGTATATGGTGCAGGCTATCGGTTAGTAGTGGAGTCAGCTCCATCAGCTTAATTTAGTGGTTAACTACTGTCGGAGTGGGAAAAGGGCAGTTCAAACAGCATCATTGAGTTATCTCTTATGATGACAACCCAGTACTACACAGGCATATTTTTTAGGTTGCAAGAATCATCTTATAGATAGGTATCAATAGTTGGAAGGGCAAGGGGATAACTAAATTTTAGACAAAAAAATACCTGCTCGAAAGCAGGTATTTTAAAACATTAAAGTATTGTTACTGATTACTCAGCTTCAACAATTTCAAGGTTTACAATTGAAGTTACGTCAGAATGTACTGTAACAGTGATCTCGTAAGAACCTGTTAAACGTAAAGCACCTTCAGGAAGACGAACTTCACTTTTAGCAACAGCTACACCAGCAGCAGTGATTGCATCAGCAATATCACGCGTACCGATTGAACCGAACAGTTTACCAGCATCACCAGCTTTAGAAGTGATAACAACCGCTTCTAATGCAGAGATAGCTTCACCACGTGCTTGAGCAGCAGCTAGGTTAGCAGCTTGCTTAGCTTCTAATTCAGCACGACGTGCTTCAAAAGCTTCTAAGTTTGCTTTGTTTGCTGGAACAGCTTTTTGCTGTGGGAAAAGAAAGTTACGTGCGTAACCTGCTTTAACGTTAACTTTATCGCCAAGTTTACCAAGGTTAGCAACTGTATCTTGTAGAATAATTTCCATAATATATAGCTCCTATTTACTTGTGTAAATCTGTGTAAGGTAAAAGCGACAAGTAACGTGCACGTTTGATAGCGCGCGCTAGTTGGCGTTGGTATTTTGCACATGTGCCAGTAATACGGCTAGGTACGATTTTACCACTTTCAGTGATATAGTTTTTTAATGTAACAACGTCTTTGTAATCAATCTCAACAACTTTTTCAGCTGTGAATCGACAGAATTTACGACGGCGAAAATAACGAGCCATGGTAGTTCCTTAAATTTGTTCTATGTACTGAGCATGCAACACCAACTTACCAAGATTACTCTTGCTCTGATGATAAGTGATAAAACCACTTACTTTAATTTGCATACCTTTCGATAATTTATTCTTCAACTGACTTGCTAATGGTCCACTTGTTGCAATTGGCATATAACAATATGTATTGCGTGGTAATCCAGCTTCTTCTTGCACTGAACGATGTTCTATCGTCAGGTTACAGTGTTCAATGCCACTAGGGCTTGTTTTATGTATCGGCTTTTCAGTTACGATACCTGTAAGTTGCAAAAAGTTATCAGTCACTCAGTTTCTTATGCTTCTGCTTCTGTTGCAGCAGGCGCAGCTGGTGCAGCATCAAAATCTGGACGTGGAGCACGAGGAGCACGTTCAACACGTTCTTCTTTTGCTTTAGCCACTACAGATGCTTCAGTTACAGCAGATTTAGTACGCATGATCATGTTGCGGATCACAGCGTCGTTGAAACGGAAAGCAGTTTCCAAATCATCGATTACTGTTTGCTCAGCTTCAATATTCATAAGAACATAGTGTGCTTTGTGTAGTTTGTTAATTGGGTAAGCCAGTTGACGACGACCCCAATCTTCTAGACGATGAACAGTACCACCTGCTTCTGTGATAGAAGTAGTGTAACGCTCGATCATACCATTAACTTGTTCACTCTGATCTGGGTGAACCATAAATACGATTTCATAATGACGCATATAAAAATCGCTCCTTACGGGTTAGTAGCTTCATAATTTGGCTCAGCCGTACCAAGTAGAAGCAAGGAACAAAAAGGGTGGCTGATTTAAGCCGGCAGATTGTACAGTTTAGCGACAACTTACGCAAGCAACAAAAGCAAGATAAATACAAAGTTAATGAGAACTTTTGCTTATTGTTTGCATCTATACACTAACAATCTAAAATACTTCGGTTCCCTAATCATTTAAATGAGTTAATTTTGCCTAAATCAGCCTTCCTTTATATCTTAATTATTAACCTTCTCGTGCTAGGTGTGAATATTGGGCTATACATGACACCTCAGGCAATCACTTCTACTACGGAAGTGACAATAGGTGCGAATGCAGGCGCGACAAATATTCAAGCCGATGGTGCACTGGGCAATGCTGGCGATAGAACCATTAATAGCGATGTTGGTGTTGCAGGCGCAAAGCCGAATAGTTCGGCGAATACAACACTATCGACAAAAAAAGAGGCTATCGAACTAGCGCAGCAGTTAAAGCAGCAATCGGCAGAGAAGTTAAAGCAACAACAGCAGCAGCAAACTAAACTGACTTATTTATTAGCTGAAAACCAACGCTTAATTGACAAAATATCGACGCTAGATAATCAAGTAAATATTCAAGAATCATATTTAGTAGAAAGCCAACAAAAAGAGAAGCAGCTTAAGGCGCTATTAAAAAAAGAGCGTTTACAACATGCTAGTTTATTAAGCTCGCCTATCAATCGCATTAAAACGTCCATCGATCAACAACCCGATCTGCTTAAAAATAAAAAGGCAGGTCAAGGTAGCATTGAAGAAAATAATGCTATTGCAGATCAAGACTTCATTGATATTGCAATTGAAAACAACAGCATCAAAACAGATATTGTGGATTCAAATGAAGAGATAATAGAGTTACCGGATCGCTTTAGCGGTGCTGTCGAATTCGGTTTTAAGTATGAGCAAGATAATCAAATTACACAAAACTTACGCGGGCGATTGATATTAGATTACAACGAAGTGGATCAATACAATATTAACAGTGATATTGAGTTTAAGTCTGAATCGGAAGACAGTGAAGAAACCGCGCAAAAGCTTCGCTGGCAGTTACAGGGAAACTACAATTTAGACCCAATGAACTTAGTTTTTGTCCGTAGTGATATTAAACGTAGTAAATTTGCATCTTATGAGCAGGAAGATATCTTTACCGTTGGTTACGGGCATATTTTCTTTAATGAAAATAACCATAAATTTAACACTGAGTTTGGCCCCGGCTATAAATTCGCTGAGCCGAATGCTGATGAAGATGCTGTTTCTATTAATGAATTTATATTACGTACACGGCTGAATTATGAAAGGATTGTGAGTGAAAGCTTGCAAGTGTCGTTACAAGGAGTATTTGAAGTAGGGCATTCTAATAGTGTTTATGGTGTGGAGTTTAAAGCTCAGAATAGAATTTATCAGCAGTTATATTTAATCTTCGATGTTGACTATAAATATAATCAAAATGTACCTGAAGATACTGAAAATAAAGAGGTTTCGACGGGGTTTAATATTCAATATGCATTCTAGTAAAAAAAACGCTATACAGCGAGTAATGACTGCCTAGCGTTGATTGATTTTATTTGTCGCGAACCGAAATTGCTGATTTTTTAGCTTAACAATAACTTGATTTAAGATGTTTTTTAATTTTCACTTCTTATTTAACGGCGTTGGCGTACCACTTCAAATAAACAAATACCCGTTGCAACCGATACATTTAAACTTGAAACAGCACCTGCCATTGGTAATTTAATCAGTTCATCACAATGTTCGCGTGTTAAACGGCGTAGCCCTTTGCCTTCCGCTCCCATCGCTAACGCCATGCCACTTTGTAGCTTACAATCATAAAGGCTTTGTTCTGCTTCACCGGCGGTACCGTAAATCCAGATCCCTTTGTCTTGTAAACCACGCATCGCACGCGCTAGGTTAGTCACATGGATTAATGGAATCGATTCTGCTGCGCCACAGGCCACTTTACGTACTACTGGTGTTAAGCTGGCTGAGTTGTCTTTAGGAATGATCACTGCGTGTACGCCAGCGGCTTCAGCGCTTCGTAAACAAGCGCCTAAATTGTGCGGGTCGGTTACACCATCTAAAATCAATAAAAAAGGAGGTACATCAAGAGCCGCTAAAATAGGCTCTAGATCATTGTCAGTTAATACTTTCATCGCTTTTACACGTGCCATAATACCTTGGTGCTGCTCTCCATCAGATTTGTCATCTAATGCTTTACGTTGCATCAATTGTACTGAGACACCCCATTCTTTTGCTTTGTTAAGCACATCATTTAAACGTTCGTCATCACGTCCTTTTAGGGCGTAAATTTCAATAACACGTTCTGGTTGTTTTTCTAATAGCGCATCAACGGCATGCATACCGTAAATAATTTCACTTTTACTCATGTTATTTCTCTAATCTTTAATATCTAAATCGGGATAAGTTCTATAGTCGCTAATTGACAGTGAGTAAATTAGCGACTTAGACAGAAATGTTATTATTCTGCTTTCTTAGCCTTGTTACGTGTACGTTCAGCACGTCCTGGACGACTTTTCTTGGTTGCTGTTGTTTTTTTCTTCTTAGACGACGCAGTATTCTTTTCGCCTTGTGCCACTTTTCTTTGCGGCTTTTTCTTTTGCTTGTTAGCAGCCTTTCTCTTTGCAAGCTCTTCTTCTGTTAGTTTTTTACCTGTTCGTTTAACAGCTCTTTTAGGTTGCTGAGTTGATTCATCATCCGCTGCTTGCTTGGATTGCTGCTCTTCTTTGCTTCCTGACTTACTGCGTGCGCGTTTGTCGATAGGGCGATCTGACGTCTTACTTTCAGGTTTACGGCCTCGCTTACGTTGACCAGCGACTGCTTCATCGGCTAATTCAAAATCAATTTTTTTATCGTCTAAATTAACAGAAAGTACTTTCACTTCTAATACGTCACCAATACGATAAACACGACCAGTTCGCTCACCTTTTAAGGTTTGTTTGCCGGCATCAAAAATATAGTAATCAGACACTAAGCCAGTGACATGCACTAAACCATCGATATGAATATCATTTAAACGTACGAAGAAACCAAAGTTGGTAACAGCTGCAATAGTACCAACCATGGTATCGCCTATATGGTCTTGCATATATTCACATTTTAATGCGTCAGCTACATCACGTGTAGCATCATCGGCGCGGCGTTCTGTCATTGAACAATGCTCACCTAAAAATCCCATTTCATCGTGTTGATAATGGTAACCACCGGTTTCAGTCCATTTCTGTTTCAGTTGACCTGCTTCTTGATGTTTCACTATATATTTAATCGCACGGTGTAAAATCAAGTCTGGGTAACGACGAATTGGCGAAGTAAAGTGAGAATACTCTTCTAATGCTAAACCAAAATGACCTAAGTTTTCATCTTGATATACTGCCTGCTTCATTGAACGCAGCAACATGGTTTGCAATAGTTCACTATCTTCACGGTCAGCAAAGGTTTCCGCTAAATCTGCATAGTCACGAGGGGCTGGTTTATCTCCGCCACCAAGACTTAAACCTAATTCGGCTAAAAACGAGCGGAAGTTCGCTAATTTTTCTTCGCTTGGGGTTTCATGTACACGGAATAAAGCAGCGGCATCGGCAGCACCAATTAAACGGGCAGAAGCAACGTTTGCTTGGATCATACATTCTTCAATTATCTTATGCGCATCGTTACGCACTAACGGCACAATCGCATCAATTTTACGTGCTTCATTAAAGAGGAAACGAACTTCTAATGTTTCAAATTCCATACCGCCACGAATATGGCGTGCTTTTTTGAAGGCTTTATAAAGGTGTTCTAATTCTTCTAAGTGAGGCACTAATGGCTGGTACTGTTCACGAAGAGGTTGATCACCCTCTAAAATAGCTGCCACTTTAGTGTAAGTGAAACGCGCGTGAGAGTTCATTACTGCTTCGTAAAATTTATAATCTGTTAATTGACCTGATTGAGAAATAACCATTTCGCTGACCATACATAAACGGTCAACCTGAGGGTTTAAAGAACATAAACCATTCGATAATACTTCAGGTAACATAGGAATAACTTGGTCTGGGAAATAAACAGAGTTACCGCGGTTAATCGCTTCTTTATCTAAAATTGTCCCTTTGCGAACGTAATAACTTACATCGGCAATCGCAACCCATAATCGCCAACCGCCACCAGGTTCTTTTTGACAGAATACAGCATCATCAAAGTCACGTGCATCTTCACCATCGATAGTCACTAAGGGTAAGTCACGTAGGTCAACGCGGCCTTTTTTAGCTTCTTCTGGCACAAACTCGCCAAATGGTTCAAGTTCTTTGTCTAAACCCTCTGGCCATTCGTGTGGAATGTCATGTGTACGAAGAGCAATTTCAACTTCCATGCCTGGTTCCATATCTTGGCCCAGCACTTCTGTTATTTTGCCCGTTGCAGTAAAGCGCGCTTTAGGACGTTGTAAAATTTCTACTACAACTATTTGACCATGACGTGCACCGCCATTGTTTTCTTTATGGATGATGATCTCTTGGTTGATACGAGAATCGTCTGGAATAACAGATGAAACACCATCTTCAACAAAGTAGCGGCCAACAATCGTTTCTTGGCGAGCTTCTAATAAACGCACAAAGCGGGCTTCAGTACGACCACGTGAATCTACTTTCACGGGTTGCGCCAAAATAGTGTCACCGTGGAATAAAAAGCGCATTTGGTGGTTAGGTAAAAATAAATCTTTACCTTCATCTTCTGTTTTTAAGAAACCAAACCCATCTTTATGACCAATCACTTTGCCTTTAGCAAGGTTCAGTTTGTCTGGTAAACCATAAGTTGCATTGCGACACCAAACTAATTGGCCATCACGTTCCATCGCTTTTAAGCGACGTCGCAGTCCTTCGGCTTCTTCGTCACTGCTGAGAGAGAAAGCATTAAATAATGCATCGCGAGTGATCGGTTTACCGTGTTTTTCGATAAAAGCTAAAATAAACTCACGGTCAGGGACAGGATGTTCATAAATTTTGGGTTCTTGATCTACAGTAGGATCTAAAGTCATAGTTGTAACTCTTTTTATAAGGCAATTAATGAAAGTATATCTGAAAATGACTGAAAGCCTGCTTGAATTCAACTATTAAGCGTAATTAATCAAAAAAAATTGATTTTTTTTGTTTTTTTGTCTAATTGCTCATCTATTGAGCAAGTAAACCCTTATTTTCAAAAAAAACACAAAAAAGACTAGACAGGTTTTGCAGTGTTAAGTATTATCCGCGCCACGCTAAAGACGTGAGCACCCGTAGCTCAGCTGGATAGAGCGTTGCCCTCCGGAGGCAAAGGCCACAGGTTCGAATCCTGTCGGGTGCGCCATATTTTCGGATTGCAACATTAATACAGTTCTTTAGTTTATAGTGGCGGATGTAGCTCAGTTGGTAGAGCCCCGGATTGTGATTCCGGTTGTCGCGGGTTCAAACCCCGTCATTCGCCCCATCTTTTCTTGATGTAAAACTAGATACTCGGTGATTAGCGCAGCTTGGTAGCGCATCTCCAGTGTTTTGGGAAAGAGTTGGACCAGAGGGTTCTGACCCTTGATTCTAAAATACGAATAAATACTCGGTGATTAGCGCAGCTTGGTAGCGCATCTGGTTTGGGACCAGAGGGTCAGAGGTTCGAATCCTCTATCACCGACCACATTTAAGAGTCCTGCTTAGCGTTATTGCTAAGCAGGATTTTTTCGTTTCTGAACCTGAAGATTGTCTTTCAATGGTTTGACCTTACAAGATTGCTCAGACACCAAGCTGTCGCTTGAAAACATTGCTCATACATAAAGCTTCGCTTTTTCGCTGCTCCATCTATCACCGACCACATTTGAATAATCCGCTTTAGATTTTGGCTTGTCTGCGCTCGTCCAGTCAGTTTGATATTTCATTGCTTGGTGTTTCGCCCTTGCGGCGAGTTCATTTTCTTTATACGAACAAAGAAAACGGAACCAAAAGAAAATCGCCCCAATTCGTTTTTTTAATCTGAATCAATCACAGCCTTCTTAACGCACCGCTCATACTCGACATCCATGTCTCGAACTGAGCTAGCAACGGCCTCCATGCCTTAGCTTGCTAAAGTCAGCGATTGATTCAGAAAAACTCAACTGGAAAGTTGTCGTAGCCATGTTAAGTATCGCTTTTTGAGGCGCAGGATTCGTATTGCCTATTTTAATATGTTGAATTTAGTTAATTAGTTAAGTTATAGCTCGTCTGCGCTCGTCCAATCCGTTTGATATTTCATTGCGTGGTGTTTCGCCCTTGCGGCGACTTTATCTGGATAAGTCTCGGCCTTCTTAACCTACGGTCATATGTATTGCCAATATATAATAATGATAGCTACCTGAGCTAATACTTCTTCGGTACTTTGTCTATTACTGGCTGCATTTTAAGATGCGTTTCATCTTCTGAATTAAACATTTTTTTGTTTAATAAATATCTGTTCTATTTCAAATGCTCGATGATTAAGGCTGCTTATTACTTATACATATAATAGTAGAGGAGTAAATTTTGTTGCTTTATCTGTAAGGTTGTTGCATTGAGTATTTAATAAGGAGCTTTAATAATATGCCTATGCTGTAAACCAAATATTTCTGTTATGGCCGTTTTGTAAAGTAGCTATACCTATTCCCTATTAATATTTGTTCACTATCACTATCAATTCGCTCTCAATCTCTTTTCGCTATCAATGTCTATTTAGTATTAAGAGCTTCCCATTATTAATATCTATCCATTTTATTAATGTAAAGAAAAGAGGCTGAATGCTTGTTGGTTGGCTTAATGTCAGGAACGTTGTCGTTTATTTACTGTAATTACGAATCAAGTAAAAGCATGGAAAACTCAAATGAGACACTGCATTGTTACTTTTTGAGAGATTGATAGGGCATCTTTTTTAGTTCGAAAGAGGCAGGTAGACCGGCTCGATCAGTTTTAAATTGCAATTTCTAAAAAAAGAACCACAAAATTTTGTTAAATCAGAGGAGTAAAGTTGATTTTTCGTTGTTTTTTAACGTAAAAGTAACAAAAAAATAGACGCTACTCTTATGTTTTTAATTTAAGTTTCATTATTTTTTGAGAGGCAGGTCAAATTATTATCCTTTTTTTGGTCTAAATGTGTGACCTTTCGTCATCTAACTGCGTTTGCTGTTTCCGCCTTGAGTTTTGTGTGGTAATTTTATTCCGCACTTAAACATCTGTGGTGTGTAAATAACCAACATAATGTTATTACACCGGAGTTAGACAGAATTAAGTAATTCATGGATTCAATTAATTTAAATTTAATTTTAATTTTAATAGCAACAAGGTGATGGACAATGAAAAAAACAATTTTAGCTACAATAGTTACTTCTTTATTTGCAGCAACTGCAGCACACAGTGCAACAGTATATGATGCAAATGGTACAACTTTTGAAGTTTACGGTGACGTTGAAGTTCAAGCAAAAAAAGGCACTGCAGATAATAGCAGCAAAGTAATCAACATTGATGATTCTGACTTCGGTTTTAAAGCCGGTTACGATATCGGTCACGGTGTTACAGCCATTGGTGTTGTTGAAGTTGACGGTGAGAACGATGATGAACAGCTAGCGATGGATGACGCTTATGTTGGTTTAAGCTCAGCTCAATGGGGTACATTAACAGTTGGTCAACAAGTTACAATTGCTGATGATCAAGGCATCGGTAACGATTACGAGTTTGGTATCGATAATTCGTCTCAAAGTTATACTGACGGTAAGCAAGTTGTTAAATATACTTTAGATAAAGGCAACTACTACGGCGGTATCTCTTACCTAGTAAATGAAAAAACAGCGTCTGACAATGTAGATTCTCTAGATGCGAAATTAGGTGCACGTTTTGGTGGTCTTGATTTAACTGTGTATTACGGTAACGCAGATAAAGGTACTTACGATTCAGAAAGTGTTGTTTTAGAAGCGCGTTACGCATTTGAAGACCTAGAATTAGCGGCTTCTGCAAGTTCAACTGATAATGGTTCAAATGCCGATGCAACTAGCTTTGGTTTAGCTGCTGTTTATACTGTTGATAAAATGGCTTACTCTGCTGCTTGGTCTTTAGTTGATACAGATAGCTCTGGTGTTGACGATGTTAATAAATACTTCGTAAATGCTGCTTACTCGTTCAACAGTAACGTTACAGCATATGTAGAGCTTGCTGGTGATGATACTGATGATTCAGAAATCGGTTATGCTGCAGGTATGGCTGTAACATTCTAAGCTAGCTTTATTGTCTATCAGGCTATTCAATACCTGAATACATAATAGAAATAGATAACTGCTTATTCAATTTGATTGGGTAAGCAGTTTTTGTTTTAGTGGTTTGCTTCTTTATTACTTTTTATTAATTTATTTCTGCATTTTTCTTACCTCTTGTCACTTACCACTTACCACTGAACGCTTACTGTTTTTTTTACTTCTATAGAACTCCATTCTTTTTAACTTTTCCCCTTATTTTTCAAGCTATCACTTATATTAAAGTTTTATTTTTATTGTTCGCTGGTTGGTATTTTTCACTTTGCACTTCTCTTTTGTTGTTATTAATTATCTGTGCCTTTATATTTTTCAATACAATCGACATAAGTGACCTCTTATTAATAAAGCCTGAGGGGGATGTTTTATACTCGATGCTGATAATCTTAGTTTCTGTTTTTATTTTATAGCCAATGATGGGGTGAGTATTTTTATGAGTTTAGTCGAAAAGGTATTGATGGCACCAGAGGGGCCTTTATTTTCTAAGTTAATTCAGGGATATTGGCGTTTAGGTGCTTGGGACATGACGGCACAACAGCGTTTAACTTTTTTAAAGCAACATGTAGAACTAGGTATTTCTACGGTGGATAATGCTGCAATTTATGGTGATAGCGAAGTCTTATTTGGTGAAGCACTCGCATTAGCGCCTGAGATGCGAGAGCAAATTCAAATTGTATCTAAGTTTGGTATTAATGGTATTGCGACTGTCCCCGGTGAACATCGTGTTTCACATTATGACAGCAGCAAAGCGGCGATCATTCGTTCAACGGAAAACTCATTACAACGTTTAGGTGTTGAACAGTTAGATGCCTTATTAGTACATCGCCCTGACTTTTTAATGGATGCGGATCAAGTGGCAGAGGCCTTTACTGAGCTCAAACAGTCAGGAAAAGTGAAACACTTTGGTGTTTCTAATTTTACTGCATCACAATTTGAACTATTACAATCACGTTTGATTGAACCTCTAATCACCAATCAGGTTGAGATCAACCCTATTCATTTTGATGTTATTGAAAATGGCGTTTTAGATCAGCTACAGCAACAACGCGTGCGTCCAATGGCTTGGTCTTGTTTAGCTGGAGGCGCTATTTTTAATACGCAAACTGAACAAGCTCAGCGCTTACGAAGTTGTTTAGAGTTATTAGCACAAGAGTTAGGTGCAACGTCAATCACACAAGTGATTTTTGCTTGGGTTCTAAAGCACCCTTCAAATCCTGTTGCATTAATTGGTTCAGGTAAAATAGAGCGAGTTAAAGAGGCTGTTGCGGCGTTAGCTTTGAAAATGAATACTGAGCAGTGGTATCGAGTCTGGGTGGCTTCAAAAGGTTTTTCTGTACCTTAATTTCTATGGCTTAACTTCTGTTTCTTAAATACAGAGGCTTGGCTTCTGTCTCTTAGCTTCTGTCTCTTGATTACAGTACCTTAGCTTCTTACCTCAATTATTATACGTAAATTGTTGTGTTTATAAATGATGCTAAAACGTTAAAAACCAGTGCTAAAGCATTAAAAAAGTGCATGACACTGGTTTTTTATTTTCTTTAGTTAACCCTTCAAATTAATTCAATAAGCAGTTTTACTGCAAAGATTAATAAAATAATACCCATTACTCTATCAAACCAATGACCATGGTTTAAAAATTTCTGACGAACACCTTGTTGTGAAAATAAAAATGAGACTAAGCAAAACCATGCTGCGGTTGAAATGATGATCCATAATCCGTATATAGATTGTACGATTAATGGTGTATTAGCACTGACAATGGTGGTGAAAATAGCGAGGAAGAAAAGCGTTGCCTTAGGGTTTAATACATTAGTCATAAAACCAATCATAAATGCCTTTTTTTGCTGTTTAGGGTCATTATCTACGGCAATAGAAGCGGATTGATCTAAGTTGGGTTGGCTACGTAATAAGTTAATACCTAGGTAAGTTATATAAGCTGCCCCTAATATTTTAGCGGTGACCATTAGATATGCTGATTGAGATATTAATAAACCCACTCCTAATAATGTATATAAAACATGTATAGAAATACCAGAACCTATCCCTAAACTGGTTATTATTGCCGTTTTGCGGCCAAAACTTATGCTCTGTCTGAGTACAATCGCAAAGTCAGGCCCAGGGCTCATGACTGCCAGAAGGTGGACAATGGTTAACATAATAAATTCTTGAAAGTAGGGCATATTTTACTCTTAAATCTAATTGGTTAGAAGACGATGAATCGATTATCATAACGTGTCTTTAATTATTTTCATAAGGTTAAATAATGACTTTTTTGACAAAATTTCCAGTGCCTTTGTTAGGTTTTGCTGCCTTTAGCGGTACCGGTAAAACAACCCTATTAGAGCAACTTATTCCTTTGTTAATTGCACAGGGGCTGCGTGTCGCTTTGGTGAAACATAGCCACCATGATATTGAAATGGATAAACCTGGAAAAGACAGCTACCGTTTGCGTAAAGCAGGCGCATCACAAGTGGTATTAGCCGGCACACATCGCTCTATTTGTTTTCATGAGCATGAGCAAGCACACGATAGTCAACTAAGTGAACAACTTGCATTATTAAATACACAGAATTTGGATTTAGTGCTGGTGGAAGGCTATCGAGACCAAGCTTTTCCTAAAATAGAGTTGCACCGCAGCGTGCTACAAAAGCCATTTCTCTATACAACGGATGCTAATATTATTGGCATTGTTTGCGATCAACCAATCGATGCAGGTGATTTACCTCTATTCGACTTTACCCAGTTACAAAAGATAGTGTCGTTTATTTTAAATGAAGTGATTGCGGTTGCTAATAACAAGCCGTCTAAGTAAAAAGCAGTATATAGCTATGTTACTTCGAGGTGCCTGACTTTACACCTGAAATATCATGGGTATAAATAACGGACCTATTATTTGAATCTAAGTGTTGATAAAACAGTCTGCTTTTTGAATAAAAGATCAAAAGTTAAAGTATGCTACCTAAGTTAAACAACCTTAACTGACTAAGTGTCTCAAATTGGAATTGAGTCAAATTTTTAGTCAGCGAAGGTTTAAGCCAGTTAATGTTTAACAATGTTAACCTGTGGCAATGCTAATCTTTGACTCGCTGCTCAGCAAATGCAGCGATTAAATGCTGTTGGCTGTTTTGCGCAGGTAGCTGCTGTCGAGACTTGCCAAGCAGATAGTTTTCTTTAAAGGTGGAAAATAATAATGTTAACAGATGTGCATTGTCTGTTTCACCTAGGCTATCCAATACCAAACTGGCCACTTCTGCTGTTGCTAGTTGATATTCTTTAGTCGCTTTACGCACTATATATTGTGATAGTTTTTCCGGTGCAAAAGATAACACTGGAAAATCGTCTAGGTATGGGCTTTTACGAAACATTTTTTTAGCTTGTGCCCAGGTGCCATCCAATAAAATAAACAAAGGCCGTTTATCTTTGATAACAGAGGGGATAGATGAATCAATGGGTAACACTCTTTCTTGCGCTGCATATTCAGCAGGAAATATAACAATAGGGTACCACTGTGGATCTGCTAGCAACGCTAACATGTCTGTATTGGGTTCGGTACGAGACCAGATATAAGCTTGTGTATCTGTAATCAGATCAGCGATTAAACGCCCCGTATTACTAGGCTTTAATATCTCATCATCATACATTAATAATAAAAAAGCACTTTGGCTACTGACGGTTTGTTTGATTGAACAAATACATAAGTAGGGGAGTAACATACAGTGTTTACAGCGTGCAATACTACCACCTCGCGCTAGAAAAGGGCGTGTGCTTTGGCTTAAACGATGGTCGTATAATGTATGAAGTGCATGGATTCGCATAATGAGCTCTATTGTTGAGAGGCTGCGATTATACGCAAAAAAACTTATTGAAAAAGGGGAACTCGCTGAAAGAATGGATTTGCAGGCCAGTCAACAGCTAAAAGGTTAAGCTGCTGCAAGAGGGGAGCGAGTAATAACTAAAAAGGGACAACATAAAGCATCCCTTTTATTTTAAGAAGTATTCTATATAAAGATGATGCTCGTATTTTATTGTTGATGAGATGGTAAATCGTTACTTTCAAAAGAGTCAGCAAACTCGTGATTACGATCTCGGTGCTTCGCTTCATCTTCACGAATACGCAATACCACGTCACGTAATAACGCTTCCTTAGGAAGTTTATAATAATCCTTTGCTATTTTAGGTGCTGCTACATTTTCAACCACACCCGCATCTATTTTTTCTAGAAATTCCGTATAACTCTTGCAAGCTTCTTCCTCAAAATAACCGACTACTCTGTGTGCTGTTTTAGAAGATAAAACATATAAAAAAGTATACACAAATAAAAAGGCACCTTGTCCTAATAACACCAGAGTACGTTCAATCCATGTGGGTTTGGCAATATCTAAAAAAATCATTAAATGCATGCGCTCATTTTCGGCTTCATCTAATAACTCCCTCACCCATCCTTCATCATCACGCATACGACGTAATGCTTTTAAATGGTTTAGCATACCCGCGACCATGCCCGGCACTGCAGCAATCGTTTCTAGGATCACAGCCCGTTTCGCGTATTTAGTACCGTAGAAAATATTAAGTGTGAATTTTAATACCTGAGTGATTTTATAAGCGATCGACTCAGACATTTTACTTGGCTTTTGGTGCAACAATTCAAAGTTTGACATAGTATCTCTCTCAGTAAGTTAATAGGAATTCCACTAGAAATTAATACTAAAATTGATCTAGGTCAATGTGTATTACTGAGCGTAAATAGATGGTTTTATGGTTTGTAACCTACTGTTAACAAATATAAAAATAGATTTTTGACAGTTGTTATTATTTATCTGTGCAACTACTTGAAAATCGTTTTATTGATCGATATTTGTTAGTGATTTGTGAGAAAACTGATTTTAAGTGTTACATTCAAAATGATTAAAATTTGACATGTAAAATTGGTTATTTAAAGTGATAACTAACAGAAACCATGTGTATTAATATGCTTAGGCATAAAAAGGTTCGTTATTATTCTTATTAAATAGGTATTGTAGCTGTACTTGTATCTGTAATAGTAACATTAACAATAACAGCAATATTTACAGTGGCAGGTTATGTTACTGTCACTATTCGTTTTGTGATTTAAAAGGAAGACAATTATGAATATACCCGATGATTTTGTACATTATAAAAGTACCCCGTTATTCACTAAAAGTAATATTCCCAAACTATTTTTATTTGAACACAATACCAAGGCTGGCGTATTTGGTAAAATATGTGTCACCTCTGGCCATTTAAAATTTTATGGATTCAGTGAACGACGTGGTTTAATAGAGCAAGAGATTATTATTCCTGCTGGAGAGTCTGCAATTTCACCTCCTGAGTATTGGCATAAAGTAGAGTTTTTAAGTGATGACACAGCGTTTGAAGTGAAATTTTATGCACAAAAAGACTCTGACATCGTCAAACAAAATTTATCTGAACGAAACTAATTAGTTTCTACCTCAACGTTATACATAAAGAACTGAGAATTTAATGGCTGAAAAAAAACGTATCTATATCGCTTATACTGGTGGCACTATCGGTATGAAACCTTCTAAAAATGGTTTTATTCCCGTTGCTGGTTATTTATCTGAAACGATTGAAAATATGCCTGAGTTTTACCATCAGGATATGCCTGAATTTGAAATTCATGAATATGAACCTTTGATTGATTCTGCTGATATTTCACCGCAGGCATGGCAGGTATTAGCAACGGATATTCGTGATAAGTATCACGATTTTGACGGGTTCATTATCTTGCATGGCACCGATACGATGTCTTATACCGCCTCTGCATTATCGTTCATTTTTGAAAGTTTGAATAAACCTGTGATCATTACTGGTTCACAAATACCCCTTTCACAATTACGTTCAGACGCGAGAGCAAACCTATTAAATTCTTTGTATATTGCTGCTCATCATCCTATTAATGAAGTTTGCATATTTTTTAATAATCAATTGTTTAGAGGCAACCGTACCACAAAACAACATGCCGATGGTTTTAGCGCATTTGTGTCGCCGAATTATCCGGTGCTGTTAGAAGCTGGGATTGAAATTAGAAACGTCGCAGGCAAAAAACAAAAGTCGATTAATACTCGCTTGACGATTGGCAAGATTGAACAACAATCGATTGCAATATTGCACCTTTTCCCTGGGCTAGATTGGCAAGTGTTAGATAACCTATTAAAGAGTCCGTTACAAGCCTTGGTTTTATTGACCTATGGAGTAGGAAATGCACAGCAAGATCCGCAATTATTAAATACTTTAAAAGAGGCAAGTGATCGCGGTATTTTAATTGTTAATTGCAGCCAATGTCTAAAGGGCAGTGTCAACATGGAAGGTTACGCAACTGGTCATGCCTTAAGCGAGGCAGGGGTGATCAGTGGTTTAGATATGACCACAGAATCGGTGATTGCTAAGCTATATTATTTACTTAGCCAAGAGTTAAGCTACAAAGTAGTGAAAGAGTTATTAACGACTGATCTACGTGGTGAATTAACATCATTTAATTAGCCATTATCCGAATTTATTAAGTTGTGATTTACTAAGTTGCTGTTTATCAACTTGTTATCTCCAACTCACTATACGATGGTGTTTTTAAATGTTTCAATTAAGGTATCGATCATTTCCTGTGCAGCAATGGAAAGTGGTACCTTAGCTTTTGTGATGATACCCACATGACGAGAAATTATTGGTGCTGAAATTGGCAAGCAAATAGCACCTTGTTCGTGCATTTGGGCTTCGCATAAAGCCGGTACAACTGCGACCCCTAAGCCCTGTGATACCATTTTACCCACGGTTGCTAATTGGTGGGCATCAAAAGCCACGTGCAACTCCATCCCCTCTTTTGCTAACGCCATTTCTATTAAGTTACGCACACTTGAAGGTTTTTGTAACGTAATAAAATCGCATTCAAGTAACTGTTTCCATGTGAGTTCTTTCTCATTTTTGAGCGAACAATTACGATGCATCACGGCAATAAAGCGATCATTAAATAACGCTTGAAAGTTTAAATCTTGAGTATTTTCTGGCTCAAAAGAGATGCCCATTTCAATATTTCCCGCTCTCACCATTTCCACCACCGTATCGGTTAACACATCGTGAATTTCGATGCTGATATTAGGATTTTTTTGCCGATAATTCATCAATACTTTGGGCATTAAAGAAGCGGCAAAAGAGGGCATAACTGCGACGGCTATTTTTCCTCTATCTAATGTAAATCTCTGTTTTAGCTCATTTTCTACCTTATCCCACGCATCGACTAAGGATTTAGCCATGGACAGTAATTTTTGCCCTTCTGCGGTCAACAAAGTACTCCTTGTAGTACGAGTAAATAAGCGTCCCCCTAAGGAGTCTTCTAAGCTCTTAATCGACAAACTTACCGCTGGTTGTGACATGTGTACAAGCTTGCCTGCTTCGGCAAAACTTTGGGTATGTGCAACGGCTAAAAAAATACGAAGTTGTTTTACATTCATAACAAAACCAAATTAATAGATAAAAATAATAAATTTATTTAATGAATTAGTATGAGGCACACTGTTGAAAATTAAAATGACGTTGTATTTAAAGGTGGATCTATGGCTGGTTTCGACAAAGTAGTGACAACATATGAAGATGCTCTTAGTGGCTTAAAAGATGGCATGACGGTGATTGCTGGTGGTTTTGGTTTGTGCGGTATTCCTGAAAACCTGATTGCTGAGATTAAGCGACTACAAACAAAAAATCTGACCATTGTCTCGAATAATTGCGGTGTGGATGGTTTTGGTTTAGGCATTTTGTTAGAGGACAAGCAAGTAAGCAAAATGGTCTCGTCATACGTTGGTGAAAATGCTTTGTTTGAGAAACAGCTACTTAATGGAGAGCTGGATGTAGAGTTAACTCCACAGGGAACTCTAGCTGAAAAAATGCGTGCTGGTGGTGCAGGTATTCCCGCATTTTATACCGCAACAGGTGTTGGAACCCCAGTTGCTGAAGGTAAAGATACACGTTTTTTTGATGGTCGTGAATATCTGCTAGAAGAAGCAATCACGGGCGATTTTGCAATTGTAAAAGGCTGGAAAGCAGACCGCTACGGTAATGTAATTTATCGTCATACGGCACAAAATTTTAACCCAATGGCGGCAACCGCAGGAAAAATTACCGTGGTTGAAGTAGAGGAGTTAGTTGAAGTGGGCGAGCTTGACCCTGCTCATATCCATACTCCGGGTATTTATGTTGACCGCGTTATTGTTGGTACCTTTGAAAAGCGTATTGAGAACCGTACAACAAGTAAATAACCCTTTTTAGTTTAATGCAAATTTATAGGTGATTTTATGGCTCTTTCTCGAGATCAAATGGCGATTCGCGTGGCACGTGAATTACAAGATGGTTACTACGTTAATTTAGGAATCGGTATTCCCACGTTAGTGGCTAACTTTATACCGAATGGCATGCAAGTGATGCTGCAATCTGAAAATGGTTTATTGGGGATGGGATCATTTCCAAGTGAGGCCAATGTTGATGCGGATATGATTAATGCAGGTAAACAAACTGTTACCGCAGTATCTGGTAGTTCTATTTTCTCATCTGCAGAATCTTTTGCGATGATCCGTGGTGGTCATGTTGATTTAACGGTATTAGGTGCATTTGAAGTGGATGTGAGTGGCAATATTGCCTCATGGATGATCCCGAATAAATTAATAAAAGGCATGGGTGGTGCAATGGATTTAGTGGCTGGTGCTGACAATATCATCGTCACTATGACACACGCCTCTAAAAATGGAGACTCTAAGTTATTAGATGTTTGTTCATTACCTTTAACTGGCAAAGGTTGCATTAAGAAAGTCTTAACTGATTTAGCTTGGTTAGAAATTGAAAATGGAGCATTTGTTTTAAAAGAACGAGCGCCTGGAGTGTCGATAGAAGAAATTAAAGCTAAAACTCAGGGACGTTTAATTGTGCCTGACCATGTTCCTGAAATGGTGTTTTAACTAGGTCGTTATGTTTAGGTAACTAAATAACTAAGTAGCTATGTTTAAGTAAATAGCTAAGTTGATTTAAGTAATTATTCGAGTAAAGAGGTCACTATGGAAATTGTTATTGTTGCTGCGGGTCGTTCTCCGATTGGTTCTTTTAATGGCAGTTTGTCATCATTAAGTGCAGTCGAATTAGGCCGTCAAGTATTAGCATCAATGTTAATAAAGCAACCTATCTTCAAGCAACATATTGATGAAGTTATCTTAGGCCAAGTATTGACTGCGGGTTGTGGACAAAATCCTGCTCGTCAAACTGCAGTTCACGCAGGCCTTGATCACACGGTTTCTGCAATGACCATTAATAAAGTCTGTGGTTCTGGTTTAAAAGCGGTTCAACTCGCAGCACAAGCGATCGCTAATGGCGATGCACAAATGGTGGTGGCAGGTGGCCAAGAAAGTATGAGCCAAGCTGCGCATGTTTTGCCACAAAGTCGACAGGGTAAAAAAATGGGGAATTGGTCATTAGTTGATTCCATGGTCAGTGATGGTTTATGGGATGCGTTTAACGATTATCACATGGGCCAAACCGCTGAAAATATTGCTGAACGTTGGGCATTTTCTCGCGATCAACAAGATACCTTTGCTGCA
Source organism: Psychromonas sp. SR45-3 (assembly GCF_014163575.1). NCBI lineage: Bacteria > Pseudomonadati > Pseudomonadota > Gammaproteobacteria > Alteromonadales > Psychromonadaceae > Psychromonas > Psychromonas sp. SR45-3. The sequence goes on from NZ_JACJDP010000011.1 coordinate 104,788, forward strand.
CATTCACAACAAAAAGCAGCACAAGCACAAGCCGCTGGGCAGTTCGTTGAAGAGATAGTGCCTATCTGTATTCCTCAGCGTAAAGGTGATTCCATTATTGTTGAACATGATGAGCAGATCCGTCCTAATAGTACAGTGGAAGGCTTAGCTAAGTTACGTCCTGCTTTTACAAAAAATGGCACCGTGACCGCGGGTAATGCTTCGACGCTTAATGATGGCGCAGCGATGGTGATTGTTACCTCTAAAGAAAAAGCAGAACAGCTAGGTTTACCTGTATTGGCTACTATTGTTGCCTCTGCAAGTGCTGGTGTTGACCCTGAAATTATGGGCATTGGTCCAATTGAAGCGACTAAAAAAGCACTAGCAAAAGCTGCGTGGACGGTTGCAGACTTAGATGTGGTTGAAGCTAATGAAGCGTTTGCTGTGCAAGCAATGACAGTTAATAAAGAGCTCGAGCTTGATACCAACAAGGTCAATGTTAATGGCGGTGCAATTGCATTAGGACATCCTATTGGTGCATCGGGCTGTCGCATTTTAGTGACGTTATTGCATGAGATGAAGCGTAGCGAACATAATAAAGGGTTGGCCACACTTTGTATCGGTGGCGGAATGGGCGTGGCGATGTTGCTATCTCGTTAAGCCTTTACCAGTGGTTTTATTCGTATTAATTAGCATGCTATTGATGTGAATAAGGCCTCAAATAAATAATGTTTCGGTCTGTAAATTATCAGTTTTAAACTCAATTGTCGGTAACCATTTTATCGGTCGCCACGGCATAATCTGTACCAAAAAAAGCAAAATATCCCAACATTATAACAATAATAATGATGTTTTTATTAATGCGTTTAGTTAATGGATCGTTACTAAAGCAACATTGATAGTGAACATATTGACTATTACACAACCGATAATTATCGAAAAGGTAATTATCACAACAACGATATAATAAGGAAATTTTATGAATACGAACGTAGCACAACTCAGTGTATTACAAAGACTCAGTAAGTTTTTTGTAACTCTACTTCAACGTTACCTTCCGGATCCCTTTATTTTTGCGATTGTATTAACCTTAGCGGTTTTTGTGTTGGTTATGCCGAGTACGGGGCAAAGTCCAATACAAGTTGTTGATGCGTGGGCTGGTGGATTTTGGAAATTACTAACCTTCTCAATGCAAATGGCAATGGTAGTTGTGACAGGACATGCAATGGCCAGTGCTCCTGCTTTTAAAAGTAAACTAGCGGTACTCGCGAGTATTGCTAAAACACCAAATCAAGCCATCTTATTAGTGACCTTTATTAGTGCTATCGCTTGTTGGGTTAACTGGGGATTTGGTCTGGTTGTTGGTGCTATATTTGCGCGTGAAATTGCTTCTCGTGTAAGGGGGGTGGATTACCGTTTGCTCATTGCTTCTGCTTATAGTGGCTTTTTATTTTGGCATGCGGGGTTATCAGGTTCGATCCCATTAGCGTTGGCAAGTGGCACTAACTTGAGTGCCGTGACTAATGGCGCGGTAACGTCACCAATTCCAACCTCTGAAACGATTTTCTCAACCATGAATTTGACTATTCTTGCGGTGATGTTAATTACTATTCCAATTTTGAATCGCTTAATGCATCCCGTAGGAAAAGATATTATCACCATTGATGCGCAATTATTAAAAGAGCAAACTGCACTGCAGGGAGCTGGCCAAGGTAAAGCGTCAAAAGGCAGAAATTTTCAAGGTAAAGAGTTACAGGCTGACACATTAAATGATCAAGAAACGGAATCTCAGGAAAAAATGACACCTGCAGAGCGTTTAGAAAATAGCCGTGTGTTGTCAATGTTACTGGGAGCGATGGGGTTTACTTACATTATCTATTATTTTATTAATAATGGTTTTGCACTTAATCTTAATATCGTCAACTTCACCTTCTTATTCTCTGCAATCCTGCTACACGGAACGCCTAAGAGCTTATTAAGTTCCGTTTCTCAAGGCGCTAAAAACTGTTCAGGCATATTATTACAGTTCCCATTCTACGCCGGTATCATGGGTATGATGACTGCAATGGGCGATTCAGGTACTTCATTAGCAGGGATTATTTCTGCAGGTTTTGTTTCAATTTCAAATGAAACAACATTTCCTGTCTTTACCTTTTTAAGTGCTGGGATTGTAAACTTTTTTGTACCGTCAGGTGGTGGTCAATGGGCCGTTCAAGCACCGATTATGATGCCAGCAGGTGCTGCATTAGGTGTTGATGCTGCGAAAACAGCGATGGCGATTGCTTGGGGAGATGCATGGACTAATATGATCCAACCTTTTTGGGCATTACCTGCGTTGGCAATTGCAGGCTTAGGGGCTAAAGACGTGATGGGATACTGCATCATGGCGTTATTCGGCTCTGGTGTTATTATTTCGCTTGGCTTATTAGTGTTTTAATTAAAAACATTAGCTAATGTCTGCGGCGTTAAATTAGCGTTGAATGTCGCAGGCATAACCAATAACCAATAACCAATATTAAACAGGCTGCTACCATTACTCTATTAATGTTGTATTTTCTTATTCCGTATTAACCACGCCTTCATTAAAGTTACCTTTCATTAAGTGTGCTGTTACAAACTCAGTAAACACTTTTAAACGAGAGGGCATATATTTGTTCTGTGCATATTGCATTGCTATTACACCTGCGTAGTTTCCTTTAATTTCACCATCTGAAGGAACCTCAACTACTTCATTGTTTTGTAATACATTTTTAATGAAAAAGTCAGGAAGCATACCAATCTTAAAAGCATCTTTAACGCCATTTAAGCGTTTTTGAGAATTGTTGGCTGCATAGCCCCCGATACGGCTATTACGTGTCGTCCATCCTGCTTCATAAATGCCCAGATATGGTCGATAGCGGTTTCACCTAAATACAAGCAATCATGGTCTGATAGTTATTGTGGATGAGTCGGACAACCTCTTTTTTTGATAGATTCAGGGCTTGCACAGAGCTTTAAATTAACTTTACCAATCTCTTTCATGATCAACCCTTCAGTGGGTTTATCGGTTAAGCAAAATACCACATCAACCCCTTGCACTATCATATCGATATCACTGTCTGACGCTCTTGGCTTTAATTGAATTTTTGGATATTCAGTTAAAAAAGAAGTGACCAGTGGCTGCAATCTAAGGCTTTAAAAGGCTTTGGGTGGAGCAACGGTTAACATTCCTGAAGGTACGGTATATTCTAAACTAGAGATATCAATAGCTTGTTGAACTGCCTCAAGGATGATCGTCGATTGTTGGTATTTTTTTTTACCCGCATCGGTGAGCAATAAGCGGCGTGTTGTTCGCTCAAACAACTTTACCGATAATGGACTTTCTAAACGTGTGATTAATTTACTTAAAGTAGAGGGCGTTACTCCTCACTTTTTAGGTGCCGTGGTAAAGCTTCCTTGACTGACAACAACAATAAGCGTGGCTAAATCGGGTAATCATGTAATTAGTTTATTTGTGCTCATAATTCACAAATGATTTTCCATGTTAGGGGCTAATAGTAATAATCGCTTTCAATTAGAATGAATTTATTCGGTTTTATTATATTTTTTATAAGCAACATTAATATGTCGCTTTCTATATAGAAAATTACATATAAAAGATTAACGACTAAAGCCATCACAATAAGAATTACTTAATCGCTTATACTTAAGCAATGACAACTTAAAGAAGGAAAGTTTATGTCTTCTACATTCTACGCACAAATCAAAACACAAATAGAAACAGTAAAGAATGAAGGATTATACAAGTCTGAACGTATCATTACTTCCGCGCAAAAAGCTTCTGTTTCAATTTCTACAGGGCAAGAAGTATTAAACTTTTGTGCCAATAACTATTTAGGTTTAGCTAATCATGAAACGCTTATTCAGGCCGCGAAAGATGGTATGGATGAACATGGTTTTGGGATGGCATCGGTACGTTTTATTTGTGGTACACAAGATTCGCATAAAATATTAGAGCAAAAGCTATCTACTTTTTTAGGTAAAGAAGACACCATCCTTTATACCTCATGTTTTGATGCCAACGCGGGATTATTTGAAACTATTTTAGACAAAGAAGATGCGATTATTTCAGATGCATTAAACCATGCTTCTATTATTGACGGTGTTCGTTTATGTAAAGCAATGCGTTTTCGTTATGCCAATAACGACATGACTGAACTTGAACAACAATTAATTGCTGCTAAAGAAGCGGGTGCTCGCCATACTCTTATTGTTACTGATGGTGTGTTCTCAATGGATGGGGTGGTGGCAAACTTACCGGCCATTTGTGACTTAGCTGATAAATATGATGCACTGGTAATGGTTGATGATTCTCACGCAGTTGGTTTTATGGGCGAAAATGGCGCTGGCACACATGAATACCATGATGTGATTGACCGCATTGATATTATTACTGGTACGCTAGGTAAAGCGATGGGCGGTGCCTCTGGTGGTTATACTTCAGGTAAAAAGGAAGTTATCGATTGGTTACGCCAACGCTCTCGTCCGTACCTGTTTTCTAACTCGGTTGCACCTGCGATTGTTTCAGCATCTATTCGAGTGTTGGATTTACTCGCTGAATCTGGGCATCTTCGCAGCAAACTATGGGAAAACTCAGCGCACTTCCGTACGCGTATGGAAGCCGCCGGTTTCACCATGGGAGGAGCTGATCATGCCATTATTCCTATTATGTTAGGTGATGCAAAAGTTGCAGCGGAGTTTGCTGAGCGTGCCTTATCATTAGGTATTTACGTGGTGGCTTTCTCTTTCCCTGTGGTACCTAAAGGAAAAGCACGTATTCGTACACAAATGTCAGCCGCACATTCGCGTGAACAGCTTGATACTGCGATTGATGCGTTCATTAAAGTTGGGCAAGATATGGGGTTAATTAGTCATGAAGATTAAAGCGTTAGCAAAATTAAAATCCGAAAAAGGGTTATGGATGACGCAAGTTGATAAGCCTGAAGTTGGGCATAATGACTTGCTTATCCGCATTAAAAAAACAGCGATTTGTGGTACTGACATTCATATTTATAACTGGGATGAATGGGCGCAACAAACTATTCCTGTACCTTTAGTTGTTGGTCATGAATACGTGGGCGAAGTGGTTGGCATGGGACAAGAGGTTCGCGGTTTTAATATCGGTGATCGTGTTTCTGGAGAAGGGCACATTACCTGCGGACATTGCCGTAATTGTCGCTGTGGTCGTACCCATCTTTGTCGTAATACAAGTGGTGTAGGGGTTAATAGAACAGGGGCCTTTTCTGAATTTTTAGTATTGCCTGCGTTTAACGCGTTTAAGATCCCTGATCAAATCTCCGATGATCTTGCATCTATTTTTGACCCCTTTGGTAATGCGGTTCATACCGCGTTATCGTTTGATTTGGTAGGCGAAGATGTCCTGATCACTGGTGCTGGCCCAATAGGGATTATGGCTGCCGCGGTTGCAAAACATGTTGGTGCTCGTCATGTGGTGATCACCGATGTTAACCAATACCGTTTAGATCTTGCTAAAAAAATGGGCGTAACACGTGCTGTTAATGTCAAAGATGAAAAACTAGAAGACGTAATATCTGAACTGGGTATGACAGAAGGTTTTGATGTGGGATTAGAAATGTCTGGTAACCCAGCTGCGTTTAATAGCATGTTAAAAAATATGAACCATGGCGGTAAAGTCGCTCTATTAGGTATTCCACCTGCAGAGATGGCAGTGGATTGGAATCAGGTTATCTTTAAAGGTTTAGTGATTAAAGGTATCTATGGTCGTGAGATGTTTGAAACCTGGTACAAAATGGCCAGTCTTATCCAATCGGGCTTAGATTTAACACCTATTATTACACATCATTTTAGCGTGGATGATTTCCAAAAAGGCTTCGATATGATGTGTTCTGGTAAGTCAGGTAAAGTGATTTTAGACTGGGAAAAATAGTAACTTTGTTGCTGGTTGATACTGATACTGATACTGCTACTGGCTTAGTAATGCTGGTTAATACTGTTGCTAGCTTATAGTTAGTCAGAAGTACTGAAAGCTTTTTATTAGTCTAACGTACTGAAAAATAGTTAAATATTGATACCATTCTGAAAAAAAATCAGAATGGTATCAGCTTAATATAGATGTGTCGTTATGGTCACTATATTAGTTATATTAGTTATATTAGTTATATTAGTT
>NZ_JACJDP010000120.1:0-283 GCF_014163575.1 Psychromonas sp. SR45-3
GTCAGTAATATTATTGCTTAACTTCGGTTAAGGCTAATATTCTACTTTGATTTATAAGTCCTCAACTTAGGTTGGGGATTTTTTTTGCCTGATGTTTTACGTAACTAAGTGGCTCTAGGCGCATCAACACCACCTTTAACTTCAGTCTTAAAGAAGTTAAAGGTCAGTAATATTATTGCTTAACTTCGGTTAAGGCTAATATTCTACTTTGATTTATAAGTCCTCAACTTAGGTTGGGGATTTTTTTTGCCTGATGTTTTACGTAACTAAGTGGCTCTAGGCG
>NZ_JACJDP010000121.1:0-262 GCF_014163575.1 Psychromonas sp. SR45-3
CTCCTTACGTAAAGAAAGACATCAACAAGCCTTACGGTGAATTTGCTTAGGCAAATAAACCTACCGGCCAAAGTTTTTGCTTCGCAAATACTTAGCGAGTGCCCACACAGATTGTTTGATTAGAATGATAAAGCGCAAAAAATAGTTCCGGGTCCCCATCGTCTAGAGGCCTAGGACACCGCCCTTTCACGGCGGTAACAGGGGTTCAAATCCCCTTGGGGATACCAACACTATTCTAGAATCTAAAGTCACTTAATAACTG
>NZ_JACJDP010000122.1:0-257 GCF_014163575.1 Psychromonas sp. SR45-3
CTATTCTAGAATCTAAAGTCACTTAATAACTGTTCTGCTTAGAATGATTATTAAGTGTTTTTAACACTGCTCTTTAACAATTAGGAAAGCTGATAAATGTTCTTATTTATCGCACAAAAACAATGACACTTAGGTGTTGATTGGTGTGATAAATAAAACGAAAAAGTTTATGTTTCACTTAGTGGAATATAAACAGTTCTCAGTGTTTAAATTAACTATTCGTAGTTAAATTAGATACTGTAATCAAGCAAAATAAA
>NZ_JACJDP010000123.1:0-255 GCF_014163575.1 Psychromonas sp. SR45-3
CGAGTTGATGCATGCGTTCAACCATCCATTGGCGGCGATGTTCAAATGATTGACCTGTATATTTATCTTCACCGCATAAATAAGCTCGGCGAACACAACGAGAAATACAATGGTAATAGGGTGTATCAGTAAGCGATACTTGGGATTGTCGAGATTGCGTCATAACAAATTACCTCCGTGCATACAAAACTGCATCACTAAAAGATAGTTTGGTTCTGAATATTGGTCAAAGTTATTGGGTGTCCAGAACTAGTT
>NZ_JACJDP010000124.1:0-251 GCF_014163575.1 Psychromonas sp. SR45-3
TTTTGTTAATGTCCGGTGGCGGGCTTCAAATATAAAAACACTAGGAAAACTGATTAATCACAAAATATTTTAGTAAATACACTTCACAAGCGTATATTTTAACGTCTTCTTTGACTTGTCTTGGTTACAAAACAACACTACTTAGGTGTTGTATGGTTAAGCCTCACGGGTAATTAGTACAAGTTAGCTCAATACATTACTGCACTTACACACCTTGCCTATCAACGTTGTAGTCTCCAACGGCCCTTTAG
>NZ_JACJDP010000125.1:0-251 GCF_014163575.1 Psychromonas sp. SR45-3
TTTTATTTATCACACCAATCAACACCAAAGTGCCATTGTTTTTGTGCGATAAATAAGAACATTTATCAGCTTTCCTAATTGTTAAAGAGCAGACTTTTTCGTTAAAAAAAGCCTTAGATAAATAGAGTAACTTATCTAAGGCTTCTAACATGTTGGACACTTATTCTTATTAAGAATGAGTGGTGGAGCTATGCGGGATCGAACCGCAGACCTCCTGCGTGCAAGGCAGGCGCTCTCCCAGCTGAGCTATA
>NZ_JACJDP010000126.1:0-251 GCF_014163575.1 Psychromonas sp. SR45-3
TCATCAGAGGTATCAAACGTCGCCACTACCGCATTTTCTACTGCGCTGCCGTCGTCTTCGGTAAATGCATTGGTGTTCGTGATCGTCACTTCAGGTGCATCGTTAACCGTATTCACCACCGGAGTAGCCGAATCTGTTTCACCATTAATTGTGCCGTCGTTCGGTGTTAATGTAAATTCAGGTAAGGCTGCTCCGCTGTTAACCAGCGCCGCGCCCGCTGCTGTTAAGAGAACCTCATTGCCCACGACCTG
>NZ_JACJDP010000127.1:0-250 GCF_014163575.1 Psychromonas sp. SR45-3
TTTATTTATCACACCAATCAACACCAAAGTGCCATTGTTTTTGTGCGATAAATAAGAACATTTATCAGCTTTCCTAATTGTTAAAGAGCAGACTTTTTCGTTAAAAAAAGCCTTAGATAAATAGGGTAACTTATCTAAGGCTTCTAACATGTTGGACACTTATTCTTATTAAGAATGAGTGGTGGAGCTATGCGGGATCGAACCGCAGACCTCCTGCGTGCAAGGCAGGCGCTCTCCCAGCTGAGCTATA
>NZ_JACJDP010000128.1:0-249 GCF_014163575.1 Psychromonas sp. SR45-3
CTCGTTTGCGCTCGTTGAGCCATTAAGGTCATTGTAGGCTTTGGTATTCCGCCTTTGCGGCATGTCGTCTTTATTAACTCGCTAAACTTGTTTGTTTTAATGTATGGATGTCCCATACTTTTTTCTATCTGGTTTTTGATGTTTGCTATAACTCGTTTGCGCTCGTTGAGCCATTAAGGTCATTGTAGGCTTTGGTATTCCGCCTTTGCGGCATGTCGTCTTTATTAACTCGCTAAACTTGTTTGTTTT
>NZ_JACJDP010000129.1:0-248 GCF_014163575.1 Psychromonas sp. SR45-3
GTCGTGGGCAATGAGGTTCTCTTAACAGCAGCGGGCGCGGCGCTGGTTAACAGCGGAGCAGCCTTACCTGAATTTACGTTAACACCGAACGACGGCACAATTAATGGTGAAACGGATTCGGCCACTCCGGTGGTGAATACGGTTAACGATGCACCTGAAGTGACGATCACGAACACCAATGCATTTACCGAAGACGACGGCAGCGCAGTAGAAAATGCGGTAGTGGCGACGTTTGATACCTCTGATGA
>NZ_JACJDP010000012.1:0-81468 GCF_014163575.1 Psychromonas sp. SR45-3
TTTACCTGGACAAAGCGTGATGCTGTGGGTCTTGGCGTTTGTGTTGGTAAAGGTGTTTTAGGCAAGCCCTCTGTCAATAAAGTGCGCTGTTTATAATAAGTGGTAATAGAGACATTATGGTGTTGGCAGAATTCAACATTAGTACCACTGAAATGGCGGCGTTGTTGAAAGAGTTGTTGCCACTGTGCGCTTGTTCTGTAAGTTTGCATTATCTGTTCCGAATTTATTATTGAGCAGATATTTTTAAACAATCAGAAAGTCGATACTAGGTGTGCTTTGCTAGACGCTTACTCAGCAACAGCAAACAGGACGTTTGCTGTAAGTTCATTCGGCGCATGGACGCGCCGTATGAACTGGTGCGTTAGGAAAGGGATTGATGGTTTGGATCAGAAAGCGAGTCGGTGTGCCTTTTTCTTTGGTTACTTTCTTTTGGGCACGCAAAAGAAAGTAACACGCCGTTAGGGCGAAATACAAAGCTAATAAACATCAAAGTGACTGGACGAGCGTAGACGAGCTAAAGTGTGAAGTAAGAACTCAAAAGGGTAGCTAGCTACCCAACCTTCGAACACTTCAACATATAATTAACATCCACATTCTGCGTGATCTTAAACCCATTCATCAACGGACTATATTCCACACCACACAAATCATCACAATGTAACTGCGTTGCATCAATCGCACTCAGCAACTGCGAAGGGCGAATAAACTTCTCATATTCATGCGTCCCTTTTGGTACCCAACGTAACACATGCTCTGCGCCTAAAATCATCATTAGGTACGCTTTCCATGTTTTATTGATTGTTGAGAAGTAAACAGTGCCACCGGGTTTAACTAAATCACAACACGCTTGAATAACAGAAGCCGGATCCGGCACGTGCTCTAACATTTCCATGCAAGTCACGACATCGAAGGCTTGTGGATGAGTTTGGGCAAATTGCTCTGCAGTGGTTTTTTGGTAATCGACCTTGGTTTCAGTCTCTAAAGCATGTAAACGGGCAATTTGTAATGAGGCGTGTGCCATATCAATACCCGTTACGTCTGCGCCTTTAATCGCCATGCTTTCTGCTAAAATGCCGCCGCCACAACCTACATCGACTACTTTCTTGCCAAATAGCCCATCAACACCTTGCTCTATGTATTCCAGACGCGTTGGGTTGAGCATATGTAAAGGCTTGAAATCACCTTCTAAATCCCACCATTGCTCAGCCATCGCAGAAAACTTTTCAATTTCTTGCTGATCGACATTCGCTTCCAGCGCATTATCTTGTAATGAGGTCGTTTGTGCTGCGTTATTCTGTGATGGGGTGTTTTCAGCCACGCTATTGTCATCCTATTTAGTTGCGGTTTTTGTACCCATGATACTGCAAGATACAAAATCAACAAACCAAATTGTGCTTAGCGGCTAGGTATAAAATTGAGCTTTCGAGCGATTAACTTGGTTAATCTTGCATCGCGAGAATGATTAAAAGGCATGATTTTTGATAGTTATTGAACATGAACAGTTTATAAAAGAGTTTTTAACATAGAAGATGATTACAATTTGGCTTGCTCTGTGGTCGCTAATTGTTGATAGTTTTACTTGTTTTTTGCCAGAGCCAATTGTGAGCAACGAATAAAACCTGATGACAATAATGCGAGAGAATGTATTTTGCGATTCTAAGGGGCTTAAAATGCCACAAGTGGCTGTGTGAAAAATGAGCAGTTAGTTAATAAATGCCCCATATTGCGCCATAAAACGATTCTCAGGCGATTTTGCACATTAAAACGCTTCTGCCAAGGTGCATTTGTGCTACTATCGGCCTCTTACTAAATTCAGTCTATTTCCACTAAATTAAGGATTTAAGTTTCTATGAGCGAATTTGCCTCTGACGTTTCTCCAATTAATATTGAAGATGAATTAAAAAATTCTTATCTTGAATACGCAATGAGCGTGATCGTAGGTCGTGCATTGCCCGATGTACGTGATGGCCTAAAACCCGTTCACCGTCGTGTTCTGTTTGCCATGAATGTACTACGTAATGATTGGAACAAACCTTATAAAAAATCAGCACGTGTTGTTGGTGATGTGATCGGTAAATATCACCCACATGGTGATACCGCTGTTTACGATACTATCGTTCGTATGGCGCAAGACTTCTCTCTTCGTTACATGTTAGTTGACGGTCAAGGTAACTTTGGTTCTGTTGATGGTGATAGCGCCGCGGCAATGCGTTATACGGAAATCCGTATGCAGAAGTTAGCACATGAGTTATTAGCTGACTTAGAAAAAGAAACCGTTGATTACGTACCTAACTATGATGGTACTGAATTCATTCCTGAAGTGTTACCGACTAAAATCCCTAACTTATTAATTAATGGTTCATCGGGTATTGCGGTTGGTATGGCAACGAACATTCCACCTCATAACTTAGGTGAAGTGATCAGTGCTTGTTTAGCGCTAATTAAAGATGAAGATATTACGATCAATGAGTTGATTGAACATATCCCTGGCCCAGACTTTCCAACGGCAGGTATCATTAATGGCCGTAAAGGTATTATTGAAGCTTACCATACGGGTCGCGGTAAAATTAAAGTACGCGCTAAAGCGGATATTGAAGTTAATGAAAAAACCGGTCGTGAAACGATCGTGGTTCATGAATTACCGTACCAAGTTAACAAAGCGCGTTTGATTGAAAAAATCGCGGAATTTGTTAAAGATAAAAAAATTGAAGGTATCAGCGCACTACGTGACGAGTCAGATAAAGACGGTATGCGTATGGTGGTTGAAGTTAAACGTGGCGAAGTGGGGGAAGTGGTTTTAAACAACCTTTATGCACAAACGCAAATGCAAGTAACATTCGGTATTAATGCCGTTGCACTTGACCACGGTCAACCAAAACTATTCAACCTAAAAGAGATGTTAGAAGCGTTTATTCTACATCGTCGTGAAGTAGTTACTCGTCGTACGGTATTTGAATTACGTAAAGCGCGTGACCGTGCACATATCCTTGAAGGGTTAGCTATTTCATTGGTTAACATTGAAGCTATCATTGAAATGATCCGTAAGTCTCCAACACCAGCTGAAGCAAAATTAGCGCTACAGTCTCGTGGTTGGGATTTAGGTGCTGTTGCTTCTATGTTAGAAGCAAGCGGTGTTGATGCTGCTCGTCCTGATGGCTTAGCGATTGAGTTTGGTATTCGTGATAACCAATATTTCATGACTGAAATTCAAGCACAGGCAATTCTAGATTTACGTCTACACAAGTTAACGGGCCTTGAGCACGAGAAAATTTTAGGCGAGTACAAAGAGCTATTAGAAATCATTGCTGCTTTATTATTCATTCTTGAGAGTCCTGCGCGTTTGATGGAAGTGATTGAAGAAGAATTAGAAGAAGTGCGTGATAACTTTGATGATGAACGTCGTACTGAAATCACTGAAAGCGAATCTGATTTATGTATGGAAGATTTAATCGTTGAAGAAGATGTGGTTGTGACACTTTCTCACGAAGGTTACGTTAAGTACCAACCGTTATCAGATTACGAAGCACAGCGTCGTGGTGGTAAAGGTAAAGCTGCAACTAAGATGAAAGATGAAGATTTCATTGAGAAACTGTTAGTAGCAAGTACGCATGATACGATTTTATGTTTCTCTACCCGTGGTCGTTTGTACTGGCTGAAAACATTCCAACTACCATTAGCGTCTCGTCAAGCACGTGGTCGTCCGATTGTGAATATTCTGCCGCTTGAAGAAGGCGAACGTATTACTGCCATCTTACCAGTACGTGAATATGAAGATGATAAATATGTGTTCATGGCAACCGCTAACGGTACGGTTAAGAAAACCGCATTGAGTGCTTACAGTCGTCCTCGTTCAAGTGGTTTGATTGCGATTAACCTAAACGATGATAACGAGTTGATCGGTGTGGCGTTAACTGATGGTACAAACGAAATCATGTTGTTCTCGGACGCAGGTAAAGTGGTTCGCTTTAAAGAAGCGGAAGAAAGCGAAGTAACTGATGAAGAAGGTAATGTTGTACTGGATGAAAACGGTAACCCTGAGATTAAGTTCAAAGGTGTTCGTCCAATGGGTCGTACGGCAACGGGTGTCCGTGGTATTAAATTAAATGAAGGCGGTAAAGTCGTTTCATTAATTGTACCTAATGCAACGGGTCATATATTAACAACCACAGAAAATGGTTACGGTAAACGTACGCCATTAGACGATTACTCATCTAAGAGTCGTGCTACGCAAGGTGTTATCTCAATCAAGGTGAGTGAGCGTAACGGTAAAGTGGTTGGTGCGGTTCAAGTCGATGATAATGATGAAATCATGTTGATCTCTAACCGTGGTACGTTAGTACGTACTCGTGTTTCTGAGGTTTCTGTGGTCGGTCGTAATACACAAGGTGTTACCTTAATACGCACCGCTGAAGATGAAAAAATCGTTGCATTACAACGTATTGAAGAAATCAAAGATGTGCCTGTTTACGATGAAAATGGTGACTTAGTATTACAAGCACCAGCGGTCGTTGAGGGTGAAGTACAAGAAGGTGAATCAGAGGCATTAGAAAATGTCGATGAGCAACCAACAGACGCACCTGAATAACGGTTAATGACAATTTAATAAGCGGCAATAGCCGCTTATTTTGTTTTAAAAGAGTCAACTTTTTAAGAGAGTTAGCAATGACAAAAATATATAACTTTTGTGCGGGTCCCGCGATGTTACCTGAAGCAGTAATGCAACAGGCGCAAAGCGAGTTTTGTAATTGGCAAGGTTTAGGCGTTTCGGCGATGGAAGTGAGTCACCGTAGTCCTGAATATGTTGCTATGGCAAAACAATCTGAACTGGATTTACGTGAATTAATGGCTATTCCTGATAATTATAAAGTGCTGTTTTGTCATGGTGGTGGACGTGGCCAATTTGCTGCTGTACCGCTTAATTTGTTAGGTGATAAATTAGACGCTGATTATATTGTCACAGGGCAGTGGTCTAAGTCTGCCGTGGCGGAAGCTAAAAAACATGCTCGTATTCATGAGACCGATATCATGTTAACCACAGAGCAAGGTAAAATTGCTGTTAAACCGAGTGCGGATTGGAATGTTAACGCCGGTGCGGCTTATGTACATTATTGCCCTAATGAAACCATTGAAGGGATCGAAATATTTGATGTGCCTGAAACAGGTGTAGTGCCGTTAGTGGCTGATATGAGCTCAACCATTTTGTCACGCACCATTGATGTTTCAAAATTTGGTGTTATTTATGCCAGCGCACAGAAAAACATTGGCCCATCTGGTTTGGCGATTGTGATTGTACGTGAAGATTTGATCGGCCATGCACGTACAGCTATTCCGTCTATTTTTGATTATCAAATTCAAAGCGACTTCGACTCAATGTACAATACACCGCCTACTTACTCATGGTATTTAGCCGGTCTTGTGTTTAAATGGTTATTAGCGGAAGGTGGCATAGCAGCCATTGAGCAGAAAAATATTGCTAAAGCAGAGTTGCTTTATAACGCAATTGATAAGTCTGATTTTTATACTAATAATGTAGATGCAAGTGTACGTAGCCGTATGAATATTCCTTTCACATTAGCTGATGATAGTTTAAATGAAACCTTCTTAAGTGAAGCTAAAGCTGCGGGCCTATTAACTTTAAAAGGGCATAAATTAGTTGGCGGAATGCGTGCTAGCATTTATAACGCAATGCCGATTGAAGGTGTACAAGCTTTAGTTGATTTTATGGCTGTTTTCGAGAATAAATACGCCTAAGTAAACCTCTAAAAATCATCTGTTTTAAAGTGTTATGTTTGAATAACCTAAACTAACACTTTTTAAATGTTTTTTTGAGTGGTGTTTTTAAGTTGTTTTTTTAAATGGCCTTTATAAGTAATACGTTACGCCACGCATTTTAAATAATAGCTTTTAACAATACCTATAAAGAACGCTTATAAAGAATACCTATAAACAACAACTATAAAGAATACCTATAAAGAATGCCCATAAAGAGCAGATTCAAAGAAATATAAAGCATTGTAAGGAACTGGAATGAGTAATGATTTTTTAAGCTTGGCCAACGTTGGAGTACAAAAATTACGCCCGTACCAAGCAGGTAAACCAACCGATGAGTTAGAACGCGAATTAGGAATTACTGATATTGTAAAGCTTGCCTCAAATGAAAACCCGCTCGGGTTAAGCGAATCAGTTAAATTAGCATTACAAAAAGAGTTAACGGAATTAACACGTTATCCAGATGCTAATGGTTTTTATCTTAAGCAAGCACTTGCTACAAAGTATTCGGTTAATAACGATCAAATTACTTTGGGCAATGGTTCAAATGATCTGTTAGAACTTATTGCGCGTGCTTTTGTTGATAGCAGTCACGAAGTGATGTTTGCAGAACATGCTTTTGTCGTTTATCCATTAGTGACACAGGCGATTGGCGCGACAGCGGTCGTGGTTAAAGCGAAAGACTATGGTCATGATTTAAGCGCGATGGTAGCCGCTATCACCGATAAAACTAAGCTTATCTTCATTGCTAACCCTAATAACCCAACGGGTACGTTTTTAGAGCAAGCAGACATCAAAGACTTTTTAGCAAAAGTACCGGCGCGAGTATTAGTGGTATTAGACGAAGCCTATTTTGAATATGCAGACAATACACGTCGTGGCAATGCCATTGCTTGGATTAAAGAGTTCCCTAACTTAATCGTTTCTCGTACTTTCTCAAAAGCTTATGGTTTAGCGGGATTACGTGTTGGATACAGTATTTCACACCCTGACATTGCTGATATTTTAAATCGTGTTCGTCAGCCGTTTAATTGTAATGCACTCGCGTTAAAAGCCGCTGAAACTGTTTTGCAAGACGAGCAATACCTTGCACAAAGTGTTGCGTTAAATAATGCGGGAATGAAAGACTTAAGTGCCTTTTTTGATGCCAATAATTTACAGTATATTCCTTCAATGGGTAACTTTATTACCGTGAATGTCGGTAACTTTTTTGATAGCAATACGGCCGATAAGAAGATGGTTGATAACAAGACGGGCGATCAGGTTTACCAAGCGTTATTACAAGAAGGTGTCATTGTACGTCCGATCACGGGTTACGGTTTACCTAACCATTTGCGTATCAGTATTGGTACTGAAGCAGAAAATCAACGCTTCAAGCAAGCACTTACTAAAGTTTTAAATTTGCAATAAGAGAAACGAATACTATGGAACAGTTATTATTAAACCCGATTAAGAAAGTCGATGGTGAGATTAATTTACCGGGCTCAAAAAGCTTGTCAAATCGTGCCTTATTGTTAGCTGCATTGGCAAAGGGGACAACCACGTTAACAAACTTATTAGACAGTGACGATATTCGTCACATGTTAAATGCGTTAACCAAGTTGGGCGTTAATTACCAATTGTCAGCGGATAAAAAGCAATGTGTGGTGGAAGGGTTAGGACATGCGTTTAATACCCAATCTCTAGGTGATATCGAACTATTTTTAGGTAATGCAGGTACCGCGATGCGCCCATTATGTGCTGCATTATGTTTAGGCCAAGGTGAATATACTTTGACCGGTGAGCCACGTATGTTTGAGCGCCCAATTGGCTCTTTAGTGGATTCATTAAAGCAAGCTGGGGCGGATGTTACTTACTTAAAGAATGAAAATTACCCGCCATTAAAAATCAAAGGTACTGGCCTGAAGGGCGGTGTTATTTCTATTGATGGTAGCGTTTCAAGCCAATTTTTAACGGCATTTTTAATGTCAGCACCGATGGCTTCTGAAGATACAACGATTAATATTGTGGGTGAACTAGTATCAAAACCTTACATCAAAATCACGCTGCAAATTATGCAAGACTTTGGTGTTGAAGTAGATAATGTTAATGGCGAGTACCAAAGCTTTGTGATTAAAGGCGGACAAACTTACCAAGCACCTGGCAACTATTTAGTAGAAGGTGATGCTTCATCGGCTTCTTACTTTTTAGCGGCAGCGGCGATTGGCGGCGGCAGTATTAAAGTGACCGGAATTGGTAAAAAATCAGTTCAGGGTGATATTCAATTTGCTGATGCATTGGAAGCAATGGGCGCTAATATTGAATGGGGTGATGATTACATTAAAGCCAGCAAAGGTGAGCTTAAAGCCATTGATATGGATATGAATCATATTCCTGATGCGGCGATGACCATTGCGGTTGCGGCTTTGTTTGCTGAAGGAACCACTAAAATCACTAATGTTTATAACTGGCGTGTGAAAGAAACCGATCGCTTATACGCGATGGCGACTGAATTACGTAAAGTGGGTGCAGAAGTGGTTGAAGGCCATGACTTTATTGAAGTGACGGCACCTGCACAAATCAAACATGCTGAAATTGATACTTACGACGACCACCGTATCGCGATGTGTTTTTCATTGGTGGCATTAAGTGGTACACCTGTGACTATTAACGATCCAAAATGTACGTCTAAAACTTTTCCTGATTACTTTGAAAAATTAGCGTCTGTTAGTTTTTAATTGTGTTTATTTGACGCGATAAAAAGCGTTTATAGCACGATCATTAACGGTCTAATAAAAACCTACTTCGGTAGGTTTTTTTATTTCTTTAACATCTATAGCCGTTACCATTCAAGGTGCAAAGTTCAGCAAGTTTCATTAGGCATTATTTTAAATTTGATCAGACATTATTTTAAATTTGATCAGACATTATTGTGAATTTCATAAGTACTAATGATTAGTGCTATAAAAATGAATCATTAATGTTATAAGCGCTAATTGTTCAATGAAGCACTCACTTACCTTAATATTTTGCCATTACTTTTTTAAAAGCCAGATGTCTAAATTGTCAATATTTTGTCAGTTATTTTTATATCTTTGTTAACATCTTTTAAATATCCAACAGGTAACAGCAAAATATATCACTTTAGGGCGTTGTATCGCTCTTTAAACAAGCTTTTCACTTTCTTTTCTTGCTGTATTTTGGGTGGGTTGGTAGAGTACGCGAATTACTTTTATTCGCTTCTTTTGGAAATCTTCATGTTTAAAATGTTCCGTGGTATGTTCTCTAACGATTTATCAATCGATTTAGGAACTGCAAATACCCTTATTTATGTAAAAGACCAAGGTATTGTATTGGATGAGCCTTCAGTGGTTGCAATCCGTATGGATAAAAATGGCAAAAGAGTTGCTGCTGTTGGTAGTGCTGCAAAGCAAATGTTAGGTAAAACACCTGGAAATATTCAAGCAATTCGTCCTATGAAAGATGGGGTAATTGCCGACTTCTATATTACTGAAAAAATGTTGCAACATTTTATCAAACAAGTACATAACAACAGTTGGATGCGTCCTAGTCCACGCGTTTTAGTGTGTGTGCCTTGTGGCTCAACACAAGTTGAACGTCGTGCGATTCGTGAATCTGCAATGGGCGCTGGTGCGCGAGATGTATTTTTAATCGATGAGCCAATGGCCGCTGCAATCGGTGCTGGTATGCCTGTGTCTGAAGCAAAAGGTTCAATGGTTGTTGATATTGGTGGCGGTACGACAGAAGTTGCTGTTATCTCATTAAACGGTATTGTTTACTCTGCTTCTGTACGTATTGGTGGCGATAAGTTTGACGAAGCAATCATCAATTATGTTCGTCGTAATTATGGCTGTACTATCGGTGAAATTACTGCTGAACGTATCAAACATAGCATTGCAATTGCTTACCCAATTGACGAAATTAAAGAAATTGAAGTACGTGGTGTTAATGTTGCTGAAGGTGTACCTCGTAGCTTTACATTAAACAGCAACGAGATACTAGAAGCATTACAAGAGCCATTAAGTGGTATTGTAGCTGCTGTGATGGTTGCATTAGAGAAAACACCACCAGAACTGGCTGCTGACATAGCAGAGCAGGGCATGGTACTTACAGGTGGTGGAGCATTGTTATGCGAAATAGACCGCTTGTTGTCAGAAGAGTCTGGCATTCCCGTTATTATTGCTGATGATCCCCTTACCTGTGTTGCACGTGGCGGCGGTATGGCATTAGAGATGATCGATACGCATGGCGGCGATGTCTTTAACGGAGATTGATATTTCTAGCGCAGGCTAAATCCTGCGCTCTGATTCAATAGAAATACCCATGAAAACAATTTTTACCCGCGGTCCTTCTTTTACGTTAAGGCTATTCGTTGTAATAGCCTGTTGCGTAGGTTTGCTGATCGCCGATAGTCAGTTTAACCTTTTCTCCTCCGTACGTGTTTACCTCAACTCCATTGTTTCTCCTATTCAGTATGTTGCTGATGCGCCACAAAAATTGTTTAGTGCCTTTTCTGAAAATATTATGACTAGGCAGGCGTTAGTGGATCGTAACCAACAGCTTGAGAAAGATAATTTGCATTTAAAAGCGGATCGTTTGTTACTTGGGCAGTTACAAAGTGAAAACAAACAATTACGCGAATTATTAAACTCTAAAAAACAATTCAAATACAAACGTATGATCACCGAAGTGATGAGCTTACGTTCAGATCCGTTTACACATCAATTATTGATCGATAAAGGGGCCATTAATGGTGTCTATCTCGGGCAACCGGTGATTAATGAACAAGGTGTGGTTGGACAAGTCTCACAAGTGGGCAGCACCACCAGTCGGGTTGTATTAATTGTTGATGCCAGTCATGGTATTCCGGTGCGTGTACAGCGTAACGATGCTATTGCTGTGGTTCATGGTAGTGGCGCGTGGGATAAGTTGAATGTGCCTTTTGTACAAAGTAATGCCGATATTAAAGAAGGTGACTTACTGGTGACATCGGGGTTAGGCGGACGTTTTCCTGCTGGTTATCCTGTTGCTAAAATTAGCCGTTTTGAGTATCAAGAAGGTGAGTTATATGCAACGGTTACGGCGACGCCTGTGGCGGACTTAGATAGAAGCCGTTATTTATTGTTGTTGTGGAATAATGATCCGTTAGCGGGTGCAGATTTAACCTTAGACTCGCCGGAAACATTCGATGAACCTGTTCAATAGTTATAAAATAATTTATTTCACATTTTTTGTCTGTTTGGTTGCTGCTATTTTTCCGTTACCGATCATACTTAATGCGTTTCGTCCAGATTGGATGGTTTTAGTCCTGTGTTATTGGATCATTGCCTTACCGCACCGAGTGAATATTGGGCATGCTTTTATCCTAGGACTTTTTTTAGACCTGTTGCTCGGATCGATCCTGGGTATGCATGCCATGTTATTGTCGTTACTTGCCTATATCACCAGTATTAACTTTCAACGTTTTCGAAACTTCACCTTAGTACAAACAACATTACTGCTAGGTGTGTTTATTTTTATGTCCAAGCTTGCCTTGTATTGGATAGCATCGAGTATGCAAGAGATCGTTTTACACCGTCATTATTTTTGGTCAGTGTTTACTTCTATGCTAGTTTGGCCATGGTTTTTTCTGTTTATGCGTTTTTTACGTATTCGCTTTAAGGTCAGCTAACAATGCCTATCTTCCTTGCATCGAATTCCCCCCGTAGAGGTGAATTGTTATCGCAAATTAATATTCAATATGAACGAATTAAAGCAGATATTGACGAAGTTCAACAAGCTCATGAAAGTAGCTCAGAATACGTGCAACGATTGGCATTAGAGAAAGCGTTAGCGGGTTTAGATAATAATAATCAGCAAGGTGTGGTGTTAGGGGCAGATACTATTGTAGTTTGTGGTAAAACTGTGATGGAGAAACCAAAAAATAAGCAACATGCTCGACAAATGATGACATTATTATCGGATAATACTCATCAAGTGTTAACTGCGGTTGCGGTTATTTCTGCACATCAACAGCGCGTTAAGTTAGTTACCACAGATGTCACGTTTAAAGCATTAACAGAACAAGAAATTTCGGACTATTGGGAAACAGGCGAGCCACAGGATAAAGCGGGTGGTTACGGTATTCAAGGTATTGCGGGTCAATTTGTGACTCATCTCTCCGGTAGCTATAGTGCTGTAGTAGGGCTTCCCCTCTACGAGACAGCTCAACTGATCAAAAGCGTTAAAGGATAACAGCATGTCTGTTGAATTATTAATGAACATTACCCCCACTGAAACGCGAGTTGCGTTAATCGAAGGGGGAGTTTTACAAGAGTTACATATTGAACGCCAAGCGAGTAAAGGCATTGCAGGTAATATTTATAAAGGGAAAGTGACACGTGTTCTCCCTGGTATGCAAGCCGCTTTCATTGATATCGGTTTAGAAAAAGCAGCTTTTTTACATGCCTCAGATATTGATCCTCGTACTGAATGTGTTGCGGATCCTGAAAAAGATAAATTCAAGGTGGCCGATATTTCGACCTTAGTTCGTCCGGGCCAAAATATTATTGTGCAAGTGGTGAAAGATCCACTCGGTACAAAAGGCGCGCGTTTGACCACAGATATTACGTTACCTTCTCGTTATTTAGTGTTTATGCCCGATACACAGCATGTAGGCGTGTCACAGCGTATTGAAAGCGCAGAGGAGAGAGAACGACTTAAGGATATTACTCAATCTTGTGTTAATGAATTAGGTGGTTTTATCATTCGTACGGCTGCAGAAGGTGCGCCTGAAGAAGAATTAAGAAATGATGCCGCTTTTCTGCAGCGTGTGTGGAATAAAGTGATCACGCGTAAACAGCGTACTCAATCTAAAAATAAGATGTTATATCAGGATCTGGGACTAGCATTTCGTATTTTGCGTGATTTTGTTGGCAATGAAATTGATCGCATTCGTATAGATTCAAAGTTGAGCTTTAAGCAACTTTCTAAATTTAGCGTGGAGTTTGTCCCTGAATTAGCGAAAAAAGTCGAATATTATGATGGTGCAAGTCCTATTTTCGACCTATTTGATGTTGAAAATGAAGTGCAGCGAGCATTAAATAGAAAGGTTGAATTAAAATCAGGTGGTTATTTAATTATCGACCAAACGGAAGCAATGACCACGGTCGATATCAATACCGGCGCGTTTGTGGGGCACCGTAACCTAGAAGAGACTATCTTTAATACTAACATTGAAGCAACGTTAGCAATTGCGCGTCAATTAAGGTTACGTAATTTAGGTGGGATCATTATACTCGACTTCATTGATATGAAGCTTTTAGAACATCGACGCCGTGTCTTTAATAGTCTAGAACAAGCGTTATCGAAAGACCGTGTGAAAACGCATATAAATGATTTCTCGCCACTTGGCTTGATTGAGATGACTCGTAAACGTACTCATGAAAGTTTAGAGCATATTTTTTGTGGTGAATGTAGTACCTGTAATGGCCGTGGTTACGTTAAAACTGTGGAAACAGTTTGTTATGAAATACTGCGAGAAATATTACGTGTTGACCGCGCCTTTACCGCTGAGCGTTTTGTTGTTTACAGCTCTGTTGCGGTTGCTGAAGCACTACAGGGCGATGAGTCCTATAATCTTGGCGAGTTAATCGTGTTTATGCAAAAACGCGTAGAAATACATGCTGAACCTTTATACGGTCCAGAGCAGTTTGATGTTGTTATGATGTAGCTCTGATGTAGCTATTATACGGCTATAGTACGGTTATAGTACCGTTAGTATGTGGCTATGAAGTAGGAGAAAGTAGGTTTAATGGGTTATCATTTTTGAAACATGTCACCTTTAAATGGTTAAAGCGACTCTGGGTCCTGCTCGCTGCCAAATTAATTATTATTGCAGTGTTGTTGACCATTGCACGCTTTGCTATCAATGGCGTTGATGATTATAAAGAGCAGCTAGTAGAGTGGGTCGCAGCGAAGCAGAATATCAATGTTAATGCTGAAAAAGTCTCGGCAGGCATCGACTTTTCTGGCTTAGTATTAACCTTAAAAGATGTGACATTGATTGATACTCAAGTATTACCCTTTGAGTTAAAAATTGAGCATCTATTTTTACATTTCGATTTTATTGATAGTTTAACTAAGCAAAAGCTTATCTTTAATGATATTTCATTAAAGGGAGCAAATTTATCATTAAAATCAACAAAAATGCAGAACCTTGCTGTTGCTACAAATCCTCAGCAATTAACTTCTCAGGCTATTGCTACTCAATCTGTCGCCAGTGCATCGGTTTCGTCTCAAGCGATTGCTAGCCAGTCTGTATTAACGAAATCTGAACAGGATCAAGCACAATCAGAGTTAACGCTTGATGCACTTAAAAATATATTTTTATTACATTTAAGTTCATTTTCTATCACTGATAGCCAAATTAATTTTATCGATCATCTAAATAATAAAAAGACTATTTTAATCCAAGATCTTAGTTGGGTTAATGATGACAAACGCCATCAAGGTGTTGGTAAAGCATCATTACCTAATACAATAGGTGAGAATACATTACAGTTTGTGATTGATATTACTGGTGAAGCAGAAGGCGCCAATGAGCAATTGATTGGTCGTTTTTACGCACAGGCAGAAAACCTAAATGCAACTGAATACTTACAACCTCAAGTAAATCCATTAGCAGAGCTTAAAAAAGCCATTGTTTCTTTTGAGCTTTGGAGTGACTTTGATTTTAATGGGCCTAAGAGCATGCAGTTACAATGGGGCAATTCAGAGATTGCCTGGTCGATGTTAAATCAATCCCATGACTGGCAAATTAATGACGGTTTATTACAGTTTACGGATCAGGATAAACATTGGTTATTTGATAGCTACGATTTAAATATTACCCATAATTACATTCCGCTTAATAATGCTAATTTTTCTGGGGCGGGTATTGATAATGAATTTGGTGAATTTGACCTAGCAGGTGTTAATGTTAATTCAATCGTGCCCTTTGCCCTCTTATTTTCAACATTGCCCGAAGCGAATATTGAGCAGATACTGGCGCTTGAGCTTGGTGGAGATGTAAATAAAGTTGGATTATTAGTGGATCAATCTGGCGAGTATTCAATAAGTGCAAATGTCGATGCTTTTAACAATCAAGCGGTGGGGGCATTTCCTGGTATTAGTGATGCCAATATTTCATTGCTTAGCAATCAACGAACGGGTCGCGCTAGTATTAAACTGGGTCCTCAATCGATCCTTTTTGATAAACAGTTTAGTCGTAGTATGCCATTACAAAAAGGGCAATTTGAATTACGTTGGGAAAACCAACAAGATGGATTCAAACTGGTCAGTGATAAAAGTATATTAGTGACTGATGAGCTTGATAGCAGTAGTCAATTTACGCTATTTTTTCCTAATGATAGTGAGCTGAGTAGTCCATTTTTAAGCTTGTTTACTTATGCCTCTTTAAGTGACGTTGAAAAAGCACAGTACTATTTGCCGATGTTAGCAATGGGACAAGATGTGTTTGATTATTTGCAACCCACGCTTAAGAAAGGATCGGTAACGGGAGCCAAAATTGTATGGCATGGGCCGTTAACTGATTACCCTTACAAAGATAATGACGGTGTATTCCAAGCTTTTGTTCCCGTTAAAAATGGCCAATATAACTTTTATACAGGTTGGGAAGGGTTAAGTGATTTAGACTTAGACCTATTATTTGAAAATGACTCACTATTTATGAGCAGTGACAAAGCTAAATTAGGCGATATTCGTGTTGATTCGTTATCTGCGGTTATCGACCATTTAAGCCCTGATGGCGTATTAACCATCAACGCTAAAGTTGCTGAAACATCCTCATCGATTGCTGACTATTTGATTGGGTCACCACTTAAAGACAGTGTCGGTAAAGTGGTACAAATGATCCGTATCGGCGGTCAAGTGACTGGCGGATTAACCTTAGAAATCCCGCTCGATTCCAGCAACGCAGAAACCGTTGCAAAAGGTAAGTTGGATTTAGTCGACAATGATATCGATATTGAGTTAACCAGCGATGTGATCTTGCCCTTTAAAAAAGTAAATGGTTCCTTTAGCTTTGTGAATGGTGACCTGACAGCAAACGACCTGACTGCGACCTTATTCGAACAGCCTGTTAACTTATCTTTTGCGAGTAAAGAGTCGCCTGAGCAATATCGGCTGACGGCAGACCTTTCAGGGCTTTGGAATGTTGCTAAGTTAAGCCGTTATGAAAAACAATTAGCACCATTACAAGCAATTGGTAATTTAGATTGGCAGGGACAGCTCGATTTCACCCAAGGTTTGAACCAAGACTATCAGTTTTCGGTGAATTTATCATCGCAATTACAGGGGGTTAAGATAGGTTTGCCAGCACCATTTAATAAAAACTCCTTACAAGCATGGCCGACTTCTATTAATGTCAGTGGCAATCAGCGCAGTACGCAGTGGGACGCGCGTATTAATAATAAACTGAAGTCCGTGGGCGAGATTTTACACCCTGAAAACTCTAATAAAGAAAGAGTAGCGGTTCTTAAGTACCTCTATCTTGGATTGGGGAGTGGGCAAGCGATTGGCATTGATAAGCGTAAACAGATAGTACGTATTACTGGTGATAAAATTAATTTAACACCCTGGGCTGAGATTGTTAATGAATGGGTCTTCACTCAAAAAAATACAGCGGCTAGCAATATAAGTGCGACTGCGTCGAATAATAAGAGCACATCATTATTTAATATTAACGAGTTTTATCTCGATATTAGACATGCGGAATTATTTGAACAACCCTTGGTAAATTTAGATTCACAAGCTATTTATCGTGATGATTTTTGGGCGATCAAACTTAAAGCGGATAATTTACTTACGGATATAGAGTATCGTCAGGGCATTCCTGACCGTTATGACATTAGTATTAAAAAGATGAATTTCCAGTTATTAAATGTTGATGCAATACAGGAGCTATTCAGCAAAGAAGAAGGACCTTCATTACCTCAACTGAGCAATAACTTACGAGAAGATTATCCTGAAGTCTTTTTAGAGTGTGTGCAATGTGATTATAAAAAAATGCAATTATCACCACTTAAAGCACATGTGTACCCGAGTAAATTAGGTCTTAATATTGATTATTTAAACTTAGGTGAAAAAGACCAAGCGACTAATATTTCAGGTGTATGGGATCAGCGTAGAACCAATATTATTGTTGATAGTAAAGGCAGCAGTGATAACAGTATTGTTGATCGTTTAGGTTATAGTAGCCCAATGGTTTATGAACAAGCATCGCTAAATGGCGCATTAAATTGGGTCGGTGCGCCTTGGCATTTTAATTTAGATTCGTTGAATGGCCAGCTGTCAGTGAAAGCTGAGAATGGCCAAATCACTGAAGTTGATGATAAAGGTGCTCGCCTATTAAGTTTCTTAAGCCTCGACGGAATTAGACGTAGTTTGAACCTAGAGTTTGGTAATATTTTCTCGAAAGGGCTAGGTTTTGACGATATGTCGCTTTCCGCCAATATTAGTAATGGTATTTTGAAAAATGATGATTACTTTTTAAATGGTTCGGCGGGGAAAATATCAGGTGAAGGGTTAATTGACTTACCCAACCTCAATGTTAACTATCGTTTTAGTTATAGCCCTGCTGTGACCTCTAGCTTACCCGTGTTGGCAGCCTTTGCTATTAACCCATTAACTGGCGCAGCGGTATTAATGATGACCAAAATACTTGAACCGGTTGTGGATAGTATTATTCGTGTAGATTTTTCTGTTAAAGGTGCGTTAGATAATCCTGATGTTAAAATAGAAGACAGACAAAGAGGCGTGGTTAAACTGCAAAACAGCGAAGTGTTAGAAGAGATTGAGGGTAGTGTTGTTGATAATGGTAAGGTTGATAACGGTACTACCGTAAATGGCGTTAAAAAATAGACGTGTTGGGTGCTGAGCAATTTGAACTCTAATGTTAACGCGTAGTGTTATTACAAAATTCACCTTGGATGTTATCTTTTTTAAACTACTTGCTTTTAACTACATGCTTATTACTGTCAATTTTTCTGTAAGCTATGCTTGTAAACGGTCATTATAAATGATCGCTGAAAACTGTCGTTGTAAATTCTCAGCTTAAAATGAGGTCAGGTAAAATGAGCACTAAAAATACTCACACTGCAACATGTCAAATGGTTGCCATTCAAATAATAAGCAATGATTGTATTGAAGATAATTTTCAACAGATTATTGAGCAATTACAGGCACTACCTGAATCAAAAAAAGAGCTAAATAGGCTAGTGTTGTTACCTGAAAATGCACTTTGTTTTTCCAGTAGAAAACATTACTTAAGTATAGCGGAAGTGTTAGGTGATGGACCTATTCAAAGCCGATTAGGTGAATTGGCTATTCAGTATCACTGTACCTTAGTCTGTGGCAGCTTCCCAATTCAAAGTGAGCAATCAGACAAAATATATACAAGTAGTTTGGTTTTTTCGCCGCAGGGGCAATTGACTGCACATTACAATAAAATACATCTGTTCGATGCCGATGTGGCAGACACTCAGGGCGCATATCGAGAGTCTGATACTTTTATCGCAGGAAAAGAAATTAAGGTCATTGATTGCGGTTTTGCAAAAGTTGGCCTCGCTATCTGTTATGATTTACGCTTTCCAGGATTATTCCAGCAGCTGAGAGAGCTTGAGGCTGATATTATCTTATTGCCAGCAGCTTTTACTAAGGTAACAGGGGAAGCACATTGGCAAGCGCTATTACAAGCTAGAGCCATCGAAACCCAGTGTTATTTTATTGCGGCTAATCAGGGTGGAGAGCATTTTCTTAATCATGCTCACTTCGAGCCGCGTTATACGTTCGGGCACTCCATGATCATAGATGCGTGGGGAAAAATAATGACGCAGTTGACCACTGGTAACGGTGTTATCTATGACGATTTTAATCAAGAAAAATTACTCGATATAAGAAAAATAATGCCTGTACAGCAACATAACCAATTTAGCTGTACACAAAAACTTTAATAGAAATAAGGATCGTCAATGTCTTTTGAACAAGTAGTAGACAATTTTTTAGCGCCAGCTGATATGCAAATTAGTGATTTAGAATCACAACTGAGTCAAATTTCTGGAGCTCAAATTGACTATGCTGATTTTTATTTTCAAGCAAGCCGCCATGAATCTTGGTTATTAGAAGATGGGATTGTCAAAGAAGGCAGTTATAACATCGAAAAAGGCATTGGTATTCGTGCCGTGTCTGGTGAAAAAACTGGCTTTGCGTACTCTGATCATATTTCAAAAAAAGCCATTACTGAAGCTGCTAATGCTGCCAAAAGTATTGCTAATTCAGGGCAAGAAAAGTCAATCAAGCTGATAATGCCAACCGCACAACCTATTTACTATGGTTCAGCGGATCCTTTACAAAGCATGAGCCGCGATAAAAAAATTGAGCTATTAAAGCAAGTTGATACCTTCGCTCGTGCATTAGAGCCCTCTGTTAGTGAAGTTACCGTGTCATTAAATGCCGTTTATGAAGAAATATTAGTGGCGGCTAGTGATGGTACATTGGCGTCAGATATCCGCCCCTTGATCCGCTTTAGCTGTTCAGTGTTAATTGAAAAAAATGGTAAACGTGAACGAGGCAGTGCCGGTGGTGGTGGGCGTTTTGATTTAGATTATTTTACTGATACGCAGGAAGGTGAACTTAAAGCCTTCTCCTATGCACGCCAAGCAATTCGTCAGGCATTAGTTAATATTGATGCGATTGCCGCGCCTGCTGGTGCGATGCCAGTGATTGTTGGTGCAGGCTGGCCTGGTGTGTTATTACATGAAGCAGTGGGGCACGGTTTAGAAGGTGATTTCAACCGTAAAGGTTCATCTGCATTTTCAGGAAAAATAGGCCAACAAGTGGCTTCTAAGCATTGTACTATTATCGATGATGGCAGCATTGCTGACCGTCGCGGTTCGGTAAACATTGATGATGAAGGGACTAAAGGTCAGCGTAATGTACTGATTGAAAATGGTATTTTAAAAGGTTACATGCAAGATAAGCTGAATGCACGTTTGATGGGAGTTGCGCCAACGGGTAATGGGCGTCGTGAATCTTATGCTCACTTGCCAATGCCACGTATGACCAATACCTTTATGCTAAACGGTGAGTATGAGCATGAAGAGTTGATTGAAAGTGTTAAAAAAGGTATCTACGCGCCGAATTTTGGTGGCGGACAAGTTGATATTACCTCGGGTAAATTTGTATTCTCTGCCTCTGAAGCTTATTTGATTGAAGATGGAAAAATCACTGCACCGATTAAAGGCGCGACATTAATTGGTAATGGCTTTGATACTATGCAACAAGTGTCTATGGTCGCTAATAATATGTGTTTAGACCCAGGCGTTGGTGTTTGTGGTAAAGAAGGGCAAAGTATACCCGTTGGAGTAGGACAGCCATCACTTAAAATTGACCAATTAACAGTGGGTGGCACTAACTAATACCGATCCTTTCCTGCTTTAGTATGCAAAGAGTATTAGCGATGCTGTAGATACACAAAAACATAGATACAAAAAACATAGATACAAAAAAACCAGAATAGATAGCTACTCTGGTTTTTTTTTGCAATATAGGCGTTTATAAACAGTTAGTTTTTAAGTAGACAAATAACTCTTTAGCCGTTTTAGCTGGTTTTTCTAGTTTCTTTTCTTTATTTGCTTGGCGAATCATTTGGCGCAATTTTTGACGTTCAAGTTGTGGGTACATCTCTAGTGCATCATTCACTTTAGGGTCGCCCAATTCAATCAACTGATCCGTTAACAACTCTAAATGCGAAATCGCATGAGTACGTTTACGGTTGTTATCATTGATAATATCTAACTTAGCAGTGATTTTTTCCATATCTTCAGTACGTAATACTTTTCCGATATATTGGAACTGTCTGCGCAGTGCTTCATGTTTAGTGGATATTTTATGCGCTACTTTAATCCCTTCCATCAAGGTATCACTGCCTGGGATTTGTGCTAATTGCTTTGCATTTAAGGCCACGAGTTGGCGACCGATATCTTTTAAAGCTTCAGCTTCACGTTTAATTTGCGACTTACTGATCTCGTCTTCTTCAAAGATCTCTTCAACTTTTTTATTCATAGCTTATGGTCTATCACGTTAGGGATTAAATAATTAAGCGCATCATACCATCATCACAAGATGCTTACCTTAATCCATGTTATTATTTCTTATCTTAAATTTAATTATACATTGTGGTGCTTAAACATGATTGAACAGAAACAGTTACTAGAAAATGCCGTTAATACGGCGCTTAATATTGCCAATGATTTAGGTGTAAGCCAAGCTGAAGTTGCGTTAGGGAAAAGTGCTGGGATTTCTGTGAATACCCGTTTAGGTGAAGTTGAAAACATTGAGTTTAACCACGATGGTGCGATGGGGATCAGTGTTTATGTTGATCACCGTAAAGGCAGCGCTTCTACCGCTGATTTAAGTGAAGAGGCGATTGCTGCGAGTGTAAGAGCGGCGGTTGATATTGCCAAATATACAAGCCAAGACCCCTATGCAGGGTTATTAGATAAACGCTTTTTAGAGCAGGATCCTATTGATTTAGATTTATACCATGCAAGTGATAAAAATACCGACCAACTGTTAGCATTAGCCAAGCAATGTGAAGATATTGCGCTGAACTTAGATAAACGCATTGTTAATTCAGATGGTGCAGGTGTTAATAGCCACAACAGTTTACAAGTGTACGGTAACAGCAATGGTTTCTTAGAAAGTTACGGCAGCAGTCGTCATAGTTTAAGCTGTGTCTTAATTGCACAAGAAAACGGTGAGATGCAACGTGATTATAGTTATACCAGTGCCCGCGATATGGATGATCTTTTTTCTGCACAATGGGTTGCGGAACAAGCTGTTAAGCGCTCGGTTGAACGTTTAGGAGCGCGTAAAATAGCCACCCAGGAAAGCCCTGTATTATTTTGTCCTGAAATGGC
Source organism: Psychromonas sp. SR45-3 (assembly GCF_014163575.1). NCBI lineage: Bacteria > Pseudomonadati > Pseudomonadota > Gammaproteobacteria > Alteromonadales > Psychromonadaceae > Psychromonas > Psychromonas sp. SR45-3. The sequence goes on from NZ_JACJDP010000012.1 coordinate 21,729, forward strand.
CAGTGGATTATTTGGTCATTTAGTGGGGGCGATCAGTGGCGCAAGCTTATATAAAAAATCTTCGTTCTTACTAGACTCAATCAATACTCAAATATTCCCTGACTGGCTGTCAATTTCTGAAGACCCACATATCGTTAAAGGTATTGCTAGTTCACCTTTCGATAGTGAAGGCGGACGTACTATAAAACGTAATATTATCGACAATGGCTTTTTACAAACCTATTTATTAACAGGCTATGCTGCACGTAAAATGGGCCTAGAGAGCACTGGCCATGCTGGCGGTATCCATAATTGGTTTGTAAAGGATGGCGGACTCGATTTAGCCGGTTTATTAAAAGAGATGGGCACTGGATTATTTGTTACAGAGTTAATGGGGCAAGGCGTTAATATGGTGACCGGTGATTACTCGCGTGGTGCGGCGGGCTTCTGGGTCGAAAATGGGGTGATTGCTTACCCTGTTCATGAAATTACTATTGCTGGTAACTTGAAAGAGATGTTCATGGATATTAGTGCGGTTGGTTGTGATACCGACCCAAGAAGTAGTTTACAAACGGGTTCTATCTTAATTAAAAAAATGAAGATAGCTGGCGCATAAATTACACATTTAAATTGCTTTGTATATTTTGATTTTATTAACAGCTGGCAGAAGAGTAACTGACAGCTGTTTTTATGTTTACGCCAACCATTGCTGATGTAATTTTTCACTATCCCCCAAATAGTTTAATAACCACTTTATTGCCGGTGGTAGAACACCATCACGCCACGCTAAGCAACAAGGGCTATTATCTTGAGTACTAAAAGCTAACGTTTTCTTTACTAATAGTCCTTGTTTGATTAATGGCGTTGCACGATGTGTGGGCATTAACCCAACTCCCAATCCTGCGATAAAAATCTGTTCTGCACTATGCCAGTTAGGCACTACTAACCGACGTTGGTTATTGAGTAGCCAGGTGGTACGTTTTGGCAATATGCGCGCACTGTCTTCTAAACAGATACTTGGATAGATAATTAGCTGTTGCTCGGTTAACGCTTCGTTATGCTTTGCTAAGGGGTGATTTTTACTGACAACAAAGTCCCATGACAATTCACCCATACTCCGGTAAGCCACACCGCCATCAATCGGCACTGCAGACGTTGCGCCAATGGCGATATCAGCACGGCCATCAACTAATGCATCCCAAACACCATTAAACACTTCCATGGTGAGTAATAGTTCAATATATGGGAATTGCTGATAAAAATCTGCAACCAATTGATTTACCGAGGCTTCCCTTACAACATTATCTAGTGCTATAGAAACACTACTTTGCCAGCCATTAGCAATCCGCTGTGCTTGTACTTTCACCTCCGACATCTGTTTAAGTAGCAAACGTGTTTGTGAGACAAAGTACTCACCCGCGGGTGTGAGCTGTACTTTCCGGTGTAGGCGCTTAAACAGCAATACATCTAATTTATTTTCAATCAATTTCACCGTGTAGCTGATTGCACTGGGCACTTTATGCAACTCTTCAGCGGCACCAGAGAAGCTTCCGCGGCGGGCAACCGTATCGATAACAATCAAATCATGGTGAGAAAACATACACGTCAACTTTTTTGATAGTAAAGGTTAAAATATACCGTTTTAATCTCGTTTTGTACAAGAATATACTGTCGGAAATTTATTATAAAGAGTACTGAAATGATTAAAAAACAAGCTAAAATTCCTTATATTTGGTTATCTGGATTGAGTATGCTGGGTTTTCTTGCAACGGATATGTACCTTCCCGCTTTTGATGTATTACGCCAAGATTTAACAACAACAAATCAGATGATCGGTTGGTCATTAAGTATTTTTCTGCTAGGTATGGCGATAGGTCAGCTTATTTATGGGCCATTAAGCGAACGACTTGGTCAAAAAAAAGTACTTATTTCTAGCTTAGCTATTTTTAGTATTGGTACCATTATCTGTGCAATGTCGGGTAATGTAGAACAATTATTAGTAGGGCGTTTTATACAATCTTTAGGTGCTGCGGGGGCGACAGTTATTTGGCAATCTTTTGTTATCGAAAAATATGATGATAAAACATCTCAGCACATATTTGCTACGGTTATGCCGTTAGTCGCATTATCTCCTGCATTAGCTCCATTATTAGGCGGTTTTCTTGAAGTACAATTAGGCTGGCAGAGCATTTTTTATTGTTTACTTTTCATTGGTGTTGTTTGGGCGATTCGAAGTAGTTTAATCGACTTTAGTAGTAATAACGTTATTCAACAAAAGGTCACTGTTCAACCCTCAATCTCGATTTTAAAACAGTATGTTAGTATTTTAAAATCAAAAAAATTCAGCGGTAATATGATCATTTATGCGGCTTGTTCAGCGGCCTTTTTTGCATGGTTAACCGGATCTCCTTTTGCAATGAGTGCAATGGGGTATTCAGGTACTGATATTGGTTTGAGTTATGTACCCCAAACTATCGCTTTTATCATTGGTGGATATACCTGTCGTACATTACTAAATCGCTATAATACTGAGCAAATACTGCCATTGTTACTGAAAACTTTCATTTTAAGTGTGATTTCAACTTTTGTAGTTGCGATGGTAGGCACTGGTAATAGTATTGTTCCCTTGCTAATTCCGATGTGTTTTATGGCAGCAGCTAACGGTGCAATTTATCCGATTGTAGCAAATAATGCATTGGTATCTTTCAAAAGTAACAGTGCATCAGCATCTGGCTTATTGAACTTTTTACAGATGATGTTGTGTGTACTAGCTAGCGCAATGGTGTCACTTTTCAGTGAGTATGGTGTAATAGCCATGAGCGCAGTTATGGCATGCCAAGGGGTATTTGTTATTGTTGGTTATAGTTTGATAGCAAAAGACCGTAAAGTGACAGAATTAGAGGCTAGTGCCGCTTAATTTAGAGATTGTTTTCTAGCGTTTTTTTGTCGTACAACAAAAGCGCTAGGGTATTCGTTCTTTAATTTTGCTAATAATGCCTGTGCCTCTTTTTCGCTGTGCACCTTACCAAGTTTGTTTGCTTTATTCGCTTGCGAAGTTACTAGATATTAAAGATAAAAATATCCAGTTAAAAAGACAACCTATGTTAATGCAAGGTTGTCTTTATTTTAAGCTTCGTTTTATAGGATATATACCCGTTACATAGTACAAAGCGCGGTCTGTTATTATTTTAATTCTGTTAGCATTTCATCGCTATAAGTAAGGGTCTCTTCACCGCGAATCATTTTGCTGATGTAATCTGGATTAGCAATAAACGGACGACCAATTGCAATTAAGTCAAACTTATCAGTATTAATAGCCTCTTTCGCACTTTCAAAGCTGTAACTTCCGACACCGACTAACGTACCTTTTGAGTAGCCTGAACGTAAATATTCAGATGTTGTTTTACCCTGTAATGAGTCAAAACGTGTACTATCATCGAAAATACCACCGTGTAAGTAAGCTAAGTTTCTGCTCTCAAGTTGCGGTAGTAAATAATCAAACACCGCTTTATCACGTTTATCTTCACTCATATTAAAATAAGCACCGGGTGTTAAACGTAATGCAGTACGTTCATTACCAATTGCTGCGATCACTGCGTCAACTACTTGTAATGCAAAGCGTGACATATTTTCAGGTGTTTGCCCGTATTCATCGTCACGTGTATTGGCTGCATAATGTAAAAATTGGTCGATCAAATAACCATTTGCACCGTGTATTTCTACACCATCAAAACCCGCTTCTATCGCATTCTCAGCCGCTTTTGCATAATCTGCTATTAAGCCTTGGATATCTTCAATCGTCGCTGCTTTAGGCGTGATATAAGTTAGCTCACGCATACGCGGAACAGAACCTTCAACTGCAATTGCAGAAGGGGCTAATACTTCACCATCGAAAAAATGTGGATGTGCCACTCGACCCACATGCCATAATTGCGCAAACATTTTACCGCCATTTTTATGCACGGCATCGGTTACTTTTTTCCAACCTTGAATTTGTTGCAGGGTAAATAATCCGGGTGTATTAGGGTAGCCTTGTGCATCGGGGCGAATAATAGTCGCTTCACTAATAATTAAGCCGGCATCAGCTCGACGCGCATAATAATCAACCATATCCTTTGTAGGGACTAAATCATCATCAGCCATACAACGGGTCAGTGGTGCCATTAATACTCTATTACTTAGCGTGATAGTGTTGTTTAATTTAAACGGTGAAAGTAAATCAATAGCCATTATATGTTCCTTTGTTGTCAATCATTGTTGTAACTAGTTGTTGTAACTAGTTGTTGTAACTAGTTGCGGTAAACCAAATTACTTTTTGCAAACATAGTTAAGTAATGGGGATGGTTTAATGCTTATCAAGGTTTGTTTGAATGATTGTTCAAATGAAGTTGTAAAAGTGAAGTTGTGTTTAAATAATCAGCGTAAAGTGCCAAATAACGTCAGTTCTGGATAAGCAAGGCGATACAACACCGCTATTTCCGCGGATTTCTTTGTTAAATCATCTCTCAATAACCAGTTATTGCTTCAATAATTCTCCTTGAACTATGCAAAACTAACGGCGCTGTATAGTCAAAAAATATAATTTTATGATTTCAAATACAATTCCGCTTTCATTAATCAGGATTGAGGTTAAATAGTATTTATAAATGGTTGGTTTTTATTTGCTTAAAAGTCTGTGTATTTTTTTAATGTTTCAAAACAATGAGTAATATTTTTTGTGATCTACTCAGCATTTGTAGATGTTAATTAAATGTAACAAAAGCATTTAATTAAAAGCTCACTACACTCAATCGAGTCAGCAGTTGTTCATCCCCCTTACGAAACTCTCACTGAATGTGTTTGCGCTACGTTTAATAATAAATCCATTTATTTCAACTTATTTGTTTGCAACGGGTTTTGATGACATCCCAGCTAGGCTTTACAAGAAGAACTCTGATCATATTTATACAACTGAGTAAATAAGCAATTAACTAAAAGCAAGCGAGTAATTACATGCAAAATAGTTTTAAGAAAATACCATTTAAAGCAAAAATATTAACATTGGTTATTGCCATCATTACGATATCAGTAATGATTTCCTTCTTAAGTGCAAATTATTATATTAAAGAGTACATTTATAAAAATGATACCCAGAATATTCAAGCTCAGCTTAATCTAGTTAAAGATCAGTTGATTAATGATTTTGAAAATAATGTAAAACTTGCTCGTAATAGTAATTTTAGTTTTTCTGAGATACAAAAGACAGTCGATTCCACTGGGTTTAGCAATATTATAAAATTTAAGTATGGGTCGGTATTTGATAAAAAAGGCAGTATTGATGCCCCGTCAAATAACGAGAAATATATAGCACAAATTGCTGCGGCAAAAGATCCATTATCAATCAGTAATGTCTATTTTGAAAATCAGATCCCTTACATCAATATTACTAAAAAAGAAGCTGATGATGCTGGTGATATTTTTGTCATTAACCTTACAAAAATACACCACCTTTTTGAAGTGTCTGCCGTGGAAGGTAGTTATGTTGTATTAAAAGATTCAGTGGGCACTGTTTTATTTTCTAATAAGATAGATGGTGATTTAACGCCTATTAGCAACACCTTTAGTATTGAGGGTAACGAATGGGTGCTGACCGGCTACATCGACAATAGTTATATTCAAGGTAATACCGATAACCTTAATAATTCCATTACTATCGCATTATTAATTGCTGCTGCTGTGATTATTCCGCTCAGTGTATTTGCCCTTAATATTGCCTTCCGTCCTGTTGTGGCATTAAGAAATGTGATCACAGATTTAGCTAATGGCAGTGGTGATTTAACACATCGGCTTAAGGTAGAAACAAGTGATGATTTAGGTAAGATTGCGGGTGGTATTAATAAATTTATTGAAAACCTACAACTTATGATGCTCGATGTTTCTCATTCGAGTGTCAATATTAACAATCAGATAAATACCTTAGAAGACCTGACCAAGTCTAGCCATCGCTTATTGCAGTCGCATAGCGAGGAGATGGAAATGGCGGTGACTTCTATTCATGAAATGAGTGCGACAGCTGATGCGGTGGCAGAAAGTGCAGCTAATGCCGCGAAACAGACAGAAGCGACCAATAGTGAAGCAGAGCAATCTAAAGTAGCGGTGCGACAAGCAGTTCAGAGTGTCACGGATTTAGTCGATGAGGTTGAAGATACCGGCAAGACGATTATATCAATGAGTGAAGACAGCACTCAAATTAGCAGTGTTTTAAATGTGATTGGTGAAATTGCACAGCAAACTAATCTACTTGCATTAAATGCAGCGATAGAAGCCGCAAGAGCCGGAGAACATGGTCGTGGATTTGCTGTGGTAGCTGATGAAGTAAGGGCACTTGCTGCGAGAACAAGACAAAGCACGATAGAAATTAATACCATGTTAGAAAAGTTAAGTGTTGGTTCTGAAGCTGCCGTGGTTAGTATGGACTCAACCAAACAAAGTTGTCTCAGTACTGCAACTACAACATCTAAAGTATCTACTTCGCTTGATTTAATGACCGAAGCTGTACTTGATATTAATGACTTAGTAGGGCAGATAGCAACCTCTGCCGAAGAGCAGAGTTCTGTGAGTGAAGAAATTAACCGTAATATGACAGCGATTCAAGGTATGGTCGATACTCTCAGTATTAATGGTACAGAGACGGTCAATAGCACTCATCATTTAACCGAGTCAAATCTTCAGTTAGTGGCTATTATCAATAAATTTAAACTTGAATAGCAGGCCAACAACGTTGCTGATGCCCATAGGGAGAGCTTGGAAATAAATGTGTTGGTAAGTACGCAGCATAAAAATCAGCAAGCAGGGAGTAGACTCTAGGAATAAAGGAATAAAGGAATAAAGGAATGAAGGAATAAAGCTAAAATGCCGCGTTGAGTAAAATACATTCAACTCGGCATTTTTATTTTCTGAGCCGCTTTCCTGATTTTAGAGAAACAAAGCTATGCCAGAAAGACATATTATTTCAAAAGTATGCTATGTCAAAAGCAGTTTATGAGTCGGTGTTGATATTAAGGCTCTTGATGAATAATGTAAGCTTTAGGGTATTCTTTTTGAATCGTTTTTAATAAAGCTTCTGTTTTTGCTTCACTACTTAATGGGCCGATACGTAAATAATACAGATTATTCTTTTTTTCAAAAAAGGTGGCTACGTTATGTTTAGTAGTCAATGCATTGGATAGCTGTGTTGCCTTTGCCGCACTCGATGTCACTAAATATTGAATAGTAAAGGTGCCGTATATACTTTCATTTTGTTGTTTGTCTAATAAGCTAGTACTTTCATGTTCAGGAAAGTGGATTAATTTTATTTCAACTTGTCCTGTACCTGCTTGAATAATGTCTAGTTTTTTAGCGGCTGCGTAGGAAAGGTCAATAATACGTCCTTTATGGAAAGGGCCACGATCATTAACACGCACAATAATTTGTTTTTTATTCGCTAAGTTAGTGACTTGCACGTAACTTGGTAAGGGGAGATTTTTGTGCGCTGCACTCATCGCAAACATATTATAACGTTCACCATTGGAAGTGAGGTGGCCATGAAACTTATTGCCGTACCAAGAAGCGCCGCCAGTTTCCGTTAGCTCGGTAATATCACGCCACACTTTGTAGTTGATTCCACGTACGCGGTAGTCTTTGTTACCACCTCTAGATTGTGGCTCATAGCGAGGGTTTACATCTTCTATATGTGCTAATGGTGGAATAGCCGTAGGGGCATGATCATCATGATATTGATAGCGTTCTCGATCATTACTACAGGCACTTAACAAAATACAAGTTAAGCTGAATAGAATTAAATTCTTCATTGTGGGGTCACCGTTTTATATTAAAGCGTTTATGAGTGTGAATAGACATTAGGATGCCAAATCCTGCTAATAGGGTAACAATCGACGTCCCGCCAAAGCTGATAACTGGAAGCGGGACACCTACCACAGGTAATAATCCGCTCACCATACCAATATTCACAAAGATATAAACAAAAAAGGTCAGGATGATACTGCCTGCGATCAGTTTGGTAAAGGCATCTTGCGCTTGATTAGCAATCCACAGACCACGACCAATAATTAAAATGTAAATACTCAGTAATAACAATACCCCCATAAAGCCAAATTCTTCTGAAAATACTGAGAAAATAAAGTCGGTATGTCGTTCTGGCAAAAACTCTAGCTGCGATTGTGTGCCTTCTAACCAGCCTTTCCCCCATTGACCACCCGAGCCAATGGCTATTTTTGACTGGATAATATGGTAACCTGCACCAAGCGGGTCGGCTTCAGGATTAAGCAAGGTTAATACTCGCCCGCGTTGATAATCGAGCATCAAAAAATACCATAGAATAGGAATAAATCCGATCACACCAGCCAGAGCAATAGCAATGTATAACCAAGAAATACCTGATAAAAACAGCACAAATAGCCCGGATGAGGCAACTAATATAGAGGTGCCTAAATCTGGTTGTTTAGCGATAATTAAGGTCGGTACAATAACAATAATAAGCGCAATAAAAGCTTGTTTGAGGCGAGTTGGTAGGGTGTGTTGGCTGACATAATAAGCAACCATTAGAGGCATGATCAGTTTCATTATTTCAGAAGGTTGGAACTTAGTAAAACCTAGATCTAACCAACGTTGTGCACCTTTACCGGTATGGCCTATCACTAATACTGCGATCAGTAGTAAAACACAAATGATAAAAATGCCTGGTGTCCAACGTTGGTACCATTCAGGGGGGATTTGAGCTATTACTAACATGACGGCCAAGGCAATGGCTAACCGAATTACTTGGCGATAGACCATTTCATAACCAGCCACTGAATATAATACCGTTAAACTAATACTCATTAATGCAAATAATCCAACCAATAAATACGGGTCGATATGTAAACGGTAAAAAATACTTTTTTGAGCCTGAGTGCTAACCATAATTAAGAGTCCGGTGCAGATTTAGAAGCGATGGGATGTCTACTTTTAAAGTACTCATCAAATAATGCGCGAGCGATAGGGGCTGCATTACTGCTGCCTCCACCTACATTTTCTAATATAACAGTGACCACAATCTCAGGTGATTCAAATGGGGCAAAGGCAACAAACATTGCGTTATCACGATGACGCTCACTAATTTTATCTGCATCATAAACTTCATCTTCTTTAATATTGATGACCTGCGCAGTACCAGATTTACCGGCTACAGTATACGGTGCATCACCAAAAGCGCGATAAGCAGTACCGCTACGTTTACTGGTTACACCTTGCATGGCTTTTAAAGCAACATCCCAATAACGGCTGCTGTGTAATGTGATCGCTGGTTTTGTTTCATACACTGGCGTTGAGGTTTCACCTGCAGAGGTAATTGAACGTAATACGTGTGGTTTAATATTCTCACCACGTCTTGCCAAGATTGCCGTCGCTTTTGTTAACTGAATAGGAGTGACTGTCCAATAACCTTGTCCAATACCAATCGAGATGGTATCACCATCGTACCAAGGTTGATTAAAGCGGCCTCGTTTCCAGTCACGAGATGGCATAATTGCTTTTGTTTCTTCAGCAATATCTAAGCCGCTGTACTCACCAAAGCCAAATAAACGCATAAAGGGCTCGATACGGTCAATACCTAACTTATAAGAGGCATCATAAAAGAAGGTATCGCAACTTTGTTCAATAGCATGGAACACATCCACTAAACCATGGCCCCAACGTTTCCAGTCACGAAAACGGCGTTTGGAGTTAGGAACAATCCACCAACCTGGATCTTTTATTTTCGTTTCTTCGGTGATCACTTTTTCATCTAACGCTAATAATGCCATTTGCGGTTTAATGGTGGAAGCTGGTGGGTAGCGGCCTTGCGTAGCTCGATTGATTAAAGGACGATCTTTAGAAGATAATAATGATTGGTATTGTTTTTGACTGATCCCCGTTACAAACAAATTAGGATCGTAGCTTGGTGCAGAAACTAAACTTAATACTGCTCCGGTTTTTGCTTCCATTAACACAATACTGCCGCGCATATCAGCTAATAATTCTTGTGTTTTAAGTTGTAAGTTAATATCGATGTTAAGGGTAATATCTTTACCGGGTGTTGGTGCTGTAAATTGTAAGGTGCGGATCACTTTACCCCAGCTATCAACCTCTACTTGGCGTTGCCCCGGTTGACCGTGCAAAATATCTTCGTAATATCTTTCAATACCTAATTTACCGATGTAGCGGGTACCTTGATAACGAGCACGTTCGCCACGTTGTTCAATTTTTTCTAAGTCTCGACTATTAATTTTTGCGATATAACCTAAGACGTGTGTAAATGCATTACCAAAAGGATAATAACGTTTTAAGCTCGCTTGAATTGAAAAACCTTTAAAGAGGTGTTGGTTGACAGTAAATAGTGCTACCTCTTCAGGCGTTAACTGATCGCGAATAGTGATTGCTTTAAACGATCGTGAATAACGATTTTGACTTTTAAATTTAGCCAATTCTCTGTCAGTTAACGATACAAGCTTGGTTAACCGTTCAATATCTTTTGTTAAGTTATTGGTTTTATTAGCAATGACTTGCAAACTATACACAGGTCTATTTTCAGCGAGAATGACGCCATTGCGATCGTAGATTAAACCACGATTAGGCGGCACTGTTTGTACACTGATCCGGTTGGCATTAGATCGTGTTTTGTAAGTATCGAAGGAGTTAATTTGTAGGTAATACAAATTGGAGATCAAAATACCCACTGCAAGCAGTATTGCTAAGAAAACAACTAGAGTTCTACGTAAAAAAAGGGCTGATTCAGCACTGTGGTTACGTATGCTATTACGCTTTCTCTTCAACTTTATTCCCTGTGATAAGGGTGGTTAATGGTTAGCGTGAAAGCTCGGTATAAGCTTTCAGCAACTAAGATTCTTACTAATGGATGCGGTAGGGTTAATGCAGAAAGAGACCAGCGCTGCTCTGACTGTTGAATGCATTCCGGTGCTAAACCTTCAGGCCCGCCAATTAATAGGCTAATATTTCGCCCATCGTGCTGCCACTTAGTCATTTCATTCGCTAATTGTTCCGTTGTCCACGATTTCCCTGTCACTTCTAACGTGACAATTTTATTACCTTTTGGAATCGCTTCTAAGGTTAATTCACCTTCTTTTTTCAAAATACGCTTAATGTCCGCGTTTTTTCCACGTTTACCTGCGTTAATTTCTAATAACTCAAGTTGCATCTCTTTTGGGAAACGCCGTGCATATTCAAGGTAACCTTTTTCAACCCAGTCAGGCATTTTAGTACCCACTGCAATTAGCTGAATTTTCATTACGCTGTTTCAGTCCATAGTTTTTCTAGTTGATAAAATTGACGTGTCTCATCTTGCATTACATGTGCAACCACAGTGCCCATATCAATTAATACCCACTCACTACCTTCAAGGCCTTCAACGCCCAGTGGCACTTCACCAGCATTTTTTGCTGCTAATGCAGTTTGTTCTGCAATTGAGCGTACGTGACGTTTTGAAGTACCAGTACAGATGATCAAAGTATCAGTGACATCAGAGATACCAGCAACATCAATAGTTACGATTTCTTTTGCTTTCATTTCTTCAAGTTGATTGATGATAAAAGCTTTTAATTGTTCGTCTTGCAAGGGAATTTCCTTCCGAGTTTATTAGTTAAATTGTATTAAGCGGCGGAGTATATCACGCAACTTATTAATTGGTCGCCTTTTGAGGATAATTTCACTTTTTTATTAACCGATATAACAAATAAATAAAATACCTAGCCGAGGAAACTGTGATTGTGATCCTCATTTAAAAGATCCATTGCTTGCAATAATATCGCAGAATATTAGACTGGGTGTCCAAAAGTGGGAAAAAGTGTCGTTTTGTGGATCTTTTTCTTATAAAATGGATCTTTCACCCATCTATCAATGGAACTGAACCGTCATGTTGCGTGGTGCAAATGCGATCAATCTCGACACAAAAGGACGTATTGCGATCCCTACACGGTATCGTGATTGGCTATCTGACACTTGTCAGGGGCAGTTTGTGTGCACGATTGATTTTCAAACACAGAATTGTTTGTTGCTTTACCCATTACATGAATGGTTATTGATTGAAAATAAATTACGTGGTTTATCAAGTACTAACCCACAGGAAAGACGTATACAGCGGTTAATTTTAGGCCATGCCAGTGAATGTGAGTTAGATAAAAATGGCCGTACCTTAATTGCGCCGACCTTACGCCAACATGCAAAGCTAGATAAAAAAATAATGTTAGTCGGACAATTAAACAAATTCGAAATTTGGGATGAGCAAGTGTGGCATCAACAAGTTCAGCAAGATCTACAAAGTGACATGTCGTTAGGCATGGAATTAAGTGATTCTCTCAAGGAGTTCTCGTTCTAGATGAGTGAGCATATAACCGTATTATTAAATGAAGCCGTTGATGGACTAGCGATTAAACCCGATGGGATTTATGTCGATGGGACATTTGGACGTGGTGGACATTCACGACATATCTTATCGAAACTAGGGCCAAATGGCCGTTTAATTGCGATCGATAGAGATCCGCGTGCAATTGCTACCGCAGAAGCTTTACAAAAAGAAGATAGTCGTTTTCAAATTGTTCATGGACCTTTTTCAGGTTTGGCTGAATATATTAAAGACCTTGGCTTGGCCGGTAAGATAGACGGTGTGTTATTGGATCTTGGTGTTTCTTCGCCACAGCTTGATGACGCAGAGCGCGGGTTTAGTTTTATGCGCGATGGACCATTAGATATGCGCATGGACCCGACATCGGGCATTAGCGCTGCTGATTGGTTAGCAAAAGCAGATGTTGATGATATTGGTTGGGCCTTAAAGACCTTCGGTGAAGAGAAGTTTGCCTACCGCATTGCACGCGCAATTGTCGCAGATCGAGTAGAAACTCCGTTTACGCGCACGCTGCAATTAGCACAGTTAATTGAACGTTTATGTCCTAAACGTGAAAAGAAAAAACACCCTGCAACGCGCAGCTTCCAAGGTATTCGTATTTATATCAATAGCGAATTAGAAGAGATCCACAAAGTATTAGATGGTGCGTTAGATATTTTAGCGATTGGTGGCCAACTTTCGGTGATCAGTTTTCATTCATTAGAAGATCGCATTGTAAAACGCTTTATTCGTAAGCAGGAAAAAGGGCCAGAGTACCCACCTGGTTTGCCTTTAACTGACGCACAAATGCAAGTGGGTAAAAACTTAAAAGCAGTGGGTAAAGCGATTAAACCAAGTGCTCAAGAAATTGCTGTCAATACACGCGCTCGAAGTTCGGTATTACGTATTGCTGTCAAATTGAGACAGCCAGAGGTTAACTAGGTGGTGGCTTCTCGTGAAAATTTATTATTACTGATATTAGCGGATTTACGTCAAAATGTGATCCTAGTTATTCTTGGAATTATGATACTAATCAGTGCTTTATATAATATTTATATTACGCATGAAACACGAGAGTTAGTAACAAAAAAAGAATTCTTATCTCAACAAAAAGATAACTTAATGATCGAGTGGAAAAACTTGCTGATCGAAGAACATACCCTCGATGAACATAGTCGCATTCGTTCAGTTGCAACCAAACAGTTATCAATGTCGCAACCAACCAAACAAAATAGTGTATTAGTGGAAATTCGATGAATAAAAGACGGACGACATCAAGGGCAAAAGGAAGCTCACAAACAAGAAAGAAAAAAATCTACCTGAGTTATTCCTCGGGTAGATATGCTTTTGTTGCAGTGACTATTTCATTAATTGCATTAGCCTTAATCTCTCGCCTTGCCTTTATACAAATCTTAGAGCCTGAATACTTAACTAATGAAGCTGACAAACGTAGTTTGCGTGTCACTAAATCAGTGGTACATCGAGGCAATATTGAAGATCGTAATGGTGAAGAGTTAGCGATCAGCGTGCCTGCTTTTGCTATTTGGGTAGATCCTAAAGAGGTCAAAAAACATTTTGCTTTCACTCTTGAAGAGTGGGCTGATAGTGTCGTTGTCAATCCTAAAACAGGATTAGAGCGGCATACCAAAAAATATTTTTATGAATCAAAAAAATGGTCTGCATTAGCTGAGGTATTAGGCATTGAACGTGAAGCCATTGCAAAAATAATTCAACGACCTAATGCGCGTTTTGCTTACTTAAAACGTCAAGTTAACGATCCCATGGTGCAATATGTTAAACAGTTAAAACTGTCGGGTATTGCTAGCCAGTTAGAGTCACACCGTTTTTACCCTACCGGTGAAATTAATGCCAATATCTTAGGATTAACCGATCTAGATGCACAAGGTATTGAAGGTATTGAAAAAAGTTATAATGATTATCTGCAAGGGCAAACTGGCAAAAAACGAGTTCGTAAAGACCGTTTAGGCAATGTTATTGATAATATTGAAGTGCTTAAAGAGAAAAAATTAGCAGGCAATTTACAGTTAACCATTGATCAACGTATTCAAGCAGTTGCTTATACTGAATTGAAACGTTCAATTAAAATGAATAACGCAACTTCAGGCTCTATTGTAGTGCTAGATGTTCACTCGGGTGAAATCTATGCGATGGCCAATTATCCGTCATTTAATCCAAACGATCGTACTCAATACCAAGCTTACAAATTACGTAACCGAGCGATTACCGATACCTTTGAACCAGGTTCAACGGTTAAACCGCTAGTGGTTGCTAGTGCATTGATCCACCATAAAACCGATGTTGATGAAGTGATTGATACTTCCCCTGGTTGGATGACCATTGGTGGTCGTCGCGTTCGCGATGGTCGAAATTACGGAAAAATAGATTTGGCTAAAATTTTGAAAAAGTCCAGTAATATTGGGGTGAGTAAATTAGCTTTACGTTTAAAACCAGAGCAATTGCAGCAAACTTTTGCGGATTTTGGTTTTGGTAATGATACTGGTATTGCTTTGATTGGTGAGAGTGTTGGGCGTTTACCTATTCGCCATCGTTGGTCTGATTTTGAATTAGCCACTATGTCCTTTGGTTATGGTATTACCTCGACAACGCTACAACTTGCTAAAGCTTATGCCATTTTAGGCAGTGGTGGCATGCAATATCCATTATCCATTATCAAAGGTCCAGAACAGCCTGGCGAACAAGTTATTCCTAAAAATATTGCACTTGAAGTCGTCGCAATGATGGAAGGGGTTAGTAAACCTGGTGGCACTGCAAAAAAAGCCAAAGTTGAAGGTTACCGTATTGCAGGTAAAACGGGGACTTCTCGAAAAGCTGAAGCTGGCGGTTATGGTGATGATTATGTTGCTGTCTTTGCAGGAATAGCACCGGCGAGTCGTCCTCGCTTTGCTATTGCAGTGATGATTAATGAACCACAGGGAGATAGATACTATGCGGGCGATGTGGCTGCACCTGTATTTTCTGCTGTGATGAAAAGTACTCTATTGTTAACACATGTATTACCCGATGGTGGAGATCAAAGCTACACCTATTTGGAGGCTAAATAATGGTTAAAGAAACGCAACCGGTGCCAGCATTGGATGTAAAAAGTGTACTAAATCAACGCCAATATAATGTCGACGTTGCTTGGCTACTAGCACCTTGGTTAACTGTTTCATTAACTCAGTCTTTATCTGGCATGACCTTAGATAGTCGTGAAATTCAGCAAGGTGACTTGTTTGTTGCTTTGCAGGGATCAATTAATGATGGCCGTCGGTTTATCAAAAATGCTATCAATGCTGGCGCTGCAGTGGTGCTTGCTGAAACCACAGATAAAACTACTGATGGCCAAATTCGCTTCGAAGCAACAACACCTATCATAGAGATTTATCAACTAGGTCAACACCTTAGTGCATTAGCAATGCGTTTTTACTTTCCTCAAAAAAATCTACATAGCATCACAGCTATTACCGGTACCAACGGTAAAACAACCATTGCTAGTTTGCTAGCAAATAGCTATATGCTATTGAATCAGCAAAGTGCGCAAATGGGCACTATTGGTAATGGTTTATATGGGCAGTTAAAAAGCAGTTTAAATACCACCTTAGACGCCATTTCAGTTTGCCGTGAATTGCAACATTATCAATCCCAAGGTGCTAAACATACGATCATGGAAGTGTCTTCACATGGTTTGGTACAAGGCCGTGTTGCAGCGATCCCTTTTGAAACCGCTATTTTTACTAACTTAACGCGTGATCACCTTGATTATCACGGCACGTTAGAAGCATATGCGCTAGCTAAAAAGACATTATTTACTGAGTTTCCACTGCAGCATCGTATTATTAATGCCGATGATGCAGTCGGGCAAGCTTGGTTAAAAGCATTTCCAAATGCCATTGCTTATGGTGTGAATGCACAGCAATATTTTTCAAATCAACCTTTCTTCAGCATTAAAAAAGTACAGTACCTCGCGCAGGGAATTAGCTTCGAATTTACCTCTAGTTGGGGGGATGGAGTGATCAATGCGCCATTTTATGGTGACTTTAATGTTTCAAACATTGCCGCAGTTTGTTGTGCGTTACTTGCGGATGGCTTTTCGATTAAGCAAATTGCAGACGTAATAGCTAAGTTAACAGTTGTACCAGGAAGAATGGAACAGTACTTTTTTGCGCAACAACAGGTAACGTTCGTAGTTGATTACGCTCACACCCCTGATGCTTTGCTGAATGCTTTAAAAGCGTTACAAAATCATAAACAAAAGGGGCGTATTATCGCTGTCTTTGGTTGTGGTGGTGATCGTGATAAAGGCAAACGACCTGAAATGGCTAAAATGGCCGAGCAAGGCGCAGACCAAGTGGTGATAGTTGATGACAACCCACGCAGTGAAAATGCGCAGCAGATTGTTGAAGATATAAAAAAAGGCTTAACTCAACCTGAATTAGCCTTAGTGATACATGATCGTAAACAAGCTATTCTGCATTTACTTCAATCAGCACAAGCTAACGATATTATTTTAATTGCTGGAAAAGGGCATGAAGATTATCAAATCTTTGGTGATAAGAAAATACATTACAGCGATCGAGAGTGTTTGAGCGACTTGATTGAGAACAAAGAGAAACAGCAGGAACAAAGCGTATGATACCGATCACCGTAGAGCAGTTATGTGAAGCAACTGATGGTCAGATTAATTTAGATGATCAGAAATCAGATAATCTAACCTTAGCGGAAATTAATTCTGTTGTGATTAATAATGTCAGCACTGATACTCGAACGATCAATGAAAATGACCTCTTTATCGTATTAAAAGGTCCCTCCTTTGATGCTCATAATCTGTTACAAAGCGCCATTGATAAAGGTGCTGCAGTCCTATTAGTTGAAAAAAGCTGGGTGGAAAAAAATAGGGCTGAAAAGAATTGTAGTCAAAACAACAATTTTACTTTTGCTAATGATTGCATTGTCGTGATGGTTGCCGATACAAGAATTGCATTAGGCTTATTAGGACGCTATATCAAACAGCAAATAAAAGGCATTAAATGTGCAGCGATCACGGGTAGTAACGGTAAAACCACCTGTAAAGAATTATTAAGTGCCATATTAAGCGTTCATAGTGGAGATAAAAATAAGGTATTAGCTACCGCTGGTAATTTTAACAACGATATCGGTTTGCCATTAACTTTATTACGATTACAAGCACAACATCAATTTGCCGTACTTGAACTAGGGGCAAATCATATTGGCGAGATTGCCTACACCTCAGCACTTGCACAACCCGATGTTGCATTAGTTAATAATGTCATGCCTGCGCATTTGGAAGGTTTTGGTTCGTTACAGGGTGTGGCGACAGCAAAGGCTGAAATTTGGTCTAATTTGACACCATCTGGCATCGCAGTAGTAAATTTAGAGGCTAATTTTGCCGTGGACTTTGTGCAGAAATTGGCTAATAAGCATCAACCATTACTTGGTTTTTCGACTAAAAGTGAGCAGCAAAACGGGGCGAAACCGGATCTATTTGCCAGTGATATTGTGCATAACGAACTGGGGCAAGCTAGCTTTACACTAAATCTTTCAGATACCTTAGTAAACAAGCTAAATACTTTGCAAAACATAAGCATACAATTGAACCTTCCTGGCTTGCATAATGTCAGTAATGCATTAGCAGCAAGTACCATGGCTGTCGCTTTTGGATGTTCGTTACAAGATATCAAAAAAGGCTTAGAAAGTGTCCAGCAAGTCGTAGGGCGGGTTAATTGTTCTGTTATTTCAGAAACCGTCACGGTGATTGATGATACCTATAATGCAAATTCCGCATCGGTTAAAGCGGGAATTGATTTGTTAGTTCAATATCAGGCGAATCAAGTATTAGTTTGTGGTGATATGGGGGAGTTGGGCGATTATGCTGAGCAAGAACATAAAACGGTGGGCGAATATGCTCAACAACAAGGCATACAGAAATTATTTACCGTAGGAAATTTGAGTCAACTTGTCAGCCATGCGTATAATGCGGCTGCTAAAAATACTGTGGCAGAACATTTCACAGATAAACAACAACTTAAGGAAGCACTTAATGCTTATTTAAGTGATAAAGAATCTAAAACAGTGATCCTTGTAAAAGGGTCTCGTAGTGCAAAAATGGAAGAGATCGTTGCTTTTATTAAACAAACATTCAGTGCGTAAGCCATCTTCATTAGCTGTGCAACAGCTTTATATAAATAGGATTTCAACATGGTAGTCTGGTTAGCGGAATTACTCTCAAGTCATTACACCTTCTTTAATGTATTGACATACTTATCCGTGAGAATGGTCTTAGCTGTGTTGACTGCACTGGCATTTTCTTTGTGGGCGGGACCTAAGTTGATCCGTTATTTACAGAGCCAGCAGATCGGTCAAATTGTACGTGATGATGGGCCGGAATCTCATTTCAGTAAAGCTGGAACACCAACCATGGGTGGTGTACTCATTTTAGCTGCGATTGTATTAAGTACGTTATTGTGGGCAAGATTAGATAATCTATATGTTTGGGTTGTATTGTTCACTACTGTTGCTTTCGGTGCGATCGGCTTTATGGATGATTACTTAAAAGTGGTACGCAAACATCCCGATGGATTAATTGCACGTTGGAAGTATTTCTGGCAATCAGTGGCCGCCCTAGCGTTAGGTATCGTGTTATATATGACAGCGCAAGGTGATGCACAGTTAACATTAGTGGTGCCTTTTTTCAAAGAATACATGCCGTACTTAGGTTTACTATTTATTCCGTTGGTTTATTTCACCGTGGTGGGGAGTAGTAATGCGGTCAATTTAACCGACGGCTTAGATGGCCTAGCGATTATGCCAACGGTAATGGTGGCGTCTGCTTTTGCATTAATAGCGTATTTAACCAGCCATGTTAACTACTCTCATTACCTATTTATTCCGTATATTCCGCAAGCGAGTGAATTAGTGATTATTTGCGGTACCATTGCCGGTGCTGGTTTAGGCTTTTTATGGTTTAACACTTACCCTGCGCAAGTCTTTATGGGCGATGTGGGCTCACTCGCCCTAGGCGCTATTCTTGGTGTTATTGCGGTACTGGTCCGTCAAGAATTTTTATTAGTGATCATGGGCGGTATTTTTGTACTGGAAACTGTCTCGGTTATTTTACAAGTGGGCTCTTATAAAATGCGTAAGCAACGTATTTTCAGAATGGCGCCTATTCATCATCATTATGAGAAAAAAGGATGGCCGGAGCCACGTGTAATTGTTCGTTTCTGGATTATTACTATCGTATTAGTGTTGATTGGCTTAGTTACGCTGAAGGTTCGCTAATATGATTGCTAAGCGTATTGCTATTATTGGCTTAGGAACGACGGGCCTATCCTGTATCAACTTTTTCCGTAAAAAAGACATCTCAGTTACCGTCTTCGATACGCGAGCAGTACCGCCTGGCAAAGATCAACTTGATGCTACAACAAAGCTGATCATTGGGCCTTTATCTGCACAACTTTTATGTCAATTTGATTGTTTAGTGGTTAGTCCGGGCATTGCGATTGCAACGCCCGCGATTGATGCTGCGATTAAAGCCGGTGTGGAAGTGATCGGTGATATTGAGTTATTTGCGCGTGAATTAAAAACCCCCCCTTATCAGCATGCAAAATTAGTTACTATCACGGGGTCTAACGGTAAAAGTACAGTAACCAGTTTACTTGGCGAAATGGCGATAGATGCGAAAGTGAATGTTGCTGTTGGTGGTAATATTGGTGTACCTGCTTTAGATTTATTAGCTCCTACTATAACTCTGTATATTCTAGAATTATCGAGCTTTCAGCTCGAAACCACAGAGTCCCTCAATGCCGATGTATCGACTATTTTAAATGTCAGCGAAGATCATTTAGATCGTTATAGCAGCTATCAAGATTACACGGCTGCAAAACATAAAATATATCAACAGAGCCAAACAGTACTCATTAATCGAGATGATCCATTAACCTTTACTGACAAACAACCACAATTAAGTTTTGGTTTTGATCAACAACACTATGGGGTGATTTTACAACATAACGAACATTACCTCAGTCTTGAACAACAGCCTTTATTAACCTGTTCAGCTTTAAAACTGAGCGGTAAACATAATTGGATGAATGCCTTAGCAGCGCTTGCATTAGGTCAAGTTGTCGATTTGCCAATGCCTTCTATGTTGTCTACATTACAAACCTATAGTGGGCTTAAACATCGTTGCGAATTTGTTAAAGAAGTCCAAGGAGTACGTTGGATAAACGACTCTAAAGCAACTAATGTAGGTGCAACGCAAGCTGCGCTATTAGGCTTGTCTGATACTATCCAAGGTAAAGTGCATGTTATTTTAGGCGGTGATGGTAAAGGTGCTGATTTTTCTGAATTAAAGCCAGTGTTACAAGAAGTAAAAGGGCAAATTGTTTGTTTTGGGCGCGACGCAACATTAATTGCAGAGCAAGATCTTCGAACCATAATTGTTGAAAATTTAGACCAAGCGGTTTCATATATTAATCAACAGGCTGAAGCTGGTGATTTAGCCATTTTGACACCTGCCTGTGCTAGTTTAGATATGTATAAAAACTTTATGGCACGCGGAGATCATTTTATTAGTTTAGTCAACGCGCTTACTGGAAAAATTTAGTCATGTTTAGGGCTATTAGTAATAAGTTAGCATCACTCTTTAGAACACTAACCTTTCAATCGTCGCAGCAGTCGCAAGCTTATGATCGTTCTTTATTAGTGTTAGTATTTACGCTTATGGGCGTTGGTCTAGTTATTGTCGCCTCTGCTTCAATGCCTGAAGGAATAGCGCTTTCCGATGACCCATTTCGTTTCTTAAAACGACACCTTATTTATATTATTTTATGCTTATTTATATTAGCGGCTGTAGTGTCGATCCCAATAACACGCTGGCATAAATACACGCCTATTATTTTACTGCTCTCTTCATTAGCTTTATTTTCAGTGTTGATTATTGGTACCGAAGTAAATGGTTCCTTACGTTGGTTACGCTTTGGGCCCTTGAATATCCAACCCTCTGAGTTTGCAAAACTGTCTGTGGTATTGTTTATTTCAAGTTACCTTTTACGTCGGCAAAAAGAGGTGATTGATACTATTAAAGGTTTTATAAAGCCTTTGGCAATATTAGCGCTATTAGCTTTATTATTATTATTACAACCAGATTTAGGTTCAACCGTGGTGATCGTGGTGATCATGATGGGTATGTTATTCATTGCTAATGCGCGCATGATCTCATTCGTGGGGATTGCAGTGGCGTTGTTATCGGTGATCATCCTATTGATTGTTACCTCACCCTATCGTATGGCAAGGGTTTTTGGTTTTTTAGATCCCTGGGCTGATCCATTTGGCCGAAGTTACCAGTTAACACAGTCTTTAATGGCTTTTGGCCGAGGCGGTTGGTTCGGTGAAGGATTAGGTAATTCAGTACAAAAACTTGAATATTTACCTGAAGCACATACTGACTTTATTATGGCTATTCTCGCAGAAGAGTTAGGTTTTATTGGGGTTAGTATTGTTATTATTCTGGAGTTTATTCTAGTTTATAAAGCTTTTTCGATTGGTAGAAAAGCGTTACAACAAAACTTTGTTTTTGCTGGTTACGTTGCTATCGGTATTGCAATTTGGTTCGCTTTTCAAACTGCGGTTAATATTGGTGCCGCTTCCGGTGTTGCACCTACAAAAGGTTTGACCTTACCCTTGATTAGTTATGGTGGTTCAAGTTTGATCACTATTGCTATTGCCGTGGGGTTAGTATTACGTATTGATTTTGAAACACGCTTAAGCTCAGCACAGGTACGTATTACAAAGAAAGTCAAAAAGAAAAAATCGAAACCAAAAAATGTACCTAGCGAGCCATCCGATAACATTTCCGGTAATGTTATCGATACTGAATCAGACAATGTATTCGACAACACATTCAGCAAGGTCTCCAATAAGATGACTGGCAATACATCAAGTAATGAACTAAAGGGTGAATAATATGAGCAAAACTAAAACCTTATTGGTGATGGCTGGTGGTACTGGTGGGCATGTCTTTCCGGGCTTAGCGGTCGCAGATAAATTAAAAAATGAAGGCTGGCAAGTGAGCTGGTTAGGGACAGCAGCAAGAATGGAAGCAAGGTTGGTACCTGAACATGGTTATGAAATAGATTTTATTGACGTGGCCGGAGTGAGAGGGAATGGCATCAAACGTTTGCTAGCCGCTCCCTTTCAAATTTTGAAATCAATTTTTCAAGCACGTAAAGTCTTAAAAAATAGACAAGTAGATTTAGTATTGGGTATGGGAGGTTTTGCCAGTGGACCGGGTGGTATCGCGGCATGGACTTTAGGTATTCCTGTTGTGTTACACGAACAGAATGCAACCGCGGGAATGACCAATCGCTTACTCTCTTATTTCTCAAAAAAGGTATTAATGGGCTTTAGCGGTGCATTTTTGAATGAAAAAGCTATTTTAGTCGGTAACCCAATACGTAAAGACCTTTTGGCTTTACCTGAAAAGCAATTTTCAGCATCCTCTTCTAGTTTAAAGGTACTGGTGATTGGGGGAAGTTTAGGCGCACAAGTTTTAAATGAAACAGTACCTCAAGCATTAATGAACTTTGATGCGACAAAAGTGTCTATTTTACATCAAACTGGAAAAGGCTTTTCTGAGTCTGTTTTAGCACGTTATCAAGACTCTCAAGTAGAGTATAAAGTACAAGATTTTATTACTGATATGGCTGCTGCTTATGATTGGGCGGACGTTATTATTTGTAGGGCAGGGGCGCTTACAGTTGCTGAAGTTGCTGTGGTAGGCTTACCTGCTATTTTTGTTCCTCTACCGCATGCGGTAGATGATCATCAAACAAAAAATGCACAAAGCTTAGTAAATGCAGAGGCCGCAATATTACTTCCTCAAAAAGACTTAAATGCAAAGAAATTAAGTGAATGTTTGGCGACATTAAGTCAAAATAGGCAGTTGCTTGTTGATATGAGTACAAACTGTAAAAATATAGCAATTAGAAATGCAACGGAGCAAGTGGCTGCCGTTTGTAATTCCTTAGTGAAAATATAGTGAAAGTGAATTCCGATGATAAAAATTGAGTTAGCAGAAATCCGTACCATGATCCCTGAAATGCGCCGTGTAAAACAGATCCACTTTGTGGGGATAGGTGGAGCTGGTATGGGAGGAATTGCTGAAGTATTAGCCTATGAAGGCTATAAAATCACTGGTTCTGATATTGCTGAAAACACAGTCGTTAAACGTCTGCGTACCATTGGCGTGGAAATCTTTATTGGCCATGCACAAGAGAATATCTATGGTGCTTCAGTGGTGGTTGTTTCAACAGCCATTAATAAAGAAAACCCTGAGTTATTGGCGGCACAGCAAGCGCGTATTCCAGTGGTTCGTCGTGCGGAAATGTTAGCCGAGTTGATGCGTTATCGCCATGGTGTTGCCGTTGCGGGTACACATGGGAAAACCACCACAACGAGTTTGATTGCGAGTATTTATCGTGAAGCAGATTTAGATCCTACTTTTGTAATTGGTGGTTTGCTAAATAGTGCTGGTACTAATGCTAAATTAGGACAAAGTCGTTATTTAATTGCCGAAGCTGATGAAAGTGATGCTTCATTCTTACATCTACAACCCATGGTGTCAGTGGTAACCAACATCGAAGCTGATCACATGGACACCTATCAAGGTGACTTTGAAATTTTAAAAGATACGTTTGTGCAATTTATTCAAAACTTGCCTTTTTATGGGACCGCGGTTGTTTGTTTAGATGACCAAGTGGTAGAGAATTTGATCCCACGTTTTGCTCGCCAATGCGTGACCTATGGTTTCCATGAGCAAGCCGATGTACGTATTTCTAACTTTCAACAAACAGTTAGCAGAAGTGAATTTTTAGTGCACCGTAATAATCGCCCTGATTTAACGATCCAGTTAAATTTACCTGGTAAACATAACGCATTGAATGCGGCGGCGGCTATTGCTGTTGCAATGGAAGATGATATTGAAGATGCGGCTATTTTAGCTGCACTACAAAGTTTTGAAGGTATTGGCCGTCGCTTTGAGCAATATGGTGAATTCGAAACCGGTCGTGGTAAAGCGATGTTAGCGGATGATTATGGTCATCACCCAACCGAAGTACAAGCTACTATCAACGCAGCGCGAGAAGGTTGGCCTGAAAAACGTCTTGTTATGGCGTACCAACCACATCGTTATACACGTACCCGTGATTTATACGAAGATTTCGCACATGTTTTATCGCAGGTTGACCAACTATTATTATTAGATGTTTATTCCGCAGGTGAGACGCCAATCGCGGGGGCAGATAGCCGTTCGCTATGTCGCACAATTCGCCAACAAAGTGGCAAAGAGCCTATTTTTGTTGCCTCACCGGAAGCTTTGCCGGGTGCATTAGCAAAAGTGATTCAAGAGGGTGATTTGGTGCTTACTCAAGGCGCTGGTAATATTGGTGCTGTTGTTAAAACCTTAGCTGAATTAAAATTAGATATCGAAAAAATGACACAAGTGAGTGCAGGTTAATGGCGGTTGATTTTGGAAAAGTAGCAGTTTTGTTTGGCGGAGAGAGTGCTGAGCGTGAAATCTCATTAAAATCGGGTAATGCTGTGTTAAATGCTTTACTTCGTCAAGGTGTTGATGCCCATGCGGTTGACCCTAAATTGGATGATATTTCACAAATTAAAGCGTTAGGTTTTGAGCGTGCCTTTATTGTGTTGCACGGTCGAGGTGGGGAAGATGGCACTATTCAAGGTTTTTTAAAGACATTGAATATTCCGTTTACTGGTAGTGATGTGTCGAGCTCAGCAATTGGTATGGATAAAGCCAAAACTAAGCAAATTTGGCAAAGTTGTCAGTTACCGACTGCAAGCTATCAAATTATTATCAAAGAAAACTTTGAACCATCAAGCGCTACCGATATACTAGCTGCCTTATCAGGTTCTGTAATGGTTAAACCTGTTCATGAAGGTTCAAGTATTGGTATGGCTAAAGCAGACAATGCAGAACAATTGGTGGCTGCTTTAGAAGAAGCGTTTAAGTTTGATAATAAAGTATTGTTAGAATCTTGGATAACTGGTGATGAATTTACTGTCTCAATGCTAAATGGTCGCGCATTACCGGCTATTAGCATGAAAACAACGAATCAATTTTATGATTATCAAGCAAAATATCAATCCACAGAAACACAATATTTGTGTCCCTGTGGACTGTCAGATAATGAACTAAACAAGTTAAACCATTTAGCTGAAGAAGCGTTTAAAACCATTGGCTGTAGTGGTTGGGGCCGTGTTGACTTTATGCGTGATGAAAACAAAAACTGGTTCCTATTAGAAGTGAATACAGTGCCGGGAATGACTGAAACCAGTTTAGTGCCGAAAGCAGCGAAACAAGCGGGTATTAGCTTTGATCAATTAGTGTTATCTATTTTAGAGCAAACTTTATAATCTATGTGGCATAAGTTAAAACAAGTCAAAATAAGCAAATGGATTGGTTTCTTTGTTTTTGTACTTTTAATGTATGCCTTACAGGACAGCTTTTTTAAATTAAAATTTTGGTTAACGGACCACCAATCATCACCCCTAACGGCATTAGTCCTTACGGGCCACCGCGAGCATATTACTGAAGACGTGGTGAGAGAGGTGTTAGCAGATCAAGAAGATAGGTTAAATTTCTTTACTTTAGAAATAGCTGAAATCCAAAAACAGTTAGAACAAAAACCTTGGGTTTATTCTGCATCGATTCGAAAAAATTGGCCGGATACGTTAAAGATTCATATTGTTGAGCAATCGATTGTTGCTTCATGGAACCAAAAGTCATTGTTGAATAGGTTTGGTGAAATTATCGATGTGGTACCTGAACCTGAGAATGATTATATTGCTCTGTCTGGTGATGATAAACATGCAGAGCAAGTGCTGAATACTTATTTGCAATTAAATCAGTTATTGTTGCCAAGTCATTACAGAATTGCTGCTTTACACAGTGACCAACGTAATGCCAGTGAATTGGTGTTAAGAAATGGCATTAGTTTGAAGTTAGGTAAAGAACAAAAATTAGAACGCATACAATTATTTTTAAATGCATTTCCAAGAATTGCACAAAAATATGAAATTAGCTCCATCGATTATGTTGACCTACGTTATGATACAGGGTTGGCAATTGGATGGAAGAAAACAGAAAATAATAAAACCTAATATAACAATTTTGTGCTCATGTTGAGTTAATTCTTCTCTCTTAAAATAGAGAAAATGGTGATAGACGAATGGAAAGTAATTACACAGTTGGTTTAGACATTGGTAGTAATAAAGTGGTTGTCTTAATCGGTGAGTTATTAGCAAATGATGTAATTAATATCGTTGGAGTGGGCAGTGCCCCGTCCAAGGGAGTTGATAAAGGATCGGTAACTAACTTAGATGCAGTTGTTGAGTCGATTACAAGTGCGTTAAAGCAAGCTGAAGATATGGCTGACTGTCGAGTCTCATCAGTTAACTTATCAGTTTCTGGTTCACACATTGAATCAATGAATGAATCAGGTACTTGGGCGATTGAAGCACATGAAGTGACTACCTATGACGTTGAAAGTGTGATCCATAACGCACGATCAGTGAAAATTCGTGACGAACAGCGCTTATTACATGTCATTCCTCAGGAATACTCTATTGATTCCCAAGGGCACATTAATAATCCTATTGGGTTATCGGGTGTTAAGCTAAAAGCAAATGTACATTTAATTACTTGTCATAATGACCTAGTTAAAAACTTAGAAAAAGCAGTTGAACGTAGTGGTCTTGTGATTGATCAGTTAACTTTTTCAGGTGTTGCATCAAGCGAAGCTATTCTCAGTGAAGATGAAAAAGAGCTGGGTGTCTGTATGATCGATATGGGGAGTGGTACAATGGACCTGTCTATCTATATTGCGGGTTCGTTACAGCATAGTATGGTACTTGATTACGCAGGTAACTCGGTAACTAATGACATTGCCATTGCATTTAGTGCTCCACCAACGTCAGCTGAAGTAATAAAAGTTAAATATGGGTGTCTAAATAAACGCTTAGTACTAGATGAAGAAACCATCGACTTACCGAGTGTTGGTGGTCGACCTGCACGTAGTTTGCAGCGTTCAATATTAGTAGATGTTATTGAGCCACGATACAGTGAGCTATTAACTTTAGTTAAGAATGAAATCTTTAAATTGAATGATAAGTTTGCACGTGAAGGTTTAAAGCAACAATTAGCGGCGGGTGTTGTCATAACAGGTGGTGCCGCTCAAATTGAAGGTTTGGTTGAAATTGCTGAAGAAGTCTTTGGTAATATTCAAGTTCGAATTGGTAAACCGGAGCATATTCAAGGATTAGCTGATGATGTAAACTCACCAGCTTATTCTACGGCAGTAGGTTTATTACGTTATAAAAATGACGAGTTTGCAGGTGAAGAGGATGCTGAGCCGGAAAATCGTTTTACAAGTTTATTCGGTAAAATAAAAAACTGGATAAAAAAAGAATATTAGTTATCAAGTTACATGGATTGGGTGGTAACAGACGATGTCACAAGAAGTTAATAGAGTGGAAGAGAGTCAAATGTTTGAAATAATCGATGATGAAGACCATTCAGCACAAGCCATAATTAAAGTTATTGGCATTGGTGGTGGTGGTGGTAACGCGATCAATTATATGATCGAAAAAGGCCTAACTGGCGCTGAATTTATTGCTATGAATACCGATGCGCAAGCATTACGTTCATCAAAAGCAGATATTCGCTTACAATTAGGATCTAATATCACTAATGGCTTAGGTGCCGGTGCAAACCCAGAAATTGGTTATAAATCAGCACTTGAAGATAAAGAGCGTATTCGAGAAATCGTCACTGGTGCCGATGTTGTATTTATTGCTGCTGGTATGGGTGGTGGAACAGGTACTGGTGCTTGTCCAGTTGTTGCCGAAATCGCTAAAGAGGAAGGTGCATTAACGATCGGTGTCGTATCAAAACCTTCTTTGTTTGAAGGCCGTAAGCGAATGAATTACGCAACGCAGGGTATTGCTCGTTTATCTGAGAATATCGACTCTTTGTTGATTATTCCAAATGATAAATTACAAAAATCGTTACCGCGTGGTATCTCTTTCTTAGATGCATTACGTGCTGCGAATGGCGTACTTTATGATGCGGTTTCTGGCTTTTCTTCAATCATCAATAATGAAGAAAGTACTATCAATATCGATTTCGCGGATGTACGCACTGTCATGACAGAAGCGGGTACGACTGCGGTAATGGGAATTGGTGTTTCTTCTGGTGAGAACCGTGCTGAAGAAGCCGTTGAAGAAGCTATTTCATGCCCATTATTAGAAGATGTTGATCTGTCAGATGCACGTGGTGTACTTGTACATATCGTTGCTGGTATCGATTTCAGTTGGGATGAGTACCACACTGTAGGTGATGCGTTAAAACAATTTGCTTCTGATGACTCTCAAAACATCATCGGTGTAACCGTTGACCCAACCCTAGAGACGGGCGAATTACACGTTACAGTTATTGTAACGGGTATTGGTGAGCGTAAATCTGAATTAAATGTAGTTAAAAACCCTACGCTTAATACTCAGAAAACAGCTGAGAACGTTGAGAAAACACCTGAAGTGGACGTTGCAAAAAGCACTGCAGAAACTGAAGATGTTAGTCAAACAGAGCCTGAAATAGTAGAGCCAATTGCTGAAGTTAAAGATAAAACTAGCGCCGAAAGTTACTTGGACATTCCTGCTTTTTTAAGACGTCAAGCAGATAACTAAATTAAAGCTAGCGATATAACAGTTTGTGATATTGATCTCAAACTGTTATCATTCGTCGCAGATATCATCGTAGTGGAGGTCATTTTATGATTAAGCAAAGAACATTAAAACAAAGTGTTAAATCAACAGGTGTTGGTTTACATTCAGGGAACAAGGTAACCATTGAGTTGCACCCTGCACCTGTTAACACGGGTATTGTTTACCGTCGTATTGACCTTGACCCGGTGGTTAGCTTTAAAGCACATGCACAAGCAGTACAAGAAACGCTTTTATGTACTTGTTTAGTGAACGATCAAGGACAGAAAATTTCTACTGTTGAGCATTTATCTGCTGCTTTGGCTGGTCTAGGTATTGATAATATTATTATCGACGTTGACGCACCAGAAATTCCAATTATGGATGGTAGTGCGAGTCCTTTTATTTTCTTGCTTCAATCTGCTGGTATCGAAGAGCAAAATGCAGCTAAAAAATTCATTCGTATTAAGAAAACAGTACGTGTGGAAGATGAAAAAGAAGGTAAGTGGGCTGAATTGCAGCCTTCTGATAATGGCTTTAGCTTAGATTTTAAAATTGATTTTGATCATCCTGTATTTGAAGGTCAAAACCAACATGTTGAAATGCAGTTTTCAGGTGATTTATTTGTCAAAGAAATCAGTCGTGCACGTACTTTTGGTTTCATGAAAAGCGTTGAGTATCTACAATCTAATAATTTAGCACTAGGTGCTAGTTTAGATAATGCGATTGGTTTAGATGAATTCCGAGTATTAAACCCTGAAGGTTTACGTTATGAAGATGAATTTGTAAAACATAAAGTATTAGATGCTATCGGTGATTTATATTTATCTGGTTATAGTATTCTGGGTCATTTAAAAGCCTATAAAACTGGGCATGCCTTAAATAACAAACTTTTATGTGCATTACTTGCAGATCAAGAAGCATTTGAAATGGTGACCTTTGAAGAACCTGTGAGCGAATCTCCTATACAATATATTGAGCCTGTGTTTGTTACAGCTTAAAACTCTTAATTAAGATTTAATTAAGTGTTTAGCTAAGCCAATATAGACTTCATTGAAAACCACTTTATTTAAAGTGGTTTTTTTTTATGTTTTTTAGGGGAATTGTTTTGATAAATACTTGTGCAATTTAGAATCTGCAGCACAGGGGTGGTCTACTTTAAACAATACAATGCAACAGAATTGAATAGGTTTGATTAGTTAATCGCTATTATTCACTTTTATTGGTTGAGAATTTAGCTAATGATTGTAGTGCTTTTTTTAATTTAGGATCAGCATTTTCAGCTAATGCTAAAAAGGAGTCTGCAATATCTTTACTCATTTTTTGTGCGCGTTTTTTTACTGGTTTGTTGGTTTTTAGTTGTGATGGACTCACTTTTGCAAGGGCTGGGTTAACTTTGACCTTGATGTTAATCAAAGATGAATGATGCGTGCGCAATTCGCTGAGGATATCACTTCGTATAAATTGTAAACGCTGAAGCCAAAGTGAGGTCGGACTTTCTATAATCAAAGTCCCATTTTCAATATTTCCTATACGACATCCACTGATGTTGTGTTGTTTTAAAAGCCTTTGTAGTACCATATCCAACTTAGTTATCAAGGATGTACTTTTCTGATAACTATTTTTTTCTAATAATAGTGCAATGGGTTTAGGTTGTTTCTTGTAAGATTTCATAGCAGCCATCAATAGTGAATTAAGTTTATGAGTATAACGGTTATTTATAATAGGAAGGAGACTGAACATAACTTTTCTATAACAAGATCGACATTTATTTTCGTGTGCATATTGATTGTCGCGATCTTGATGACGAGTGCTTGGCTATTACAATCGCATTACCATCAGCAATTAACCCAACATAAAATACAAGCTCTCAGTGAGCGAGACCTCATTAAACAACATTATTTAGACACCTTACAATCTCAAACCAATCAACAAGTGCAAGCACTGGCTGTTAAAATAGGTCAATTACAGGCACAGAGTATCCGCTTAAATAATTTGGGTGAACGTATTGTCGAGAAATCAAATTTTCCCAAAGAGGAATTTGAGTTTGATATTAACCAATATATCGATCAAGGACTTATCCTTGATGCCGATAACTTAGAGCAAGGTCTAGACCAAAACCTAGACCAAAATGTAGAGTCTGACAACGAGCAAGTCGTCGAAGAGGCTATTGACCATGAGCCGATTGAGAATACCTCTGCAAATGCAGAGTCAGTAGATGAAGAAATTGAGCAACCTGTACCGTTAAATATTGTTTCAAATGTCAAGACGTTAGACACTTCAGACCTAGCTAAACTTCATAAAAATGTATCACTCCTCGCATATCAGTACCAAAAGAATCAAAATTTACTGCAACAACTTGAAATTACATTAACTAATCTCCATCTTACAGATGAGTTATTCATTTCTGGTCGCCCTGTTCCAATTCAAGGCTCTTGGATCTCTTCACCCTTTGGTACGCGAACAGACCCATTTACGGGGCGTTTACGTCGCCACAAAGGCGTTGATATCGCTGGACATACAGGCATGTCAATTAATGCGACTGCCGCAGGCGTAGTTACGAGATCAGAAGCGCGTACTGGTTATGGTTATGTGGTTGAGATTAATCACGGCAGTGGTTTGAGAACACGTTATGCACATGCTTCATCGTTACTTGTCGCGGTGGGGGCTATTGTTGAAAAAGGTCAACAAATAGCAGTGATGGGAACAACAGGTCGCTCTACAGGGCCACATGTGCACTATGAAGTCATCAAAGATGGCACCCAAATAGACCCAGTTTATTATATACAAAGATTACCAAGCTAAATTACAACTTTTATCCGACTTTTTACAATGAGAAAGCAAAATGATCACATCGCTAATAACAAAAATAATAGGCAGTCGAAATGACCGTTACCTTAAGAACCTACGTAAAGTAGTAAATGAAATTAATAAACTTGAACCGGAGATTAAAGCACTATCGGAAGAAGAGCTAAAAGCCAAAACATCTTACTTTAAAGAACGTCTCGCTAAAGGCGAAACCATAGATGATATTTTGGTTGAAGCTTTTGCAGTAGTCAGAAGTGCTTCTGAACGTGTATTTGGTATGCGTCATTTTGATGTGCAGTTGATTGGCGGTATTGTATTAAATGAGAATAAAATTGCAGAAATGCGTACTGGTGAGGGTAAAACGTTAACGGCAACATTACCTGCTTATTTAAATGCGTTAACCGGCAACGGTGTGCATGTTATTACTGTGAATGATTACCTAGCGCGTCGTGATGCGGAATGGAATGCAAAACTATTTGAATATCTCGGATTAACCGTTGGCATTAACTTGTCAGGTATGACCGGTGAAGAAAAACGTACTGCATACGCTGCAGATATCACCTACGGTACGAATAACGAGTTCGGTTTTGATTACCTGCGCGACAACATGGCTTTTGAAGCATCACAACGCGTTATGCGCGGTCTTCATTTTGCTATTGTCGATGAGGTTGACTCTATTTTAATCGATGAAGCAAGAACACCATTGATTATTTCAGGCCCTACCGATGGTGATGCAACGCTTTATACCAAACTTAATTCAATTATTCCTTTACTGACTCAACAAGATAAAGAAGATACTGAAGAATATGTGGGTGAAGGTGACTTCACTGTTGATGAGAAAAGTAAGCAAGTATTATTAACTGAACGCGGCCAAGAAAAAGTTGAGCGTATTCTACAAGAGCGCGGTTTATTAGAAGAAAACACGTCGTTATACGCGGCATCAAGCATTAGCCTATTACACCATGTTAACGCTGCATTACGTGCTCATACTCTGTTTGAAAAAGATGTTGAATACATTGTGACCGCGCAGGGTGAAGTGGTTATAGTCGATGAACATACTGGGCGTACTATGCCTGGTCGTCGTTGGTCTGAAGGTTTACATCAAGCTGTTGAAGCAAAAGAAGGGGTTAAAATTCAAAATGAAAACCAAACCCTTGCATCAATCACTTTCCAGAATTACTTCCGTTTATATGAAAAACTAGGTGGAATGACCGGAACGGCTGATACCGAGGCGTTTGAATTCCAATCTATTTATGGTTTAGAAACCATTGTTATCCCTACGAACCGCCCAATGGTACGTAAAGATGGCGGCGATTTAGTGTACTTAACTGAGCTTGAAAAATACCAAGCTATTATAGAAGATATTAAAACTCGTTTAGAGCGTCGCCAACCTGTGTTAGTCGGTACCGTTTCAATTGAAAACTCTGAATTACTTTCTGAGTTGATGACAAAAGCAAATATTAAGCACAATGTTTTAAATGCTAAATTCCATGAAAAAGAAGCTGATATTATCGCACAAGCAGGGGCGTTAGGATCAGTTACCATTG
This sequence comes from Psychromonas sp. SR45-3, assembly GCF_014163575.1. Taxonomy (NCBI): domain Bacteria; kingdom Pseudomonadati; phylum Pseudomonadota; class Gammaproteobacteria; order Alteromonadales; family Psychromonadaceae; genus Psychromonas; species Psychromonas sp. SR45-3. The sequence goes on from NZ_JACJDP010000012.1 coordinate 55,278, forward strand.
CGACTAACATGGCCGGCCGTGGTACAGATATTGTGCTAGGTGGTAATTTACAAAACCGTCTAGAAAAGTTAGGTGAACTGACTGAACAACAAATTGTTGCTGAAACTGCTGCATGGAAAGAAGATCAAGCGGCGGTATTAGCTGCTGGCGGTTTATACATTGTAGGTACTGAGCGACATGAATCGCGTCGTATCGATAACCAATTACGTGGCCGTGCGGGGCGTCAAGGTGACGCTGGTGAAAGCCGTTTCTACTTGTCGATGGAAGATTCGTTAATGCGTATCTTTGCTTCTGAAAAAGTGTCTAATATGATGAAAAAATTAGGCATGGAAAATGGAGAAGCGATTGAGCATCCTTGGGTAACTCGCGCGATTGAAAATGCACAACGTAAAGTGGAAGGCCGTAACTTTGACATGCGTAAATCATTGTTGGACTTTGATGATGTTGCTAATGATCAACGTAAAGTCGTTTACCAACAACGTAATGGCATTATGGACAGTGATAATATCACTGAAAATATTGAGCAAATGTGGGCAGACGTTTTCAACACCTGCATCGATGAATATGTACCACAACATTCGTTAACGGAGCAATGGGATTTAGCTGGGTTAGAAGCGCGTCTGAAACAAGATTTCTTGATCGAGTTGCCAGTGCAACAATGGTTAACCGACGATGCTAATTTACAAGAAGAAACCATTCGTGAAAATATCGTCGAGCATGCTCGTAATACTTACCAAGATAAAAAAGAGCAAGTGGGCGAATCTATTATTGCTGGATTTGAAAAATCAGTGATGTTGCAAACTATTGATATGTTGTGGAAAGAGCATTTAGCGGCGATGGACCATCTTCGTCAGGGGATTCATCTACGTGGTTACGCTCAAAAAGATCCAAAACAAGAATATAAACGTGAGTCTTTTGAACTGTTTATTGCGATGTTAGAAAACTTGAAAATGGATGTGGTGGGCATTTTGTCTAAAGTGCAAATCCAAAGTAAAGAAGAAGCCGAAGCAATTGACCAACAACGCCGTGAAGCGGAAGAGAAAGCGAAAATTCAATATCAACATGCGCAAGTCAATAGCGATGGTGAAGCTGAAAAAGAAGCGGATGAAACGGCAGATACCTTTATTCGTGAAAACAAAAAAGTGGGTCGTAATGAGCCATGTCCTTGTGGATCAGGTAAAAAATTCAAGCAATGTCATGGTAAGTTAGGGTGATCTAATACCGATGTTATTTAAATAACATTAGTACAGCATGATATAAAGGTGGTACTTCTTTGAAGACCACCTTTTTGTTTTTAAAGCGTAAATAAGTTTAATCGATTCAGTAAGTGTGAATATTATGATAGAACAACAAACCATCAGTATTGCCATTGTACAAAATGAACAGAAACAACTACTTATTAGCCGCCGCCAACAAGGTAAGCATCTTGCTGGAAAGTGGGAATTTCCAGGAGGAAAAGTTGAGCAGGGAGAAGCGCTTGAAACAGCGATGTTGCGTGAGTTGAAAGAAGAGGTCGGGTTAAGTGCAACCCAGTTCACTTTATTTGATTCACTGAATTTTCAATACGATCAACTAAATCTAAGTCTGCACTTTTATTTAGTCAGTGACTATGAAGGTGAGCCAGTGTCCTTAGAAGGGCAACAGATAAAATGGGTCAGCGTGTCTCAACTCAGTGAATATGAGTTCCCTAAAGCTAATTTAACAGTGATCAATAAATTACTCTAACACGCATGAATGAGGCAAATCGTGGCACATTGTTACGCGTTTTACCGGTAAAACGATAGCTGATGGTTGTGCCAATTGGCGGTGGGTTTTGGCGTTCTTTATCACTAAAACCAGTGCCTATTTTAAAGGTGATGCCATCTTCCGTTTTTACTAATAAAGAACCCAGTTGCCCTTTGTACTTACCTTTACCAGGTAGATGTTCCATCACTATCGCTTCAGCATCTTCAAACTTTTTCAGTTTCATCAAGTCTCTATTACGCTTATGTTGATATAAAGCTTGCTCGTGGTGCAACATTAAACCTTCTCCATTTTCATCAACAACCTTATCTAGCAATGCGTATAAAGCGGTAATAGAGGTCAATTTTTGTTGTTTTATGATCTGTAAATAGGGACTATTCGCTTGATCAACTAATTGTTGCATCTGCTGAATACGTTGTGAAAATGGTGCTGGGCTAAGTGGTAGATCAAATATCATAAACTTCACCTGTTGCCAGTGAGAATTATTTACATCTTGAGTGCGCACAATACCTGACACTTTTTCAAATTGTTGTCGTGATATCCATAGCTCACCATCCAGTGCAGTAGTAGGAAAGTCACGTGTAAACCAAACCGGGGCGGTGAAACGGTTACCCTGCTTGGATATAAGTTGTTTACCATCCCAGTAAGCACGTAATCCATCTAATTTTTCACTGACAAAATATTGTTCAATATTAATGTCTTGTCGAAAGGTTGTTGCAAGTTGGATAGCAGGTGTCTGCGCATAACAAAAAGTTGTACTAAAGAAGGTGAGTATTATCAGGAGTCTTGTTTTTCTCTGTCTAAAGCGGGTGAGGCAGTTGCATAATATATAATAGTGGTTTATTAATCTGTTTATCGTGACGAGCAACAGGTAGGGAATGAAGCGAGCAAGCGTATCTATCATAAAAAACCTCCAACACAGATAAAAGAATAAAGACTTTTATAAGTGTAGGAAGTTTTTTAGCGTTAGGTTATTTTTATTCTTGAATAAAACGCATTGATAAATCGACAGCATGCACATGTTTGGTTAATGCACCTACTGAAATATAGTCAACACCGGTTTCGGCATAACTTAAAATAGTCGTGTTATCTACATTGCCCGATACTTCTAAATCTGCTTGTCGTGAATTACTTTTATTAATGGCTACAGCTTCTAACATCATTGCAATGCTGAAGTTATCTAACATAACACGTTGTGCACCCGCATCTAGTGCCTGTTTGAGTTCATCAATGCTTTCCACTTCAACTTCTACCCAACGTTCCGGGTGCTGTTGATTAGCCACGGTTATTGCTTGTTTAATACCACCACAGGCCATAATATGGTTTTCTTTAATTAAGTAGGCATCATAAAGTCCAATACGATGGTTAAAACCACCTCCACATACAACAGCATATTTAGAGGCATTGCGTAAACCGGGTAATGTTTTACGTGTATCTAATAATTTACATTGAGTCGACGCAATTAAGTCAGAGTAGTATTTGGTGGTGGTTGCGATACCAGATAACGTTTGAATAAAGTTTAATGCAGTACGTTCGCCCGTTAATAATGTTCTTGCTGGACCTTGTAATGTAAATAAAGGGCTATTAGCGAGAACAAAATCTCCGTCCTTAACATGCCAAGTGATAACGACTTGATCACCCAATTGGCGAAATACTTCTTGGGTCCAAGCCTTACCACAGAAAACTGCATCATCACGTGTAATTACTGTCGCTTTTGAGTGTTTATCTTCAGGAATTAAATTAGCAGTAATGTCACCTTCTGCTGCCGATAATCCATTTAAATCTTCGTTTAACGCTAAGCTAACACTTTGTGCAATTTCTTGTTCAATCATGGTAAATTTCCAGACGAGGATAAAAAAATGAAATATTACCCTAATGGCCTTTGAATACCAATGATCTAAATGCTTAACTTCTATAAAATAAGAGGTGCGGATCAATATAAAGAGAAGATATAATGCAAGTAATTATTGGCTTAACAGGCGGCATTGGTAGCGGAAAGTCAACCGTAGCAAAAGAATTTACCGCTTTAGGAATAGATATTGTTGATGCAGATAAAGTTGCTCGGCAGGTAGTTGAACCTGGACAACAAGCATTAACTGAAATTGAACTTTATTTTGGCAGCGATGTCTTAAATGCTGCAGGCGAACTTGATAGAGCGAAGCTGAGGAAACTTATTTTTCAATCTGACACTAAAAAAAAATGGTTAAATGCATTATTGCATCCCATCATTCGCGATACATTATTAGCGCAATTAAACATGGCTAAGAGTGAATATGTGATTTTGGAAGCGCCATTATTACTGGAAAATAAACTGACCCAATATACTGACTATACGCTAGTCGTTGATGTGGACGAAAAATTGCAAATCGAGCGAGCAATGAAACGAGACGAAAATTCAAAATCTCAAATTCAAGCCATTATGGACGCGCAGATTAGCCGTTCGCTTCGCTTACAACAAGCTGATTATGTTATTGACAACAGTAGTATTGATCGCGTGGCTTTAAAACAACAAATTAAATCGTTACATTTGAAATTTTTATCCCTAAAAAAGAAGACATTTAATTCTTAGTTATGCCTTTTAATGTAACCTTACTTTTTATAAAACAAATAAATAGACTATTTTATGATCTCTTTTGAATACCCCCTTACAGAAAAAAGTCGTTGTTACTTACGCTTTGAATCACTTTTTTTACAAATTAAGCAAAGCATGGGTTTGGATCATGAAAGTGATGCCACTGCTTATTTCAAATCATTATTTGAATTAATAGAATTAAGTGATCGCAGTGATATTCGCCATGATTTAATTAAAGACTTACGCGCTTTATTAGAAGATATGCAATCATGGCTCGCTTGGGAGCAGGCAGATACAAAAGCTATTAAGGCATTAATGGTAGAAATAAGTGAATTAATTAGTACCTTGTTAGTTATGTCAAAACAATTAAAATTCTTCAAAGACAGTCGTTTTTTAACATCGTTAAAACAACGCTTTTTCATTCCGGGTGGTTGTTGTAACTTTGATTTGCCGCAGTTTCACTTCTGGCAAGCACAGCCTATTTCGGTACAAAAGGCAGATGCTCTAAAATGGTTTGAACACTTTGATGTATTAGAGCGTGCGTTAACATTATTTTTGAAAATGAAACGTCATCAAGGTATTAAGTCTAAACAGCGTGCTAAGAATGCTTTTTACCAAGGTGAAGTTGAACATGCCTTGTTTATTATCATTAATGTGGATCCTGCGTTACAGGTATATCCTATGATATCAGGGCACAAACATCGTTATTCGGTTCGTTTTATGAATGCCAATGCTGAAAATAGCCACGCTGATTATATAGAATTTGAACAGGTTTTTTGTTAATAACATAAGCGATTAATGTTAAAATAAAAGATTAAATATGTAAGGAAGAACGATGAAAGTTAATTGCCCAACTTGTCAAAAACAAGTTGTTTGGGATAAACAAAGTTTATACCGTCCATTTTGTTGTAAACGTTGTCAGCTTATTGATTTAGGTGAATGGGCCGACGAAGAAAAACGGATTAAAGGCGAGTCTGTTAGCCCTGAGAATTTGCCACAAAACAAAACTATTTATTTTGAAGAAGATTAAATAAAGCCATTTATTTTTAATAACCGAAACAAAAAATAATTTATGCTGTATAAATCCAGAATGTTAGCCTAACTTAAAATACATTCTGGATATTTTCATTTATCCCTCTGTAAATATTCATTAGATACAAGACTCTATTAAAAGTAGGTACGTATGAACGAATATAGACGAAGTTTGCTATGTTGTATTTTATTTTGTGTGTTAATCCTGAGCTATGCTGTTTACGATACATATGCAAGTTATGCGAAGGAAAAAGAAGCGGTTCGCTCTCGCGTCGGTAATACAAGTTTCCTGATCGCTGAATGGCTGAAGGGAGAATTTCAGGCATCCGATTATGTCTTGTTAGACATAATGAGTCATATTTCATCAGATGATTTGATTTACCCACATCCCAATCCAAGCCAACAACAAGCCACCACCAAATTTCTCACTTCTAAACTACAAACCTTACCTAATTATTACACTGGCATAGGCACTGCAGATGAAAACTGTATCATTTCTCATGCTTATAACTACCCACCCCGGTCATCTGCAATAGGCTTTAATGGTAGCAAACGAGATTGGTGTATTGAACATAGAAACGATGAAAACTCAGGACAATATGTGACGCCCTCCTTTAAGAGCACGACGGGAAATCTCAGTGTTGTGCAAAATCGAGCTTTTCGCGGTGGTTCAAAAGAATTCGGTGGCATGATCGGCTTTCAAATAGAGCTTAATTTCTTTTCAACTTTAATCGATCAAGTAGTGCTGGATAAACATGGTGTGATAGGTGTGATTGATAGCAATATGGTGTTGTTAGCCAGAAAACCTCAAATGCCAGGAAAAGTGGGTGTGCAGATCCAAGATAAAGTTGCTGCTGAGTACGTTGACTCCGATCGTGGTACTTTATCTACCTTTCAATATAAGTCCCCATTGGATACTGAAAGTCATTTTTATGGTATGCGTAAAGTTGATACTTTACCGTTTTATATCATCGTTGGTGAAGCCGACACAGACTGGTTAAAAAGTTGGTATTTAAAAACATTGATGATGTTCAGTATTGTCAGCATATTATTTATAATGTCGATTTTGTTGCTATTGAATTATTGGAAGCAATTGGATCAAGCTAAAAAACTCTTGTTGTTAGCGCAAACTGATCACTTGACCAAAACATTAAATCGTCGAGGTTTTATGTTAGAGGCTAATAAAGAGTTAAGTCTAGTGCATCGATATGAAACAGATTTGGTTATTTTTGCCTTGGATATTGACCACTTTAAATTGATTAATGATACACATGGTCATGCGACAGGCGATAGAGCAATGGTTGCCTTCACTCAAGTTTGTTTTCATTCGCTGCGAGATGTCGATGTTTTTGCTAGGATCGGTGGTGATGAATTTATTATATTATTACCACATACCAACCTTGAACAAGCGGTTGTCGTTGCTGAGCGTATCAGAAAAGCAGTGCAAGAATGTATTGTTATGAATGATCACGCTGAAGCGGTACAGATGACATTGAGTATTGGAGTAGCGGTGGTTCGTCCGGAAGTTAAAACGGTGACGGAGATGATGGCATTAGTTGATAAAGCCCTTTATTCAGCAAAACAAAATGGACGTAATCAAGTACAATATATAGCTGATGAATGATAACAATTGTAGTCAATCACCACTTTATTGATAACGGTTGTCTAAAAATTAAAACCTATAACCAAAAATCATCACAATTATAATAAATGAAATACAAGGGAAAATAATGACGTTACAAGACTTTATAGCAAAACTGAATACACAACCGGAGCAGGTTGAGTTTGCCGATACAATGGCAGTGATTGAAGCAAACTATGCATTTACCGAAACGTCATTTAGCAATGGTTTGCAAGTTAATGCGGAAGGTGAAAACTCAGGCTCATGTAAGGTTTTTTCATTTGCACAATTAAATAAATTAACTGAAGCGCAAACCTTAGCTTGTTTTGGTATCTATTACCGTAATGATGTTCTAGAAAACCCTGAAGCCAGTGATCACCAAAATATTCGTCAGTTTATGCTTAATGGTTGGTCTGGTATCCATTTTGATGCAGTGGCATTAAATCCGTTATAAGCGCTTAAATAACTTATGACAGAATTGTATTGCTATTTGTCATAAAAAAGGGGCTTATTATTAGCCCCTTTTTTAAATAAAATCATTCAACTATTGGTCACTACTTGTTAAATTTACTAGTGCTTTATTTAGCAAACACCTAATTTAATAAGGAGTTAATCTAACTGCCAGCCAACTTAACTTGATAACCTTGTTTTTCTAATACAGATTTAATAATCTCACGTTGGTCTGTTTGGATTTCGATAACAAAGTCTTTTACCGTGCCACCACAACCGGTGCGCTTTTTAATTTCTTTCGCTAATGCTTTAATTGCTTTATCGTCAAGTTGCAAACCTTTAATTAACGTGACACCTTTACCCTTACGCCCTTTAGTTTCACGATGTAGACGAATAATGCCGTCACCCTCAGGCGCAACTTGTTTTTGTTTGGTTTTTTCTACTTTTCCACCGTCAGTAGAATAAACTACATTTAAATCACCAAAATCCATCATCATTCCTACTTATTTAAGTTTTACCTATTTTATACCCGTTAATACTGCAGATGCAAAATTCAATAAAATATTCGCTTTAAAATTATCCCATAAAATCCTTTTATAAAATTCATTTATCAACACCTTTATAACGCAATTGCGATAAAAGAATCCTCACTTCATGGTGCTTTAAGGTTACAAATTGATCTAAAACAAGAGACCGCTTTATAGCTGAGCTTTTAAGGTGTTTTACATTGTTAATGATAATAGTTTGTATTACCTTGTTGTTTAGTAACAAGTGCTGATAGACGCATTCAGTGCAACAGTGGTGAGGATCAACGATGACATTATCAGAATTAAAAATAGGCCAAACAGCAAACATTGTGAACATCAATGCCATAGAGCCTGTCATGCGCAAAAAACTACTTAATTTAGGCTTTTTACCAAAAGCACAAATACAATTATTACGGATTGCTCCAATGGGTGACCCGATAGCTATTCGCTGTGCCAATAGCTCCATTGCTTTACGTAAAAGTATCGCCAATCAGATCATAGTGGAGCGTTAATATGACCTTAAATATTGCAACCATTGGTAACCCCAATTCAGGTAAAACTACTTTATTCAATTCGCTTACGGGGAGTAATCAGCGTGTTGGTAACTGGAGTGGTGTGACTGTTGAGAAAAAAACAGGGCATTTTAGTTTAGGTGAGCAGCAAACGGTTAAAATCATTGATTTACCTGGTATCTACAACCTTGACCTCGACCAGTTTGGCACTTCATTAGATGAACGCGTTGCCTTTGAATATATGATGCAAAGTCAACCTGATATCGTGATGAATATTATTGATGCGAGCTGCTTAGAAAGAAGTTTGTATTTAACCCTGCAGTTGCTAGAGCTTGGTTTACCAGTGCTTGTTGTACTGAATAAAATGGACTTAGCAGATAAACAACATGTAGTGATTAATGAAAAGCAACTCAGTAAACAGTTAGGCTGCCCTGTTGTGTCACTATCTGCGCATGATCAAAAAGCGGTAAAACAATTAAAGCATACATTTCGCGAACTTGATTTAGCCACCTTAGGAGCTGACTTTTATCTCGACTATGGACAACAATTACAACCCATTATTGAGCAAACATCACAATTATTTCCTACTAATACTCGTCTTAAACGACAAGCATTAGCGATCAAATGTATTGAAAATGATTATTCAATATTACAAGGTTTTAATCAGCAAGATAAACAGACTATTGAACAGCTAAGAAGCTCATTAGCAATTGATGTCGATTTACAAATAGCCGATGTTCGCTACTCCTACATTTACGTAATCACACAGGAAGCGGTTAGAACAAAGGGACATTTAAGCCAAACATTAACGGAAAAAATTGATGCGGTTACTTTAAATAGATTTACTGGGATCCCAGTGTTTTTATTAGTGATGTATTTGATGTTTATGTTCTCTATCAATATTGGTAGTGCATTTATTGATTTCTTTGATATTGCCGCTGGTGCTATTTTTGTTGATCAAATGGCACAATGGTTAAGTCTGATTAATGCCCCTGAATGGCTGATAAATGTATTAGCCTATGGCGTTGGCAATGGTATTCAAACCGTCATGACGTTTATTCCCGTGATTGCCTGTTTGTATCTGTTCTTAGCCGTGCTTGAAAGTTCAGGCTACCTTGCAAGAGCGGCGTTTGTTATTGACCGTGCCATGCAGTTTATCGGTTTGCCGGGCAAATCCTTTGTGCCAATGATTGTGGGTTTTGGTTGTACCGTACCCGCAGTGATGGCCGCAAGAACCTTAGAAAAAGAGCGCGAACGCCTGCTCACCGTAATCATGTCTCCATTTATGTCATGTGGAGCTCGATTACCTGTTTATGCTTTATTCGCCAGTGCATTTTTTCCGGAGCAAGGACAAAATATTGTCTTCCTATTGTATTTGATTGGTATTTTAGTTGCCGTACTGACAGGGTATGTACTAAGTAGAACGATTCTGCCGGGTAAAAGTGAAAGTATGTTTTTAGAAATACCTGACTATGAAATACCAACCGTTAAAAATACTTTAATCAAAACATGGCAAAAACTAAAAGGTTTTTTATTTGGAGCCGGACAAACCATCGTTTTAGTGGTGACATTACTGAACGTCATTAACTCGGTAGGGATTGACGGTAGTTTTGGCCATCAAGACAGTGAAAGCTCATTGCTAAGTCAAGGGGCACAAATTATTACCCCTATTTTATCGCCATTGGGTATTAATAATGAAAACTGGCCAGCTACCGTGGGGATAGTAACAGGTATTTTCGCAAAAGAAGCGGTAGTAGGCACACTTAATAACTTGTACTCAACCCAAGATGCAGGCGCAGAAGCAGAGTTAAGCTTGTTAGAGAAGCTTAATGAAGCATTAGCGACTATTCCTGAAAATCTAATGGGCATTGATATTAGCGACCCTTTAGGCATAAATGTCGGAGAGTTAGGGGATTTAACAACGGCTGCTGAAGTACAAGGTGTTGATTTAACTATTTATAGCAATATTCAACAAGCCTTTGTTAGCCAAGAAGCTGCGTTTGCTTATTTACTATTTATCCTACTTTATGCACCGTGCGCTGCTGCGATGGGCGCGATCGTCAGGGAAGTAGGTATGAATTGGGCACGATTTATCGCCGTTTGGTCTACTGCCATTGCTTATATTGTTTCGGTTGCTTATTACCAAATCGCGACCTTTGCATTACACCCTATGGTTAGCCTCGCGTACTTATTAGGTTCCGCTATTATAATTTTAGGCGTGTTGTATAAGTTAAAGTCGAAAGGCAACTTACTGGCTGACGTCTCTATTAGTTCTGAGCAATCCTTAGTGTAAAGAGGAGTAACAATGATTTTAAAGCGTTTATCAGACTATATTGAAACACAACAACGTGTAGAAGAAGGCACATTGTTAAAGCATTTTAGGTTACAAAGAAATGGGCTTGCACCGATGATTGAAATACTGATCCGAGCAGGGCATATACAAAAAACAATTAATCAACGCGGAGATAAACTGCCTCCACAGGTTTTCTATAGTTGGCATAAACAACAAGTTATCCCAATGACAACCTTATTATAATCGCTCACACTAACTGCCCAAGAACATGAAATAGGGCGTTGAAGCATGCTTCGTTGATCATTTCTTGCAAATTTATTTTTTGCTAATAAACCTTACACAACAAATACCTGATGCAGTAACTGGTTCAGGTATTTTTTTAGTTAAAATTTGTGACTAGCATCAGTTATTCAAAATATGTACAATCCACCTCCGAATTTATACCAGAATTAGTCTAGTTGAGGCATTCCATGAGTCAGAAAAAAGTAAACCTGTTAGATTTGAACCGTCAAGGTTTACGTGATTTTTTCACCGAAATGGGTGAAAAACCGTTTCGTACCGAACAAGTAATGAAATGGATTTACCATTTTGGTTGTGATGATTTTGATCAAATGACCAATATTAATAAAGCATTGCGTGAAAAATTAAAGCAACGTGCAGAGATAATTGCACCAGAAGTTAAAGTTGAACAACGCAGTGAAGATGGCACCATTAAATGGGCAATGACTGTTGGTAATCAAGAAGTTGAAACCGTTTATATCCCTGAAAAAGACCGTGCAACATTATGTGTATCTTCACAGGTAGGTTGTGCGTTAGCTTGTGATTTCTGTTCAACGGCTCAACAAGGGTTCAACCGTAATTTGACCGTGTCTGAAATTATCGGACAAGTATGGCGCGCGGCTAAAATTATCGGTGTGATGGGGGAAAGTGGTACTCGACCTATTACTAACGTGGTAATGATGGGCATGGGCGAACCATTATTAAATTTAAATAACGTCATTCCTGCAATGGAATTAATGTTAGATGATTTAGGTTATGCGTTATCGAAGCGTCGTGTGACGTTATCTACATCGGGTGTCGTGCCTGCGTTAGATATCTTAGGCGATCGTATTGATGTGGCTTTAGCGATTTCATTGCATGCACCGAATGATGTGCTACGTTCTAAAATGATGCCCATTAACGACAAATATGATATTGCCGACTTCTTAGCCGGTGTAAAACGTTATATTAGTAAGTCGAATGCAAACCGAGGTAAAGTGACGGTAGAATATTTATTATTAGACCACGTTAATGATTCTACGGATCAAGCGCACGAGTTAGCGCATTTATTAAAAGACACACCGTGTAAAATTAATTTGATCCCATTTAACCCATTTCCAGGTAATGACTATACTAAGCCAAGTAACAGTCGTGTTGACCGATTCAATAAAGTGTTGATGGAATATGGTTATACGGTGATCGTACGTAAAACACGCGGTGATGATATCGACGCTGCTTGTGGACAATTAGTGGGTGATGTTATTGACCGTACTAAACGCACCATGAATAAACGCCAACATGGTGAAAACATCAATATTCAACAGAGTTAATAACAGAAAGCCTAAATTCTGTTCTTGAACAATACGATCCAGTTCAAGAACAGTTAAAAAAAGCATGCATCAAACAACAAGTTACTTCACAATAGAGATGCTTGAAAGACATTTCCTGCACGACTTTTCGTTCTTGAGGAATTTATGCGTTTTATATTGATTAGCTTAGTCTCTTTATTTTTTATTTCAGCTTGTGTCTCAAGCGAAACAATCAAAACCATCAATAGCCCTGGTGGCCAAAAAATGGCTTTTAATCCTGAAGGCGCTGCGGATACACGTTTGAAATTAGCTTTGTTATATCTCGAAAACAAGCAAATGCAGCAAGCCAAAGAAAATCTTGATACTGCCTTAAAATACCAACCTAATAGTGCCAAAGTCTTTCGTATCTACGCTTATTATTATCAAAAAGTAAATGAAAACGATAAAGCAGAGCAATTTTATAAAAAATCCTTAGCCTTAGATGAAGATAATGGCGATACTTATCATAATTATGGTACTTTCTTATGTGCACAGGGTAAGTATGAAAAAGCAGAAGAAGCTTTCTTAAAAGCAATTTCATTACCACATTACACACGCGTTGCCCGCACTTACTCTAATGCAGCCGTATGTGCGGAAGAGGCAAAAGATAATAAGAAAGCCATTTTCTATTATGGTTATGCTTTATCACACAGCCCTAATAGCATCGGTATTAATTTATCTTTAGCTAAGTTAAATATTACTGAAAAAAATTATAAAGCGGCTGCAATCAATTTATTTACCTTTCAACGTAGCTCACCTGCAACGGCAGAAAGTTTATGGCAATGGGTACGTTTGAGTTATGCTTCCGGTAAAAAAGCAAGTTTAGCAAGATATTCAGCACAACTTTTAGATAAATTCCCTACCTCTCAACAAGCTTTGAGCTATTTAAATAATGAGCACCATGACTGATCAAATTCTACAGATGGAAACGACAATGACACTCGATAAAATTCTTAAAGAAAGTCGATTAGCGGCTAATTTATCTATTGATGAGGTTGCTCTTAAACTCAACTTAAAAGAAACCGTTATTTTAGATATTGAAAATAACCTAGAGCAGGTGATTGCTGAAAATCGATACCCGATCATTTACTTGCGTGGTTATATTGCCAATTACAGTAAAATGGTTGGGGTGGCTGATCTAAAATCTTATCCTGAATACCAACAACTAATACACCCTGAAAAACGCGTGACAACCTTAAAAAGTCCGCATATTCTCAGGGCAAAAAAAAGCTCGGCAAAAAAAGTGATCTGGATACTCTTCCTACTGATCTTGATCACGGCTGCAGGATTGACTGTATTTTGGAATTATTCTGCGTTGTTCTCCATGGTAAAACCCGGTGTTGTAACAGAAAATAGAGAGATGCGCTTGCCGGAACATTCTGATGAAAATGAACCTTTGTTTAATGACCAAGATACTTTACCAGCAGAGTCGACAGCGCAACCAGTGATAGACGAACAGCAAAGTGTGGAAACAGATACGGCACAGTAGTGTTCAGCAAGCTAGATCAACCGTTGGCTATCAACAAAATGAAAACGTATCGGTAATATCAGAGAGTATTAGACATAGTGGATTAAAAGCCATTAGTTAATACTTGCAGTAGCAGTTCTATTTCAACTAAAATTAACGCAATCAATATTGCGGCGAAGTTTCTACTAAATAATGTTAAATTGGTGCGAGTAAGCAACTAATTGTCACTTCGCTCAGTCATAATAATTCGACGATAAAAGCGATATACTAACGTATCACCTTGAACCTTTAACTTTAAAGAGTAACTACAATGAGTCATACCTCTTCGATTATACGCCGCGTATCTAAACAGATTATGGTGGGCAATGTCCCTGTGGGTGGTGGTGCACCAATTACTGTGCAATCAATGACTAACACGTTAACAACAGATGTGGATGCAACCGTTGCACAAATAAGACGCTTAGAAGCGGTTGGTGCGGATATGGTGCGAGTGTCTATTCCTACTATGAATGCAGCAGAAGCGTTTCGTGAAATTAAAAAACAGTGCAATATTCCTTTGATAGCCGATATTCACTTTGACTACCGTATCGCGTTGAAAGTCGCTGAATACGGTGTCGATTGCCTGCGTATTAATCCTGGCAACATTGGTAATGAGCAACGCATCCGCAGTGTTGTGGATTGCGCTCGTGATAAAAATATTCCTATTCGAATTGGCGTTAACGGTGGTTCTTTAGAGGCGGATATTCAAGAGCAATATGGTGAACCTACTGCGCAGGCATTAGTGGACTCTGCATTACGCCATGTGGAGATTCTAGACCGTCTTAACTTTGACCAATTTAAAGTCAGTGTAAAAGCATCTGATGCACTATTAGCTGTTGAATCATATCAACTATTAGCAAAACAAATTATTCAACCATTGCACCTTGGTATCACTGAAGCTGGCGGTTTACGTAGTGGTAGCGTTAAATCTGCGGTAGGTCTCGGTATGTTATTGTCTCAAGGAATTGGTGATACATTGCGCGTGTCGTTGGCCGCTGATCCGGTTGAAGAGATCAAAGTAGGTTTCGATATTTTAAAGTCCCTGCGTATTCGTAGTCGTGGCATTAACTTTATTGCTTGCCCAACCTGTTCACGTCAAGAGTTTGATGTAATTGCCACGGTTAATGCCTTAGAAGAACGTTTAGAAGACGTGGTAATGCCGATGGATGTATCGATCATTGGTTGTGTTGTGAACGGACCCGGTGAAGCATTAGTGTCTGATATTGGTATTACTGGTGGCAAAAACAAAAGTGGTTTTTACGAAGATGGAACGCGTCAACGTGATCGCTTCGATAATGACAACGTGATTGACCAGCTTGAAGCAAAAATTCGTGCCCGTATTAGCCGTACTGACCAAAGTAACATTATCGTTAAAGGGTAAACATAACGGGTACTTAATAAATTAAGTCTGTGTTAATCAAGACTTTTAGTGAAAACCTCGAAATAAGCCCAAGTGTTTTTAATATTTGGGCTTTTTATTTACCTTAAACGTAGCAAACCTCTGCAGTATTGTTCCATCTAGACACAAACTTCCTTATAATGACTAACAATTTTATTAACAATACATACTGTATGTATTTTTATTCATCGACAGAATTCGGAAATCATTGTGGCAAAGAAGATACAAGCTATTCGTGGTATGAACGATACCCTTCCTGAACAAACCCCAGTTTGGCAGAAATTAGAGTCATTAATTAGACAAACCGTCAGCAGTTACGGCTACTCTGAAATTCGTATGCCGATTGTAGAAAGTACCCATCTTTTCAAACGTTCGATTGGTGAAGTAACCGATATCGTTGAAAAAGAGATGTACACCTTTGAAGACCGTAATGGTGACAGCTTAACTTTACGACCAGAAGGGACTGCCTCTTGTGTACGTGCGGGTAATGAACATGGTTTACTTTATAACCAAGAACGTAGAATGTGGTACATCGGGCCGATGTTCCGCCATGAACGCCCACAGAAAGGTCGCTACCGTCAATTTCACCAAGTTGGTATAGAAACCTTTGGTATCGCAAGT
The DNA here is from genome assembly GCF_014163575.1 of Psychromonas sp. SR45-3. Taxonomy (NCBI): domain Bacteria; kingdom Pseudomonadati; phylum Pseudomonadota; class Gammaproteobacteria; order Alteromonadales; family Psychromonadaceae; genus Psychromonas; species Psychromonas sp. SR45-3. Next base: position 71,162 of record NZ_JACJDP010000012.1, read on the forward strand.
GCGGATATCGATGCAGAAGTTATTTTATTATCTGCACGTTTATGGAAAGCATTAGGTATTGAGCAACATGTTGAACTGCAATTAAATTCTTTAGGCAGCAATGAAGAACGTAATGTTTATAAAGCGAAATTAGTTGAGTTCTTGCAGCTACACGAAGATAAACTCGACGATGACAGTAAACGCCGTATGTTAACGAATCCATTACGTGTGTTAGATAGCAAAAATGAAGCGGTTCAAGCAATCTTAGAAGATGCTCCGAAACTATCTGATTATTTTGGTGACGAAACAGCAGCACATTTTGCCAAAGTACAAGCATATTTAGATGCTGCGGGTGTTAAATACGTGATCAATGAGCGTATTGTACGTGGTTTAGATTATTATAACCGCACCGTATTTGAATGGGTAACAACGAGCCTAGGTTCTCAAGGCACAATTTGTGCTGGTGGTCGTTATGATGGCTTAGTTGAACAACTTGGTGGTAAAGCAACACCTGCAGTGGGTTTTGCAATGGGTTTAGAACGCATTATTTTAATGCTAGAAACCCTAGAGTTAAATGATGATATTAAAGGTGATGTTGATATCTATAGTATTCTTGTTGGTGAAGGTACTGATATTGCAGGCTTTAAAGTTGCTGAAATTGTACGTGATCAATTACCCCAATTAAAAATGATGCATCACTGTGGCGCGGGTAACTTTAAAAAACAGATGAAGCGTGCTGATAAAAGCGGTGCAAAAATTGCGTTGATCATCGGTGAAAGCGAATTAGAGAGTGGTTGCGTCACAATTAAAGACTTGCAAGGAAACTCAGAGCAACAAACCGTTGCAATTGACAGCTTAGTTAAGGTATTACCTACCTACTTTGCATAGTATATTGATAAAAACAGAATAAGTAAGGAACACACGTGGTTGATATTATTGAAGGTTACGAAACAGAAGAACAACAAGTTGATGCCATTAAACAGTGGTGGAAAGAAAATGGGACCATGCTGGTTGTGGGCGCTGTAGTTGGTTTAGCAGGTCTTTGGGGATGGCGTTATTACGGTGAAACTGTGACCACAAATCAAGAAAAGGCATCCACTGAATTTCAGCAAGTATTAAGTAAATTTGAAGCCGAGGGCGAAGAGCAAAGTAGTGCTGAAATGCGTACTTTTATTGCCAATAACAAAGACAATAACTACGCCACATTAGGTGCATTATTATTAGTTAAAGAAGCCGTTCAAGCTAAAGATTTTGCATTAGCAAAAACACAGTTGACTAATTTATTAGCCAGCAATAGCTATGAGCCGTTAACACCCGTTATTCAATTACGCCTTGCTCGAGTAAATAGTGAGTTAGGTGATTATCAAGCGGCATTAACAACGTTAGACAAAATCACAGCAAAAGGTTTTATTGTTAAAGCTAATCAAAGTAAAGGCTTAGTTTATTTAAAACAAGGCGATCTTGAAGCTGCTCGTAGTGCATTTCAAACGGCAGTTGATGCAAGTGAAGGCCGTGTAGATCCTTTATTACAATTACAATTAGATGATTTAGCCGTTGCTAAAGCAGATGTTGCTCCAGCACCTAAGTTAGATGCTGCGCAATAAATTGAGATAATACAATGATTAAATGGGTTAAAAAGCTAACTGTCATCACCACAACAACACTCGTGTTAAGTGGTTGCTCTATTTTTAGCAGTGAAGATGATGTTGTTAAAATGGCAGAATTGCCAGAGTTTGAAGCGATTTATGAACCAACTATTGCTTGGACAAGCAGTATTAGTGATGGTGTGGATAAATACTACTCTCAACTACAACCTGCCGTAGACAGCAATGCGGTTTACATTGCCGCTCGTGATGGTGAAGTAAAAGCACTGACGGTTAAAAATGGTAAAAAGCTATGGTCTATTGACTTAAGCGATCATGAGTCCAATGACTCTAATCGGTCTGCACGTTTATCTGGTGGTGTTAGTTTAGGTGGTGATACACTTTATATCGGTACCGAAAATGCACAAGTGTTTGCACTTGATGCTGCTAACGGTGACATTAAATGGATGAGCAAAGTCTCTGGTGAAGTTGTCGCACAGCCTATTTATGATAATAGCCTAGTCGTGATACATACTTCACGTGGTGAATTAATTGCGCTTGATAGCTTAACCGGTAAGGAAATGTGGAGTTTAACTAATGCTCAACCTAAACTTACCTTGCGTGGCAGTGCAACACCAAGCATCTCGCAAGGCGGGATCATCTATGGTCGTGCTGACGGTTATCTGGCTGCCGCACTATTAAAAAATGGTCAACCATTGTGGCAAGTTCCGGTTTCAAGACCTTATGGCGCGACTGAGTTAGATCGTTTATCTGATGTTGATATGAAGCCGGTTATTGTTAATGGAACGGTTTATGCGTTGGGTTACAATGGTAACTTAGTGGCGATTGACCTGTTAAAAGGTGAGTTGTTGTGGTCTAAAAAATATTCAGGCTTTAAGAACTTAACGGTATCTGGTCGTGATATTTTCTTAACTGATTACCGTGGTTATGTGTTTGCTGTCAATCGTAATGATGGTGAGCAACGTTGGATCAATAAAGAATTAGCTTACCGCAATGTGACAGGGGTAACCGTCGCCAATGAATATATTGTAGTCGGTGATGCTGAAGGTTATTTACATTGGATTGATCGCGAAAGCGGACAATTTGTTGCACAACAAGATCTAGACTCTGATGGTTTGTATATCGAACCTGTTGCAACGTCTACGCATCTTTATTTACAAACACGCAGTGGTGATTTGATCGCCATTGAAAAACCGATATTAAATGTAGAATAATTTAATACGTTTTTACGCTATACTGTAGCCCCTTGCTGTGCATGGGGCTTTTTTAGTTTATAGGATTTCAAAAAATATGTTACCAGTCATCGCTTTAGTAGGTCGCCCTAATGTAGGTAAATCTACGCTTTTCAATCGTTTAACTCGCACCAGAGATGCGCTAGTTGCCGATTTCCCCGGTTTAACGCGTGACCGTAAATATGGTCAAGCCAAAGTTGAAGAACTTGAATTTATTGTTATTGATACCGGTGGTATTCAAGGCGATGAAGAGGGCATTGATGCGTTAATGGCTGAGCAATCATTAATTGCGATAGAAGAAGCCGATGCCGTATTATTTTTAGTAGATGCACGAGTTGGTTTAACCGTTGCCGATGAAGCGATTGCCGCGCATTTACGTAAGCAAAACAAAAAAGTCATGATCGTGGCGAATAAGATTGATGGTATTGATGCGGATTCAATGTGTGGCGAGTTTTATGCCTTAGCATTAGGCGAAGTTTATCAAATTGCAGCTGCGCACGGTAAAGGTGTACGTCAAATGATTGATGCTGCACTAGAAGAGTTCCATCAAGAAAATCCAATCTCAGATGAAGTTGATGAGTATGAATTTGCATTGGATTACGATGATGAAGACGAAGATGAAATTGCTAAAGAACAAGAACGTTTAGCCGCTTTACCGATTAAACTTGCACTGATTGGCCGTCCTAATGTTGGTAAATCAACATTGACTAACCGTATCTTAGGTGAAGAGCGAGTATTAGTATTTGATATGCCGGGTACAACGCGTGACAGTGTTTATATTCCTATGGAACGCGATGGACGTGAATATATTCTGATCGATACCGCCGGTGTTCGTAAGCGTAAAAAAGTCAATGAAACCGTTGAGAAATTCTCTGTTATTAAAACTTTAAAAGCGATTGAAGATTCAAACGTTGTTATGTTGATTATTGATGCGCGTGATGGTATTTCTGATCAAGATTTAAGCCTATTAGGTTACACCTTAAATTCAGGCCGTTCATTAGTGATTGCAGTGAACAAATGGGATGGCATGACAGAATACGATAAAGAACGTGTTAAAACAGAATTGGATCGCCGTTTAGGCTTTATCGATTTTGCTAAAATTCACTTTATCTCTGCCCTACACGGTACGGGTGTTGGACATTTATTTGAATCAGTAGAAGAAGCTTATATCTCTTCAACTAAACGAATCTCAACGGCGATGCTTACCCGTATTATGGGTATGGCAACCGATGACCACGAGCCACCAATGGTTGGCGCACGTCGTGTTAAATTACGATATGCACATGCAGGTGGTTATAACCCACCGTTGATCGTTATTCACGGTAACCAAGTTAAAAAATTAGCGGACTCTTATAAGCGTTACTTAATGAACTATTTCCGTCGTACGTTAGGGATCATGGGGACACCGATCCGTATCGAGTTTAGAGAAGGAAGTAACCCATTTGAAGGCCGTCGTAATAAACTAACACCGCATCAAATGTATAAACGTCAACGTTTATTACGCAACTACGCTAACAGTAAAAATAAGAAGTAATATGCAGTTATCTTGTCCAGATTGTGAATCAGAGTTAACGCATAGTGGCGAATTAAAACGCCATTGTTCAAGTTGTAACAGTGATTTTGTAGTTAACGTTTGCTGTCGTGAATGTGGACAACCATTACAGCGTTTAAAGGCCTGTGGTGCGGTGAGTTTTTGGTGTGAGCATTGTAATGAGCTAAAGAGTAAATCGACAGCCATTTACAGCTTAGTGAAACAAGCATAGCACTTGCCATATTTGAAAATAAACTAAAAGTTAAACCCAAAAAGTAATGATAAAAAAAGGGAGTCTCTACATTATGTAGTCACTCCCTTTTTTATACTTTCAATTTTAAATGCTGGACAATAATAAAGGCTTTTAAGCTTATATATTTAATGCCTAATCTCTAATGACTAATGACTACACTTATGAGCATAAAACCTAGGTAACAGAGCCTTCTATTGTTACTTATTTTTTCTCTGGTATCACTTCAAACACTCTGATTACTTGTTTAACGCCTTCAACATTACTGGTAATGTTGGTCGCAAAGTCAGACATCTCTTTGGTTACTTGACCAATTAAAAATACTTCTGCATTTTCAGTAACCACTTTAATTTTTAAAGGGTCGACTTTATCGTGTCCAGTAAGCTTACTTTTGACTTTAGCCGTTAGCCAAGTATCTTGTGTTTGTCTGACTAGGCCGATGGTTTGACCGATGCGTAGTTGGTTATAAACCCCTTTAATACCATCAATATTAATCAATATATCTTCTATTTTATTACTATTCGCCTGGCTATCTGCTTGTCCAATTAATAAAATAAAGCTGTTATTAGTGACGATGTTAATGCGCATATTTTTATTATATACGTCTGAGTTAACGACTTTATCAATGGCTACCATGGATAAACGATCATCTTCAATTTGTTGAGAAAGAGTACGCTCATCACTATTAACCGCGACCGCGGTACCAGCAGCAACAATCAAACCACTCGCACAACCTTGTAACAGTGCAAAGCATAATAAAGCGGGTAAAAAACGGGTTATATATTTCATAATTTTTCCTAGAGACGGTGAATCTTTCAAGTTTATTTTACAACGAGTTCCTGGCTTTTTATATAAGCCTAGGTTGATGTCCGGTAGTTAGCGCACATAAATAAGTGAAAAGGCACTATAAATAGTCATCAAACCGTTTACTTGGCATCACTACAGGGTGTTGTTCTTTATTGTCTATCATGACTTAGATAAGCAGGCATCCTTTGTCTGCTTCGATCAAAACACCTCATGGAACACAAGATCAAAGTAGTAACGAGCAGTAGGCTTAATACTGTGGGAATAATTGTTGATCGATTAAGTCACTTAAACAGTTAACCACGAGTAAATGAATCTCTTCAATGCGTGCACCTTTATCACTTGGTGCCCGTATTTCAATATCATCTGCTCCTAATAAGCCTGCAATTTCGCCACCATCAACCCCTGTCATAGCAACAATTTGTATATTTTTACTGAGTGCTGTTTCAACGGCTTTCACCATATTACGGCTATTACCACCATGGCTAATAGTAATTAATACATCACCCGGTTGTGCTAATGCAGATATTTGGCGTGCATAAATTTGGTCAAAATGGCTATCACTGGCAATCGCTGAAACTAACGATGAATCGGAAGTGATCGCGATGGCAGGTAAAGCAGGGCGATCTGTTTCATAGCGATTAAGTAAGTGTGATGCAAAAATTTGTGCTAAACCTGCTGCACCACCATTACCGCAAACCAACAGTTTATGGCCATTGATTAAACAATCTTTGAGTAATAGTGCTGCTGCTTCTATCTGCTCTGGCAGCGCTTCCGCTGCAACGATCTTAGTTTGAATGCTCTCTGCAAAGTGAGCTTGAATTTTTTCATTAATCATGTGACATGTTACTCTTGAAATGCATCTTGTATCCATTGCGGTGTTGATGTTTTTTCACTGATCGCGACCACATCAAAACGGCAATAGGGTTCACTATTAAGTTGCGATAAATAATGCTTTGCTGTTTTAATTAATTTCTGTTGTTTCTGATAGGTTACGGAGGCCGGTGCGCCACCATAATCTTGATTTTTCCTATACCGTACTTCAATAAAAACCAATGTATCTTGGTCTGACATAATCAAATCTATTTCACCGAATCGGCAATAGAAATTTTGGCATACAAGCAATAAGCCTTGCTGTTGTAAAAAATCCAAGGCTTGTTGTTCGTATTTTACGCCACTGTTATTACTGGCCTGAAACAGACGAGGTAACTTCAACGAGTTCGCCTTCTTGGTATTTTGCCCAGTGTAACTTACTACGTAACGTATTGCGCTGATCTAATGTTAACTCACCCACTAAACCTTGATATTTATATCCTTCAATAACTTGCATTTGTTTTAACTGCTCAATTAAATTGTAGCTGTCATAACCCAATGCAAACAAACGTAATGTTCTAAAGCTTTGGTGTGGCCAGATTGCTTGAATATTTTTATTCATCTGACTGTCGTCATCCATTAAAAAGGCAATGTCTGAAAACGTCAGTTCAGAAAGTTCTTTATTTTGAATATTAGCTAAATCAGAAGCATGGCTTCGTGAACTTGCATAAAGAGGAATACTTTTAGCAAAAGGGCTGACCGTCACCGCAATAAAAGGTTTCAATAAAATTAATTCACTACGGCTACTAATAATATAGATAGCATCCACATCGCGGCGGCTTCTGAGCTCCGATTTAATACCATAGCCAACCACCGATCTCATCTGGTTAATACGTTGTTGGCTTTTATCTGTTTGTAATGCCGTCGATATTAACTTTGGATACTCTGATTTAGCAGCAAAATAATGCGTTTCAGCAGGATACCCCTCTACACCATAATCAGACTCTGCTTGTTGCTCTTCATTTAACGCTATCCAACGTGCTTCAAATGCAGCTGCAACGCGCTCACCAAATTTAGATTTTGGCGCTAATAATAAAGGTTTTTTATGATTATTTTTGAAGATCATTTCTGCAGCTTGTTCAGCTTCATTTTCCGGAGAAAGTGGAAACGCGTAATGAATTGATGAGCTTGCCGCCGCTGATTCATCATCCTCTTGGAAGCGATTTAAAGCTAATACTGGAATATCTGTAATCAAAGGTAATAACTGATCAATATTAGATTTCACTAAAGGACCGATTACAAAATCAATACTTTGAGCATGTAGTTGGTCTGCAATTGATTGTGCAGTGTGTTTTGTTGTGTCAATAAAAAGCAAATCGGCTGGAGGCGATTTTAACTCACTAGGAATAATGATCTCAGGTGTATAAGCGATTGTCGGGTCAGACTCTTTAAACTGATCTTGTTCATTATCTAACTGCTTTTTCAATGCTAATTGATTATAAAAAGCATGGCTGATGCCATATTGTATTGCTTCAGCTGGTTTCTTGAATCGACCAGATAATGGTAATAACACGGCAATCTTATTTGCTTTGTAAGGAATCGCCTCTTCAATGTTAGTTAATTGCGTAGGCATATAATTAATAACAGGGTGACTTGAATAAGCTAACTTCCAAGCGTCCACCGCTTGCAGTAATTGATTATTGCGTAATTGATAGCGTTGATAAACGCTAGCTAATGTGTACCAGCCATGTACAAACATCTCTTTTTGCTGTGTAACAAGTGCTGTTTGTGCATTCGTATTTTCACCCGTTGCATCGGTTACTAGGGCCTTATTTGAGAATATTTCAGCGCTTGACGTAACTTTTTTAAATTTGTTTAAAACACTTGGGTCTAATAACGATAGCTCATTTAGCAACAAATCATTGTAAGTTTGTTTATCTTGCCCTGTGGTTAATAGAGGTGTTAATTCTAGTAATGTATCGGACGCCGCTTGATGTTCTTTGTTACTAACTTGTAAATCAACTTTTATTTTTAAGTAGTGTAGATTCGCCGGCGCACTTAATACATTTTGAGTAATCTTTTTAAGTATTGCATCGGTTTTATCAAATTGATTAAGCGCATAGTCATTTTCAGCAATCAATAACAATAAATGATTTTTTTGTTGTGTCGTCAGCGTTTTCTTTTGTAAATGCTCAATCACAGAATCTGCCAAAACAAACTTATTTTCCTGTGTTAAGGCTTGTACAGCGGCTAATTGCCATGGCGTATTGTCAGCTTCATCGAGTTTATCGGCTTGTTTTAATAAATATTGTGCTGATTCATTAAACTCAGTAAATAATGTTGGTGCTGTACTTTTATCTGGCTCAATGACAGAACAAGCGGACACAAACAACATGCTCAAAACCATGAGAGGAAAGTATAAAGCGCGTTTAGATAAGATTGCAGTGTTCAAATTTTTTGTCCTTTTTAATCAAACCAATCTCAGATCAGTTTTCAGATAGGTATCAAGATGCCTATAGTGTAATATTGCCGACTTAGTTAAACAATCCTTAACACTTTAATAGAGTCAAATATGTCTGAAAATAATCAATTAAATAACGAAGTAAGCGCAAAATTGTATATTGTTGCCACTCCTTTGGGCAATATTGGAGATATTACTTACCGCGCCATTGAAATATTAAAAGGCGTTGATTTAATTGCAGCAGAAGATACCCGCCATAGCGGTAAACTATTAAGTTACTACCAAATAAGTAAGCCTACATTTCCATTACATGATCATAATGAACGTCAACGTGGCAAAGTGTTAATTGAAAAAATTAAAGCAGGGCAATCTGTTGCTTTGATTTCAGATGCAGGTACGCCCCTGATCAGTGACCCCGGTTACCATTTGGTTAATGAATGTCGTGAAGCGGGTGTTGATGTTGTGCCTGTGCCAGGTGCCTGTGCAGCTATTACTGCGCTTTCAGCGGCAGGTTTACCTTCGGATAGATTTTCATTTGAAGGTTTTTTACCGGTTAAAGAAAAGGCGAAAACGGAGAAACTCACCGCTTTAGCAGAAGAAACACAGACCATGATATTTTATGAATCGCCACGCCGTATTCAAGATACGGTGAAACATATCATTAATATTATGGGTGCGGATCGTAAATTAGTGATTGCACGTGAATTAACTAAAATGTTCGAGTCGTATTACGTGTTGCCAGCTGGTGAAATGTTGGATTGGTTAGGGCAAGATACTAACCATTGTCGTGGTGAATTTGTATTGATGGTAGCTGGTGCGAGCAAAGATAAAGATGCACTCTCGGTAGAAGCGATCAAAACACTTACTTTATTAAAAAAAGAGTTGCCGCTTAAAAAAGCAGCTGCGATCACCGCTGAAATTCATCATCTTAAGAAAAATGACCTTTATAAATGGGGCCTAGAAAATTTATAGGTTGAATATAGGCTGTACTAGTTTTCTACTTTACCTTTCAAACTATAAATCTACCTTTAATAAGTAAAGGCAGATTTATAGTTCTTGGTTTAGTTCATGTATTACTTTAAATATCTAATGAACCTTAATCTATAACTGCTTTTAATCTATAATAGCCTTTTATCTATAAATACTTTTAGTCTATAAAATAACTTAATTTGTTAATGCTAGTCGTTTGAAAAAACGAAATAGTTTACTTGTTTGCTTATTATTTTAATTTAAGAATTGTTACAGTAATTATAATTGCTTTAACTACTTGTAGTGTGATCGCTTTACCGTATAATACGCCGCGGAGTTGGCCAGATCGTCGCCGCTTTGATTGCTTAAGATGTATTTCTAAAGTATTGAAAAGGGGAGGAAAGTCCGGGCTTCAAAGGGCAGGGTGCCAGGTAACGCCTGGGTAGCGCGAGCTAACGACAAGTGCAGCAGAGAGGAGACCGCCTGCTAATTTATTAGTAGGTAAGGGTGAAAGGGTGCGGTAAGAGCGCACCGGCTAGTGGGTAATCATTAGTGCAAGGTAAACTCCACCCGAAGCAAAACCAAATAGGCTTCCTGAGGCATGGCCCATGCTGGAAGCGGGTAGGTTGCTTGAGCCTGTGAGTGATTGCAGGCCTAGACGAAT